>JAFNPO010000055.1 GCA_017386585.1 Aeriscardovia sp.
CGGGCGGTTGGCGCAGAGGGAGCGCGCTTCCCTGACACGGAAGAGGTCACAAGTTCGATCCTTGTATCGCCCACCGAAATCCAGAGGTTTTAGTGCTCTGGATTTTTTGTTATCGGGTGATTGGCGCAGCGGCTAGCGCACTTCCTTCACACGGAAGGGGTCGTAGGTTCGATTCCTACATCACCCACGCTCGGGTAGGTTGGCTCGTTTCTTTTGGTTTTCCTTGTTTCTCACTGCATGTCGGTAAGTCTGTCTAGATTCGATAATCGCAACGTAGAGTCTAGGCCTGCACCTTGTAAAGCGGGTCTATGACAGTAAGGACATTACTCTATGGCTGAAGAAGCTCAGAAAATCACCGTCACCGTCAACGGCACTCCACAACAGATCATGTCGACGATGACTGGCCAGGATCTTTTCGCCGACCAGGGCGACGTCGTCGCTGTGCTCATCAACGGCATGCCGCGGGACATCTACACTCCGCTGCGCGACGGGGACGTGGTTCTGCCGATTACTGCTGATAGCGACGAAGGACTGGCTATCATGCGCCACTCCACGGCCCACGTCATGGCTCAGGCCGTCCAAGATCTGTATCCGGGCGTGAAGCTCGGCATTGGTCCGGTCATCGACAACGGCTTTTATTACGACTTCGATGTTGATAGGCCGTTTACGCCGGACGATCTCAAGAAGATCGAAAAGCGCATGCAGCAGATTATTAAGGAAGACCAGCGTTTCGTCCGCCGCTCTGTCACTGAAGAGGAAGGCCGTTCCGACGAGGCTGACCAGCCATACAAACTTGAACTCATCGGCCTCAAGGAAGTTGATATTAACGACCCCGAGAAGACTGAGGGTGATCGTAACCATGGCGAGCTGACCTTCTATGACAACGTGCACAAGGACGGCACCACAGCGTGGAAAGACCTATGCCGCGGGCCACACTTGCCAAGTACTAGATATATCGGTGCTTTCAAGCTTCAGCGTACCGCAGCCGCCTACTGGCGTGGTAACGAAAACAACCCGACTATGCAACGCATCTACGGCACGGCGTGGAATACTAAGGAAGACCTGAAGAAGTATCTGATACTCCAAGAGGAGGCTGCGAAACGCGACCATCGTAAGATTGGCGCAGACATGGACCTCTTCAGCTTCCCGGAGGAATTGGGACCCGGTCTGGCCGTCTTCCATCCCAAGGGCGCGACAATCATTAATGCCATGGAAGACTACTCTCGCAAAATGCACCGCCGCAACGGCTACTCCTTCGTGCAGACCCCGCATCTGACCAAGCAGGACTTGTACATCACGTCCGGGCATCTGAACTGGTACCACGACGACATGTTCCCCCCGATGCACCTCGACGAAGTCAAGGATGCTAACGGCGTTATCAAGCGCCAGGGGCAGGACTACTACATGAAGCCAATGAACTGTCCGATGCATAACCTTATCTTCAAGTCCCGCCAGCGTTCCTACCGCGAGCTGCCCCTGCGCCTCTTTGAGTTTGGTACCGTGTACCGCTATGAGAAGTCCGGCGAGGTTCACGGTCTGACCCGTATGCGCGGCTTCACCCAGGACGACAGCCACATTTACTGTACGCGCGAGCAAATGAAGGATGAGCTGACCTCAGTTCTCAACTTCGTGCTGCAGGTACTCCGTGACTTCGGCCTCACTGATTTCTACCTTGAGTTCTCCACGAAAGATCCGAACAAGTATGTCGGCTCCGACGAGGTTTGGGAGGAAGCCGAGTGTGCACTACGCGAGGTCGGCAAAGCCTCCGGGCTAGAGTTTCGCGAGGATCCGGGTGGCGCTGCGTTCTACGGTCCAAAGATTTCCGTCGAGGCTCGCGACGCCATTGGCCGCAACTGGCAGATCTCCACAATCCAGCTTGACTTCAACGAACCGCATCGTTTCGGCCTGCAGTACGTCGACAAGAATGGCCAACGCAAGGAGCCGGTGATGATTCATCGCGCCCTGTTCGGCTCTGTTGAACGCTTCCTCGCCATCCTCATCGAGAACTATGCCGGTGCCTTCCCGACGTGGCTCGCTCCGGTCCAGGTCGAAGGTGTTAGCGTCACCGACGGATCTCTCGACTATATCTCCGACGTGTGCAAGGAGCTCGTCCAGCGCGACATTCGCACCGAAGTTGACAACTCGGACGACCGCTTCGGCAAAAAAATCCGCAACGCGGCCAAGCAAAAGGTCCCGATTACGCTCATCGCCGGCGACACCGACCGTACCAATGGCTGCGTTAGCTTCCGCTTCCGCGACGGTTCCCAGCTCAATGGTGTTACGAAGGAATACGCGGAGGACCTGATTGAGAAAGTCTGCAGTGTGCACGAGCAGTGTAGCACGCTGGACGATTTCGTTCGTATTTCTGGATACGAAGCCTGAGGCATGTGAACACGGTTCCACCAGGGAGACATTCGCCACCTCCGTGGGATGCGCAGTTCCCCTGTGTTTCCGTCTGAACGCCTTTATACAATGAACGAAGTTCTATTACTTTTGTGAGGAGCGCCATGTCAGGACATTCCAAGTGGGCCACCACCAAGAACAAGAAAGCAGCGATTGATGCGAAGCGCGGCAAACTCTTCGCTAAACTGATCAAAGATATCGAAGTTGCGGCGAAGCAGGGCGGCCCTGATCCGGCCGGTAACGCAGCGCTGTACGAAGCTGTTTACAAGGCCAAGAAGAGTTCCATGCCCGCTGACAACATCAAGCGCGCCATTAAGCGCGGTTCTGGTGCTGAAGGTGAAGGCATCAACTATGAGAACATTACGTATGAAGGCTACGCGCCAGGCGGTGTCGGACTCATCATCGAGTGTCTAACCGACAATCATAACCGCGCGGCGGCCGACGTCCGCTCTACTCTGGGCAAGGGTGGCGGCTCCTTGGCCGCGTCGGGTTCTGTCGCATTTAATTTCGAGCGCAAGGGTCAGATCACTGTGGCCGCTGAAGGCGTCGATTATGACAAACTATTCGAAGCAGCCGCCGAAGCTGGCGCTGAGGACGTCGTCGACGAAGGTAGTGTGTATACAGTCGTCACCGGGCCGTCCGACATGATTACCGTGCGCAAGGCTCTTCAGGACGCCGGTTTCGATTACGAATCTGCCGAGACAGCCATGGTTCCGAACACCACTGTGTCCCTCGATCTCGATGGCGCACGCAAGGTCGTCAAGCTCATCGACAATCTAGATGACCTAGACGACGTGCAGAACATTTACGCCAACTGGACTGCACCAGATGACGTGATGGAACAGCTTGATGCCGAGGGGTGAAAGCGGACAGGCATGATCATCCTTGGCGTCGACCCTGGACTGACGCGTTGCGGGGTCGGTGTGATAGAAGCCGGCGGACGCCGGCTTTCTTTTGTTCACGTCGACGTCGTCCGATCGGATCCGTCACAGTCGCAGGATCTGCGGCTTTTGAAAATCTGGCGTGGCCTTAGTGAGAAGATTGACCACTTTGCGCCAGACGTCGTATCCATTGAACAGGTCTTCGCCCAGCACAACGTCAACACGGTGCTGGGAACTGCCCAGGTGGCGGGGCTTGCTATGACGGCGGCGGCCCAGCGTTCTATTCCGGTAGCGGTCCATACCCCCTCGGAGGTAAAACTGGCAGTCACGGGTAACGGAACGGCTCAGAAGATCCAGGTCGAGCGGATGGTGGCCCGCATCCTCCATCTGAACAAACTGCCGCAGCCGCCAGACGCGGCCGACGCGCTAGCACAGGCAATCTGTCACGCCCTGCATCCGGCTGGTGAGCTACAAGGAGGGGAACGTGACCAGCATCTGACAGCTGCGCAACGTCAATGGGCAGTGGCGGTCCAGAAATCCCGGAACACCAGCAGCAAGATGCGAGGACGTGGCATGTGAGCCAGACGACAAAGGGTATAATCGAACGCATGTTCCACTTCGGAAAGGAGTTTCGGTGATCGCTCAGCTACGCGGCACCGTCGAAGCCATCGATCAGGAAGGAATCATCCTTGACGTGAACGGTGTCGGTTTCGCCGTCAGGATGCCGACCACCGACAGCGAGAGGCTCCGCGCTGGAATGGTCACGCTCGTGTACACGCATTTGTCAGTAGTGCAGGACGCCCTCGTCTTATATGGGTTCTCCACGCAGGACGCCCGGTCGTTGTTCCTACAACTGCAGAAAGCTTCAGGAGTCGGTCCGAAGGTGGCGCTCTCACTGCTCTCGACATTGGGAAGCACACATCTGCTGTCGGCCATTGCCGACGGTGACGTCATGTCATTGACAAAGGCCCCAGGAATTGGGAGGCGCAGCGCCCAGAAAATCATCCTAGAGCTATCGGACACGCTGGTGTCCGCGGCAGACGCAGAGAATGAATCTCTAGACTTCACGCAGACAAGTCCTCGGGCTGCTGCTATAGCCAGCGGACTCCAGAACTTTGGCTGGTCCTCCGATGAATCCAAGAAAGCCGTTGTCGAAGTGATGAAACGCAAGGGATATGCGCCGGACGTTCCAGAGGATAAGGTCCCGGACGTGTTGCGCGAAGCGCTTTCGTCTTTTGATCGTCCGGAGAAAGCATGATGACAGAGCAGAACAGTGGCATGCGCGAAGGATCGTTGCGCATGGTCTCAGCAGAACCGTTGGACGAGGAGCAGATCAGTGATGAGGAGCTACGCCCGGCCACCTTAGATTCCTTCATTGGTCAACCGCTATTGAAAAAACAGCTGCAGCTTTTCCTAGACGCTTCTCGTAAGCGACGGGTTCCGCCTGACCATATCCTGTTGGCTGGCCCTCCCGGCTTGGGCAAGACGACGCTGGCAATAATTATGTCCAACGAGCTGAATGTCCCAATCCGTGTGACGTCTGGCCCAGCGATTCAGCATGCTGGCGATCTGGCTAGCATTCTATCGTCGTTGGAAGAGGAAGAAGTTCTATTCATTGACGAGATACACCGATTGCCGCGCGCCGCGGAGGAGCTACTGTACATCGCGATGGAGGATTTCCGCGTAGACGTTGTCGTCGGGAAAGGCCCTGGCGCGTCATCCATTCCGTTAACTCTACCGCACTTCACAGCGATTGGCGCGACAACAAGAGAAGGTATGCTGCCGTCGCCGTTGCGGGCTCGATTTGGCTTCACCGCGCATCTGGATTTTTATCCGGTTGAGGAGCTGGAAAAGTTAATCGAGCGGTCGGCATCCGTTCTTGGTATTGCCGTCGCTCCCGAAGCTGCTAAGGAACTGGCACGCCGCTCCCGCGGTACTCCGCGCATTGCCAACCGCTTGCTGCGGAGAGTCCGCGATTGGGCGACTGTCAAGGACTTGGACGGCATTGACGTGGCAGCCACTGAGTCTGCGCTAAAGCTATACCAAATCGATAGCGACGGGCTAGATCGACTTGATTTGTCCCTTCTGCACGCCATCGTCGAGAATTTCCACGGCGGACCGGTCGGTATTAAGAATCTCGCGGCTATGGTCGGCGAGGAGACGGAAACCGTGGAAACCGTGTGTGAGCCGTATTTAGTCCGTGAAGGTTTTCTAGTCCGGACACCGCGGGGGAGGATGGCAACGAAAAAGGCTTGGCAGCACCTAGGAAAACATGTTCCTGGCGATGTCATTTCGCCGGTCTAAACTTAGGCATGCTTTTCTTCGGTCGAAGCCGTTAATTCTGAAGGGATGAATTATGGGTAACAGCCTCGTGATGGTGATTGTGATTATCGCCATGGTCGTTTTCATGTGGTGGTCGATGCGCAAGCAGAAGAAGCAGCAGCAAGTCCAGCAGGATTGGCGTCACACTTTAAAGCCGGGCGATCCAGTAGCCACGGTATCTGGTTTGCTGGGGACCGTCAAAGAAATCGACATCCCGCGTGACCAAATTGTCATCGACTCCGAGGGGTCCCTGTCGCGCTGGCGTATCCAGGCCATTGTCAAGGCACCTGTTGTCCCCGCTTATGTTAGCGACGACGACGTCGATGACAAGGGAAACCCACTGCCGGAGAAAAACAACTCCGTCCAGACCAAGACAGCTGAGGTCACAGCGGCTGACACCGATGTCGCTTCCGTTGACGCACAGTCCGTCACACTGCCTAAGCCGACCGCGACCAATGCTTCGTCCACAGAACCACATCAAGCAGAACCGTCCGCCGAGGCAATCGATACTGCAGACTCCGCGCAGAACTGACGGTATTGCGCGATAGCAGCATCGAGAAGGGAGAATTGCATATGGCGGCACAGGATACGGGTGATATGGAATTCGACGGGCTGAAGCTCATCGACGAAGAGGATGCCCGGTACTTAGTCTCCAAGATTCGAACCATTCCCGATTTCCCGGGCAAGGGCGTGATGTTCCGCGACGTGATGCCCATTCTGACGGACGCCAAGGCCTTCGCTCTGCTCATTAACGCCATGGTCGAAGCTCTGCCGATTCCAGCGTCGGAGTTTGACTACATCGGCGGTCTGGAAGCTCGTGGTTTTTTGGTTGGAGTTCCGTTAGCGTGTAGGCTGAAAAAGGGTTTCCTTCCCATTCGTAAACTCGGCAAACTGCCACCGCCAACACTGAAGCAGAGCTACGAGTTAGAATATGGGGCCGCAACTATTGAGATTGAGGATAAGCTGCTGCCACAGAGTTCCCGTGTTCTCATCGTTGACGATTTGATGGCCACCGGCGGCACTGCGACCGCTGCGAAGAAGCTGGTCGAACGCACGGGTTCGATAGTCGTTGGTTTCTCGTTCGCGGTAGAGCTGGAAGGCCAGGGCGGCAGGGAACGGCTGGAGGACAATCCTATCAGCGTCTTGATGCGGATGTCATGATTTCCCCTGAAGAGAGCAGGACGGCGGTCAAAACAGGCTGCCGTCTTGTCATATCTGGTGTGTCACAAGTAGTTCAATCAGCGCAAAAGGAACAGCCAGATGAAACGTAGACGGCAAGCGCCATTAGCGTCCGAAGCCAATGAAGGCAGACCCTGGTTTGAGTGGATTATCGCCGGTCTCGTTGCCATCGCTGCGGTAATTGCTTGTTGCGGCGAAATCCTCGCGGCAACCATCATTCTGGCCGTCTCTGCTGTCGGTTCTGCCACGGTACGGCTAGTTTTGCGGGAACGAAGTCCTTGGAAAGTACGCAGCCCGCTGTTCGATTGCGTGGCGGGGTATGTTCTGGGCTTTGGCATTGTCCTAGCGTATCTCGCTGTCCTGTATCTGGCGTGATTCCGAAGCTGCTAAGCTTATAGCTCGGAGACGTATCTGTAGTCAGGTCCGGGCGTCACGGTTTATGCGAGGAAATTAAACTTTTGGATTCCATGCTTTTTCGTGTCCTTTTAGGAAGCAGAAGTGGCCTAGGGGGCGAGTTGGATATTCCGGCGTTCAACTATGCGATGGAATCGAATTAGAGCGAGAGAGGGCGGCTTCACCTGGTAGACCCGTACTACAAGGGTCTACCAGGTGAAGCCGCTGGAAGTTAGACCTGAATGGATTTGCGCGAGAATGGGAAACTCCAAATAAATTTTTGCTTTATAGGTGTTTGTTTAAGGTATGAAAAAAGCCGCTAAAAGCGGCTTTTTTCATACCTTAAACAAACACGTTAGTCGCGAAGATCTTTCAAGTCCTTCTCAGCATTCTTCTTGGAAGAACTGGAGACGCTGTCTCTGACGGCCTCTTCGAAGTTCTTGGCTTTTTCATCTTCGATTTCTTCAATCTCTTGAGCGATGTTCATAGATTCCTTATTGGCGCGAACGGCGAAGACAATTACCATAATCAGGCCGACAATGGCGCCAGCCAGTAGCGGAACAATCCAGAAGACCCACAAGTCAGCACCAACGCCTTTAACACCTTCGATGCTAGCAACAATGGCAGAGCCGGTTGCACGGGCCGGGTTCACGCCACCCCCCGTAAAGAAGACAGTAATCAGCATGGCAGCAGCGTAGCCCAGGGCGGTGGTCCAAGCGTAGCGGTGCATTGCTCGGCCATCCTCGTGCAGAGCACTCATCGCTGCTGCAACAACGATCAGTGTGCCGATAAGAACGACAATGACGGCGAACATGAGGCCAACCTGCAGGCGATCAGAGACGTCGGAGGCGTTGAAGCCATTAGACAGAACTTCCCACCACTGTGCTGGCTTGATGCTCAATGTGTCCGGAAGGTTGCGAATCAGACCCATCATGACCGCAGAGGCCGCGAAGCCGCCAAGAACCTGTGCGATGGCGTAGAGCAACGCGTCCAGCCAGTTCAGACGTCCAGTTAGTGCAGCAGCCAGTGAGATAGCCGGATTGAAATGTGCTCCAGAGATCCCCTGGAAGATAAGGGCCGACACGGCATAGGAGACAAACGCAATGAAAGCGATGTATACCGGAGAGAGGCCGGTCAGGAGCGTCCAAGCGGAGCCGCCAAGAACGAGGAAGACAACAAAGAATGTACCAATGAATTCGGTCAGCATACGCAGCCAGCGGTTGGCGGTCAGACCAGAACCGGAATCGACGGCGTACTTTTCCGCTTCTTCGGAAATCAGCTTCTCTTCCTCCGCATCGGCGGCGGCTCCTAAAGAGGACACCTTCTTTGTTGGAGACGTGTCAATTGTCATATACTTACCTTTGCTATGT
Organism: Aeriscardovia sp.; assembly: GCA_017386585.1. GTDB lineage: Bacteria > Actinomycetota > Actinomycetes > Actinomycetales > Bifidobacteriaceae > RGIG7107. Next base: position 8,549 of record JAFNPO010000055.1, read on the forward strand.
AACACAGGGCTATTACCCATACCGACAGGATTAAGTCTAGCAACGGGCATGTTGTCTGATTTTACTTCACAGCCGTTTTCAGACGTTTTGCTGTAGTTATTTTGAAAAAACATAGCAGTCCGTATGGGGAAGCAAAGAGAAGGTTACGCTGGGAGAACGATGCCTCATCCGTATTCGCATATTTTGAAAGCGCAAGAGCAGAACAACGCTCCGGCGGGCGTTCGCCTGCAGAAGGTGCTCGCCGCCGCCGGTTATGGATCTCGGCGTAAATGCGAGACCCTCATATCCCAGGGTCGCGTCGAGATTGACGGCGAAACTGTGGGGGAGCTAGGTGCTCGCGTTATCCCGCAGAAACAGGAGATTCGCGTCGACGGTGTCCGAATTCACCTAGACAACCGTCACGTGACGCTGGCGCTGAACAAGCCGCGTAAGGTGCTCTCGGCGATGGATGACAAGAAGGGCCGTTGGACCCTGCGAGACATCATTGGCGACAAGTACGAACGCATCTTCCACATGGGCCGATTAGACTACGATTCCGAAGGTCTCATCCTCATGACTAATGATGGGGAACTTGCGGAGCATGTCATGCATCCCCGCTACGAGATTCAGAAGACCTATGTGGCGACAATTAAAGGAGCCATCACGCAGTCCACGCTGCACCGCATGGTAACGCGCGGCGTTTGCTTGGAAGACGGGTGGCAGAAGTTCGACAAGGCCGTCCTGTTGAGCGGTAACCGCGAGCATGCTGTCGTGAAGGTGCAGCTACATTCGGGAAAGAATCGCATTGTACGACGGATGTTCGCCGCTCTGGGATACCAGGTGACGCGTTTAGTGCGCATCAGCATCGGACCGATTTCCCTAGGAAACATGCGCCCGGGTAGCTACCGCGTGCTGACAGTTGAAGAAGTCAGAAAACTCGAGAAAGAAGTCGGACTGTGATTGTTGTTGCCATTGACGGTCCTGCCGGAGTCGGCAAGTCTAGCATTTCGAAAGCGCTGGCGAAGAAGTACGGTTTTGCCTACCTCGACACCGGAGCCATGTATCGAGCAGCGGCCTGGTGGTGTCTGAAAAACGGTGTCGACCTGTCCGACGTGGACGCTGTATCCCAGGCTGTCCTGGACTTCTGTGAAATTCATTTGCGGATGGTGGTCAACCCGCGCAAACCGCAGGTTTTCTGCGACAAGGAGGATATCACGTCGACCATCCGCGCCGCGGACGTATCGGCGAACGTGTCGACCGTATCCTCCTTCTCGTCGGTACGCTCCATTCTCATTAACGCACAAAAACAGATTATCTCCGACCAGGGGTTAGACGCCTCCTATTCCAACGGCCGGGGTATCGTCGTCGAAGGTCGCGACATCACCACAGTTGTCGCTCCGAAGGCGCAAGTCCGCGTTCTACTGACGGCGCGCGAAGAAGTGCGAAAAAAAAGGCGCAAAAAGCAAACTCAGCACTTACACACCGGTGCCGACAATATTACGGCCCGGGACCATGCTGATTCCAAAGTTACGCAGTTTCTCACGGCCGCCAAAGGCGTCATCACTGTCGACAACTCGGACATAAGCTTCACGCAGACGCTCGCCGCCTTCGAGCGCATTGTTGACGCTGCCATCCAGCGCCAACAGGAAACTAAGGAACAGCAGAGGCACGTGCCTTCGTCGCCGTCAATCCCCGTCACCATAGGCGCTGATGGTGTCGACAATCCCCTGGTAACGGTGGATGACTTCAAGGAAGACTACCGTTTGACCGACGAGGATCGCGATTTATTGGATAGCGAGCTGCTCAACTCGTCCGACGTGCTGAAGTCGGTCGGTGTCCTGGCTGTCGTCGGCCGTCCGAATGTCGGCAAGTCCACGCTGGTCAACCGCATTCTTGGCCGTAAGGCCGCCGTTGTGGAGGACAGACCTGGGGTGACCCGCGACCGCGTGAGCTACGAGGCCGAATGGTGCGGAAACGACTTCCTTCTCGTCGATACCGGCGGCTGGGAAGCCGATACCAAGGGCATCGATTCCGCTGTCGCCGATCAGGTGCAAGTAGCAATCCAGTTATCGAACGTAATTCTGTTCGTTGTCGATGCACACACCGGTATGACGAGCACAGACGAACGCCTCGTCAGCATGTTGCGCAAGTCAGGCAAACCGGTCATCGTGGTCGTCAACAAAGTCGACACTCAACGCGAAGAGTCGGAAGCCGCCGAGTTCTGGCGCCTGGGACTAGGCGAACCTCAGATGATCTCGGCCATGCATGGCCGCGGTGTTGGGGACCTGCTAGACACCTGCGTCGCCACGCTGAAAAAGTCCAACAAGACTTCGGGACTGGTACGCTCGTCCAAACTACGTAAAGTAGCACTAATCGGACGCCCGAACGTTGGTAAGTCGTCACTGCTGAACCAGCTAGCGCATACCGAACGCAGCGTCATCAACGACGTCGCTGGCACAACCCGTGACCCTGTCGACGAAGTCATCGACCTAGACGGCAAGAAGGTACTCCTCATCGATACCGCCGGTATTAGAAAGAAGCTGCAGAAGGTATCCGGCGCGGATTACTATTCGACGCTGAGATCACAAGCCGCTATCGAGCGTTCAGACCTGTGTCTCGTCTTATTCGACGCGTCCCAACCCATCACTGAGCAAGATTTGCGCGTTATGACGCAGGCAGTAAATGCCGGCAAGGCCATCGTCCTCGTCTTTAACAAGTGGGATCTGTTAGATGAGTACAGCCGCGCACGACTTGAGCGACTCTACCAGTTGGAGTTTAGTCAGGTTACATGGGCAGAGCGTGTGAATCTGTCTGCGAAGACGGGCTGGCATACAAACCGTCTGTCACGCGCGATAGAAACAGCTCTGGAATCCCGGGACCAGCGCATTCCAACTAGTAAACTCAACACGTTCTTCGGCAAGATTCAGGCTGCCCACCCCCATCCGCTTCGCGGTGGCAAGCAGCCTCGCATCCTATTCGCGACACAAACATCAATCCGACCGCCACGCTTTGTGATCTTCACAACTGGTTTCTTCGATCACAGTTACTTACGTTATATCGAACACCAGCTACGCGAAGAGTTCGGTTTCACTGGCACGCCAATTCAGTTGTCGCTGCGTATCCGCGAAAAGAAAAACTAGTGAGCAGGATCAGTAAGTGGGTTAACAATGTGATGAGTCCGGTCTCTCTCGACAAGTGACTTTGACGCGTGCTGTATACTCCCCGTATTGCGTCATGGAACTCGTAAGCCGAGAGAGAGGAGAGCCCCGTGAGTGTCGAAGGCCTGAATCAAGCAATTGAGAAAATGCGCACGCATGGCATGAACGAAGTGTCTATCGCCTCGTTCTCGCGTTTATACCATTCATGGGAGAGTGATGCTTCTGGTTGGATTAAGGAGTCCGATGTTACCCCACTAACAGATATCCCGAGCATCCATGGCGTGATAGGCGCGATTGATCGTTCCCAGGCAACGGACGCGCTGGCACACACGGCTTTCCTGAAGCTGAACGGCGGCCTCGGCACGTCGATGGGTCTGGGCCACGCGAAGTCGCTATTACCAGTCCGCGTGCATAAAGGCCGAAAGCTGCGCTTCCTCGACATTATCTTGGGACAAGTGATGTCTGCGCGCAAGCGTCTGGGTATTAGCCTGCCAATTATTTTCATGGACTCCTACCGTACATCCGGGGACACGATGGACATCATCAAAGCTACTAAGGGCTTTGAGCAAAAGAACATTCCGGTCGAGATTCTGCAGAACTGTGAGCCAAAGATCCTTCCGGATGGAACCCCGGTGTCTTGGGACGCTAACCCTGATTTGGAATGGTGCCCGCCAGGACACGGAGATATCTTCCCAGCGCTAGCGTCGTCCGGCCTGCTGAACACGCTCCAGGAAAACGGAGTTAAATACCTGTTTATCTCCAACTCAGACAACCTTGGCGCGCGTCCGTCGACCACCGTCGCCGGCTACTTTGCCCAGAGCGGAGCTCCGTTCATGATGGAAGTCGCCCGCCGTACCCCGTCCGACGTTAAGGGCGGTCAGATTGTTCGCGACAGCGCTACCGGCCGTCTCATGCTACGCGAGATGTCTCAAGTCCAGCCGGATGACATGGAGTCAGCCATGAATATCGAGCGCCATGCATACTTCAACACCAATAATCTCTGGGTGCGTGTCGACGCACTGAAAGAGAAGCTGGACAGCAACAAAGGCATCCTTCCACTTCCGGTCATTACGAATCACAAGACCGTCGATCCGACGAATTCGGCGACGGCAGCTGTCATCCAACTGGAGACCGCTATGGGCGCTGCTATCGGCCAGTTCGACGGTTCCATCTGCCTGGAGGTCGGCCGTCCACGCTTCTTGCCGGTCAAAACCACGAACGACCTCTTCATCATGCGCTCTGACCGGTTCCACATGACTGATTCTTTCGAGATGGAGGACAGTAATTATGTCTTCCCGGTGATTAAGCTTGACAAGCGCTACTACAAGAACATCGCTGACTTCGACGCCCGATTCCCGTACGAGATACCATCCATCGCAGCTGCCAACTCTGTCACCGTCACCGGAGACTGGACGTTCGGAAAGAATATCACATTCTTCGGAGACGCCGCTTTGTTGGACGACGGCAAGGCTGCGTACGTTCCCCAGGGGCAGTTCATCGGCCCGAACGGAATTGAAGACGACGACTGGGAATAATTCCGAAAAGAACCGATTAGGTTTCCTGGTAGCAAAAGTTTGCGGAATTTGGGTGGAATCTTCGAAAGGCTTAGAATGAGGGACGTATACTTGTGAAAGTACGGTGAGCGAAATTTTATCAAGACTTGGGGACAGATGGCAGAGAGTTCATCCAATGGAAGGCGTCGATTCTCCGATAAGTGGGGGAAGCATGAGCTTGATGTACTGGCCGTGCTTTCCTCCGTTTTTCCACAGTGGCTCACGTCAAGGCAGATTGCCCAGCGCGTGAAGGCCTACGCTGATTCCTACGGTGAACTTGCCGATCAGGCCGCCAAGGCTGCTTTCGCCAAGCAGTTCCAGCGGGATCGTGCGAAGCTGGCAGCTATGGGGATCGCCATCGAGTCGCGCCAGCCGGAATACTCCTCTAAATCTGACGGTCAGGATTTCGCGTCGTACCGTCTTCAGCTGGGCGACGAGCCTCGCAAACGTCTTCATTTTGATCCGGAGGATTTGCCGGTTCTCGCCGCTGCAAACTATCTGGCACAATCGCTTGCCATCTCGACAGCCGAACAGAACAATGCGAGGGTGCCGGGAAAGGAAGCGTCTCGATCAACACCACGCGTTCAGAAGATACCGGCTCCGGGCCTCGGCTTGGACTCCATTGCTCCAGGCCTAGGCACGCAGATTATCCCTAAGCATTTCATCGAAGCCGTGGATTCCCGACGGTACACGGCCACTGTCGAAACGGACAGCGAACCCATCAATGTGGCGTACAGCGATTCCGATGATTTGGCCATGTTTGTGCTCGAGCATCCTGGTTCCAGGATTGTGCGCCCACAGGAGGCCGCCGATGCCTACCAGCGGCGTCTTGTGTCCGCAACGAGGATTGGGAACGCCGATTTGAGCAGTAAGTCGGGACCGGTTCCTGTCCAGGACTATTACTGCTCCGGTTTATCCGATGAATCCCAGGACGAGACTAAATCGAAAGGCCGAAAAACTCTGAGCGGATCGAATCAGACCGGTTCTGAAGTGGACCGTCGTCTACGGCTCCTGTTGTTTCTGTCCGCACATCTGGGGTGCGAATACACGTTGGAGGAATTGGCCGAGCGATTCATTGGTGGCGTCACGTCGGAGGAGAAGCGCAAAGCTATAGCCACCATCCGCAAGGATATCGGAACGTTGACGACAGTGTCCGATGACGGTGAGATTGCCGGATCGCAGTTCTTCGACATTGATTGGACGCTTCTAGAGGATGAAGGTCGTGTCTGTGCGACCAATTCCCTAGGACTGGACCGCCTCGCCGGCATCTCCCCGCAGTATCTGGGCTTGCTGGCAGCTGCCGTGTACTACCTATCGAAGTCTCCGCTGTTGCCAGTAGAAGAGCGAACTGTAGCACGTGATTTGAGTGCGCGGCTCAAGAAAGAGACAGCCCCCGGGTCGATTCCGTGGCTGAGTCTAACCGGCTACGAAATCGAACCGTCAACGGTTCCGATGATTCGCGAGGCCATCAAGACAGGCAGTCAAATGGATGTCGAATACACGGACGGTGTAGGCCGGACGCGTCAGAAACGAATCATCCCCGCGAAGATTTTCGTGGAGGAAGGCTTGTATTACGTCGCCATCTGGGACGACACAGCAAGGGATTCACCTCGCGACTGGTCAACACTGCGCATTGCGCGCATCAGCAAAGCGACAGTAGTGCGGTCCACCGACAGGCTAAACATCCCAGACGCACCCATCGACCGCTTGCGCCAGTGGGGTTTCGAAAACGGAGCGGAAGTAGCTTTTATTACTGACAAACCGGGTTTCCCGTACATCAAGAAACTGCCAGGAGCGACGGTGGAACCATGGGGAGACGGCGAGAAAGTGCATCTGCACGTCACATCTAACTCGTGGTTCACCATTTTCTGCGTCGCGCATGCGCGTCATATCACCTCTGTCGCTCCAGCGACGATAAGATCGATGGTCATTGCTCGCGCTCAGCATGAATTGAGTATTATTGAAAACGGGGAGTAACAGAATGCCAGGATGGGTGTGGGTGGTTCTCGCCTGCTTCTTCGTGATAATGCTGGTCCTCGGAACGCTATTCGCGTTCCATCATGCTAAAAATGCCGCCAGAACTATCAAGCCAGTAATAGAGCATGCGCAGGAGAAGCTGGCGCAGATGAAGGAACAGAAGCCTGAGGATGTCGATTCTCTGGATCCAATTTTCGTCCGTCCTCTGGATGTGGCAATCGACGAGTACGCGGCGGCACACGCTGATGTCCTTGCCCGCAGGGATGAACGACGTCAGCGGTATGCGACTGCTTGGACGCGGTGGTTCCGTTTCAACGAAGAATAATAATCAGGAAAGGTTCGGTTCATGACGAATCGCCATCATCGTCAGACGTCTAAAGAAAATGATGTGAAGTACGGTAATTTATTCCGACAAGAGGAAATGTCCCCCGCGGAGAAGTATCGCCGTTTCCAACGTCGGCAGAAGCAGCGACAGAGCGCCGCACGCCAATTCGCCCAGGGGCTGCCCTTCGATTTAGACAATTTCCAGGAACAGGCGTTGGAATCGCTGGAATCCGGCAGAAATGTCCTGGTTGCCGCGCCGACAGGTGCCGGTAAAACGGTCGTCGCCGATTTTGCCATGTACCTGGCCTGGCAGCAAAATGTTAAGGCATTCTACACAACGCCCATTAAAGCGCTGAGTAACCAGAAATACCATGACCTTGTGCGTCGGTATGGCACGGAGAATGTGGGCTTGCTGACCGGAGATCTGTCAATTAATCCCGAAGCATCTATCATCGTGATGACGACTGAAGTCCTGCGAAACATGATTTACGAACGCTCGACGACGCTGGAAGCTCTGCGCTACGTCGTGTTGGACGAGATTCATTACCTGGGAGACAAGTTTCGCGGACAGGTCTGGGAAGAAGTCATCATCCATCTGCCAAAGAGTATTAAAATCGTTGGCCTATCGGCGACGGTTTCGAACGTCGAGGATTTTGCCGACTGGGTTGGCTCTGTCCGTGGGGCAACCGATCTAGTGGTGTCAGAACACCGGCCTGTTCCACTGGAGCAGAACGTAATCCTTCAACAGTCGCCTCGTCATGAACCCCAAGTTTTCGACTTGTATGCGAAGAACGGTTCCACAGGACGCCCGCGTGTTAACCGCCAACTGGTTCAGCGGATCGATGAGCTGGAGCGTACTGCCCGGAAACGACGAACAGCAAGCGACAGACGCCTGAGGAACAAACAAGAAGTCCAACGATATACACCGTCCCGGTGGGCGGTGGTCGACGAGCTGGACTATATCGGCATGCTGCCGGGCATTTATTTCATCTTCTCCCGTACCGGTTGTGAAAAGGCTGTCGAACAGTGTCTACAAAGCGGTCTGTGTCTAACTACTGATGAGGAAGCCCGCGAGATTCGAGCGATTGCCGACTCTATGGTCTACGGGGCGGTTGATCGGGCTGACTTGAAAGCCCTTGACTATTTGTCTTTCCGTACAGCTTTGGAAAACGGTTTTGCGGCACATCATGCTGGTATGGCTGCCGTGTTGCGGGAAATCGTCGAGAAAGTCTTCGAGAAAGGCCTGTTGAAAGTCGTGTTCGCCACGGAAACGCTGGCCTTAGGCATCAATATGCCAGCGCGGTCGGTCATCATCGAAAAGCTGGAAAAGTTCAACGGCGTGGAACATGTCCCGCTTACACCAGGGGAGTACACGCAGCTGACGGGCCGCGCCGGACGGCGCGGCATCGACACCGTCGGCCATGCGGTGGTCGTGGACAGCCACCAATTCGATCCGCTGGCTTTGATGGCACTATCGTCGCGCCGTGTGTATCCGCTGCATTCTCAATTCGCCCCGACATTTAACATGGCAGTGAATCTGCTACATCTGCATGACTACCGAACAGCCCGCGAAATGCTGAACCGGTCCTTTGCTCAGTGGGAAGCGAACCATTCTTCTGGAGAGCTGGAAAGCCAAATCGTGTCGATGACGACGGCACTGCATGGCTACGAAGACGCTTTCCAATGTCAATTTGGCGATTTCAAGGAGTTCTTGCTGCTGCGAGAGCGTCTGACAAACCTAGAACGTGGCGAACGCAACCGTGTCAAGCGCCGTCGCTACAAAACACCGGAAGACCGGGTTGCCGCGCTGGAGCAAGTGGATCGCCGCATCGAGAAAACGCGGAAACGTGAGCGCGTCCATGCGTGCCGACAGTGTCCGGATTTGCAGGAACATCTGAGATGGGGACAGCGGTGGTTGCGTCTGCGCAAGCGGCTGCAACGCGCGCAGGATCAGTATGCGTCGCGCACGGAGTCGGTGGCACGTCGTTTCGACCTTATTTGTGATGTCCTATTGGAGCTGGGCTACATCGAAGATTCTTCGCCGGCGAGGAAGAAGGACTACCGTTTGACTGATAAGGGCGAGTTGCTGCGCAACCTGTTCACAGAGCAGGACATCCTGCTGGCGGAATGTTTGGAAGGGAAGGTATTTGATGGTCTGACACCTCAGGAGTTGGCGTCCGTAGTATCGGCAATTGTTTACGAGCCGCGGTATCGCGATTCCGACCGGACTTCGCATTTTCCGGGGGGCCGTCGCGGTCGGATTGCGCGTTGTGCCGCTAATATGACGAGTGTGTGGGAGGATCTGGATTACATGTTTCAGAGAGTCGGACTTGACTCTGTTCCGGAGATTGATTTTGGTGCCGCAGAAGCGGTGTTTGAATGGTCTGCTGATCGGTCGTTGGATCAGGTGCTTCGTGAACATGACTGGTCGGCCGGTGATTTCGTGCGCACTTGCAAGCGCTTATGCGACGTCTTGGGGCAAATCGCCCACGCAATTCCCGCTGATGAAAATCTGGCTGCTTGTGCCGAACAAGCACAAAGACTGGTTAACAAAGGTGTCGTAGCGTATTCCGGCATCGACGAATCCGATGCTGAGGACTTCTGAGATACTGCTCAAGACTGACATGTGCTACCAAAAAAAGGGAGTCGGTTAGAAACGGTGTAGCAGAGGGCTTGGAATAGAGCGGATTGTTTTTTGTTAACGAGGGAAGCACTCGTCCTATGGAAGAGGGGGTTGATTTATGGCAGAACGCAGTCTGCGCGGTATGAGTATCGGCGCAAAGTCACTGGAATCCGATGAGAACGTCGATTTTGCAGCCCGCAAGGAAGTGACGTATGTGTGTCCGGATGGACACCGGACCATTGTTCCGTTTTCCGAGGATGCTGAAGTTCCGAAGGGCTGGCAATGTCGCTGCGGAAAATTAGCCACTCTAGAGGAAAATAGCGATGAAGTTGCTGACGCGTTGGAGCCAGGTAAACCGCAGCGCACGCATTGGGATATGCTCATGGAGCGTCGTACGGAGAAAGAGCTGAACGAACTGCTAGCGAAGCGTTTGAAGATGCACGCTGAGGGTTGGTTCCCTGACTACGAGTAATTTGCCGATAATGTACGTTATGTCAGAAATGCGTATTATCTTTCAAGCTCCTCTTCCCCTTATTTGATGCAACTACGGGCGTGCACATCGGTCTGTTGCTGTTGGGCGCGCTCTGCTGTCCTGATCTCGAGTTCCTTTTGCAAACGACGGACGGTGAACTCGTCGATAACGCGTTCGTTCGCGCCGGCAGGTATTGGCTGTTCTTGCACTGTCGCGCTGTCTTCTTGCGCAAGCTTTTTCTGGCACTGCTGGTACAAATCGTGCAAGGAAATTTTATGTACGACGACGTTTTTCAGAACGTTCAGTGGATAAGCGCTTATAGTACTAACGATGACTGCGACCTCTTGCTGGCTGAATCCTTTATCGAGTAGTTCCTGGACGGTCATGATCAGCAGCGCGTCTTTCATTGAATACAATCGACGCGTCGACTGCGGTGAGCGCAAGGACGGCACGATGATGCGTTGGCTGTCCCATTTCTCTAGTCGATGGAGTGGAACGCCAAGGGCGTTGGAAATCGTTATGGCTCGGTATGCATGGATTTTGTTGGAATCGATGACGGCGTTCTCGAAATCGGAGAACAGCTCTCCTTGCAGGACTTGTCTGTTCATTGTTTTCAACGTCATCGCTATGTGTTGTTTAGCGCGCGAAGTACAGCATGCGGAACTTGCCGATAATGATGGAATCTCCGTTGTGTAGCTCGGCGGAATCGACTCGTTTCATATTCACGTAGGTGCCGTTGAGCGATCCGGCGTCTTCCACAGTGTATTGGCCGTCGTGGCGTTTGAAGATGGCGTGACGGCGGGATACGGTCGTATTGTCGAGCAGGATGTCGGACTCCGGGTCTCGGCCAACAGTGACAACGTCCTCGTCTAGCAGATATCGTGCGCCGGCGGACGATCCGCGGGTAGTGACAAGCAAAGCGGAACCTGGCTCTAGTTTTTCAATGGTCAGAAGATCCTGTTGGCTCAAAGGCCTATCCATGCTGCTGGTTGTTACGGGAACTTGGATCGCTGGGATGCCGATGCTTGTTGTCTCGCCTGCTGTCTGCTCTGAATCTGTCATGTTTTCATTCTACAAGCGCGGTATACGAGAAAGCTGAATTAAAAAAACCATGGTTTCTGGCTAGTCATGGTCTTTTCTTCAGCAACCGATGGCCTTGCACCAAGTAGATGATTCCTGCCAGCCAGTACAATCCTACTCCCCACCAGCAGCAGGCCAGTCCAAAGGAATGGACAAGGAAATCGACGCGGATTGTATGCGTGTAATATCCGGCAACATGAGACATGATTAGCGTGGGAATGGCCAACATGAGCATAAAAGTTCCTACTTTGCCGACGAAATGCACCGGTAAGGGACCGTAATCATGCTGAGCGAGTATCAGGATCTCGATGCCCATGACAAGGTCACGGCAGCAGATGATGATCATCAGCCACCACGGTACGATGCGTGCGATAGCCAACGCCAACGCGGAGCAAATGATGAGTAGACGGTCCGCGATGGGGTCAAGAATCTGCCCTAGGACGGAAACTTGGTCGAATCGGCGCGCAATGTAGCCGTCCAATCCGTCGGAGGCGCCGGACGCCGCGAGCACGATAAGCGCGGCGATGGGTCGATGTGTGGCGATTAACCAGGCTATGAACGGAATTGAAACGATTCGCAGGAAACTGATGATGTTGGGTACAGTCCAGATGACACGCCGGGCAGGAGGTCCGAAATGAACACCATCGCGCGCATCGGTCGACACTACCGCACCCATCCTTCCTGAAAATGCCCTTTTCAGCTTAACCTATTTGCCTCAATTCAGGAATACGTTATGGTCGGTAGGCTTTTTCAGCAGCGGTGCGAATGTCGTCGATGGCGGCGTTGCGGTCGGCAGCGTTAAAGACAGCGGATCCTGCAACTAAGACGTCGGCACCGGCTGCGGCGACGTCAGTGGCTGTCAGAGGACCGATGCCGCCGTCTACCTCAATGTGCGTCGGTAAGTTGCGGCGCGTGATCTCGTTGCGGAGCCTACGGATTTTTCCGACCTGGTTGGATAGGAACTTCTGACCGCCGAAACCTGGTTCGACGGTCATCACCAGAATCATGTCGAATTCTTCGAGGATGTCGAAAATTGGTTCGACCGGCTCTGCAGGGCGGACAGCGAAGCAAGCCTTTGTTCCCAGGGAACGAAGCTCCCTAGCCAAACGCACAGGAGCCGCTGTTGCTCCTAGGTGAAACGTGACGGACGTTGCGCCCAGTTCAGCGTAATGCGGTGCCCACCGGTCGGGATCTTCAATCATCAGATGGACGTCGGTTGGTTTCGTGGCGATTTCGCAGATTCGTTTCACTACCGGCTCTCCGATGGTGAGGTTCGGCACGAAATGGTAGTCCATGACATCAATGTGCACGGCATCGGCGTGCGCGATTCCTGATAGTTCCTGTTCGAGATTGCAAAAATCAGCAGACAGAATGCTCGGCGCTATCTTGATGTTCATGCGTTCAGTTTAAGGAACCTGCTCGACGAGAACCAGACAATCGGCCGTGATGGACTTCAGGCGTGGGCGCTCAGGGATCCACCTCCGTGAAGAAAGCCGCCGGCAACATCGCCATGACGCATCGGAAAAACCCTCCGCTTCGGAGTCCTTTTTCTCCCAGCTCGATGGCGTTCCGCGGCTCCTGCATATACCGTATATACCGCGGTACCGGAAGGGCTTTCACGATCGTGCCAGGAGAGCGATACGGGAGAACTTGGCATAGCTAGCCAGAACGAAGATGCTGAGAAACGCAAACACAGACCCGTCCGCAAAGGCGGTGCGGATAAGGGATAATTAAAAACCATCATCTGAAACGTCTTCAAGCGGGTAAACCAGAAAGACCGCATCTAAGGAGATTACTTCCGAGGTGTGGTCTTTTCGAGTATTGGGGCGAATGATTGATACAAAGTGCGTTTTCGTATAGTCAGGTACTGTGTTTTGATCTTAATTTAATAAGAAATTAAGCAAATCACCAACTGTACTATCTTCTTTCATATACTTTTTTTCCTCAGTTAAGAAATTAAGCAAATCACCAACTGTACTATCTTCTTTCATGTATTCTATGTACTCTTTTCCCTCAGTATCTTCCGCATACAAAAAGAGCTTTATATTGCGGTTCTCACGAGAAAAAACCTTTAAAACCTTTATTAGTCCATCGATATGAAACTGGCTCTCAAACATTTCGGAAGGAGCAAGGGAAGCTGTACTGTTAAACGCATGGTTGTATGGGAGTATTGGGAGAGGCCTGTTTTCTCCATCTTTTTTTAGTCCATACCCGAGATACGTGAGATTGACTGTTCTGTTGCCTGTATTTGTTGCAAGTACAGACATTCCCAGTATGAGTGGTTTTTGGTATGAATGATTTTTGATACTGACACCCGGCACTAGCCTGGGATCAATTACTCGGGCTGAGCTCAGCATAATTCGCTTTTTGTATGGCAATCTTGCCGTGCGAATGGACACCACTATAGCAGTAGCACTGAGGATCAGGCCGATGAGAGACAAAATAGCAGTTAAAAATCCGTTGTTATCATTACACCATTGAATAAAACTCATGTCATACCTCTTGTCTTACTTGAATCTGACAATCGTGCGGATTCTGCAAATAAGGCCATCTTCACAGATTACGCCATACCCGTCAGACACAGGGCCGGATATGCGGCATCGGCATCTTTGGGGACAGCTGCGCCATCGATATCGACAACTGTGTCGAGAACGGCGTGCTGTCGGATATGGTCGAGGACATTATTTCCCGGATGGATACCTATACGGAATACAGCCCGTCCGGGGCCGGCGTCCGGATTCTGTTTAGGGCCTCGCTCCCGGCATACGACAAGGAGCGCTATTACATCAATAACCGCCGGATCAATGGGATGCGCGCTGTTGTCCGCGACCCATGTGACGTCGCCGTCGGTCGCTGCCGCCTAGCGGATGTCTTTGGCGGCGACGTATGCCGATGCCAAAGCCGATGTCGACGCTGGTCTTTGACACACAAGTAAATCTGTAGGCGCCGCATCATCTCGCGAAAGGAATCCGGCCTCGTGGATGCAGACCAAAACGCATAAATCACTGGCGGTCTTCGAAGAAGACCGCCAGTGCAGTTTTCGATTCGGAAGCACCTGCGGATGGACCGGGAACGCACTCTGCAAGGATATTGGCGCACGGGAGGCAGGAGCGGACATTCCTGCTGCCGAATTTGGGATGGCTTGGGACGCATCACTGTCCTGCCCTCCCCTGTTTCTTCTTTTGTTTTTTCACCTGCCGCCGGACACGGCGTTCCTCGTCGTTCTTTTTCTCTTTCAGGCACTGTTGCCGGTCACGTTGAGTGACTAGCGCCAGCTTCCGCTGCAACGACGCTCGTGACAGCCCCGAGCGCTGCAGTTCGGAATACAGGACGATGCCGACGAGGGCTGTCACGCCGGCGATCCAAGTGTTGATGCGCACGCCGAGGAAATAGGCCGACGAGTTGATACGAATCTGCTCGATGGCCGCCCGCCCGACGCCGTACCAGATGAGATAGGCGGCGAAGATCTGCCCGCCTTTGAGCCTGTTGGCATATTTGTTACCGAAATGAACGATGAGCGCCGCTCCGAGCAGGCACCAGATGATGGAATACAGGAACGTCGGTTGGAACAGGGTCGTCTGCGGGTCAGGGCACGGACTGTTCTCGTAACAGGTTTCATACTTGCCGATGGCGTTCGCCGAATTGAGCTTCAAACCCCAGGGCCAGGTGGTCGGCAACCCGTACAATTCCTGGTTGATCCAGTTGCCCAGTCTGCCGAAGGATTGCGCGATTAGCAGGCCGGGGGCGACGGCGTCGCCCAGTAGCAGGACGGGGATCTTCCGGTGGTGGCACATGATGGCGGCGCCGAGGAAACCGCCGAGAAGAGCGCCGAAAATCGCCATACCGCCACGCCAAATCTTCAATATGTTGATGAGGCTCCCTGTCGGCCCGAAGTAGTCGAAAGGAACCGTCAGGCAGTTGTAGATGCGCGCGCCGATAAGACCAAGGGGCACGGCGGCCACGGCGATATCGGTGACCTGTTCGAAGGTGCCGCCGAGTTTGCGCCATCGGTGCGTCAGAATCCAAACAGCGAACCAGATGGAGCACATCATGGTCAGCGCGTAGAAACGGATGGTGAACGGGCCGATCTTGAAATAGGACACCGTCGGCGACGGGATGTATGCCAGAGTTGTCA
>JAFNPO010000056.1 GCA_017386585.1 Aeriscardovia sp.
GATCCGGCCGCCGCCCTGGCATCCTCCGACTTCGACACCGTCTGGCAGATCCTGCAGTCCCTGCGCTCCATCGACGGGCATTTCGACGCGATGATTAACACTCTCGCTCTGCGCAACAGGGAACGCACAGCTCAGGATAAACGAAAAGGCAGCAAAACAAGCAGGAATGGGATGAAACGCTCCGACCATCAGGACGTTGAATCCCTGGCCGCGCGCACCCAAGAGATCTATCAGGGTGACCTTGATTTGGACGAACAGGTTTCGACTGTTTTCCAGGCTCGGCTCGTAGCTCACTGCGGTACCACTGGCTACTGGGATGACTGGGGTGGTACGGTCGCTAACATCTACGAAAAGACTCGGAAGGCTGTTGAGGGGGCTGTTGGCCGTGAAGGGGAGGCCCGGAACCTGTTCCACTCTTTCCTTGAATCCCTGCGTGGCACGCTTAACCCGCAAATAAGCGTGAGCGAAGCCGTCAGCATGATTTCCTCCCACCTAGTTACTGGACCAATCTTCGACGCGCTATTCGGTCAAAGGACCGACGCCCAGGGGCGGTGTTTCGCCGATCTGAATCCCGTGTCTCGTGCTATGGCGCCTCTCACCACGGTCTTGCGCCCTTTGGTTGAGGAAGCTGACGGCTATAGTGAGTTAGAGCGTTTATACGCCCAGGTGCGGGTGGCGGCTCGGGCGTGCGCTGCGGATCCTGTCGCTCGAGTGGCTCTCGTGCGCGACCTGTACGAGAAGTTCTTCAAAACCGCGTTCGAGGCCGACGCGAAGAGGCTCGGCGTCGTCTACACGCCCACCGGGATCGTCGACTGGATCGAGCACGCCGCCGACAGGCTTCTGAAGCAGCATTTCGGCCTGCGTCTGCGCGACGAGGGCGTCAACATCCTCGACCCGTTCGCTGGCACCGGCACGTTTATCGCCCGTCTCCTGAGCAACAGCCTCATCCCCGCCCAGGATCTGGAACGCAAGTACGAGCGGGAACTGTGGGCTAACGAGATCATGCCCTTGGCTTACTACATTGCCATAGTGAACATCGAATCCGAGTACGCGGCCGCCCGCAGGGCCGCGGGCCTGGACTACGAGTACGAACCGTTCCCAGGCGGCTGCCTGACCGACACGTTCCGCTCCACCGAAGATGCCCGTACCCTGGACTCCCGCCTGTTCGGCGAGAACAACGAGCGCGTCGAACAGGAGAACCGGACGCCGATCACCGTGATCGTCGCCAACCCACCCTACTCCGCAGGCCAGAAAGACGCCAACGACGGCAACGCCAACGAACACTACCCGGTCCTCGACCAGCGCATCGCCGAAACCTACATCGCTCATGCCGAAGGATCCAGCAACACAAGGCAGATTTACGACTCGTACATCCGCGCGTTCCGCTGGGCGTCGGACAGGATCGCCGGCCCGGACGGCACGGGCCGCGGCGTCATCGGCTTCGTCTCCGGCGGCGGATGGTTGCGCAATACGGCCTTCGACGGTTTCCGCCGGAGCCTGTGCGACGAGTTCTCCGACATCTGGGTCGTCGATCTGCGCGGCAATAAGGAGTTCCGCCGCCTCACGCGCGGACAGCTGGACGCCGAAGGCGGCAACGTGTTCGGATCCGCGTCCAAATCACCGATCGCCGTCACCCTGCTCGTGCGCGACCCCGGCTCCGACCATCACGGCAGGATCCACTACCATAA
>JAFNPO010000057.1 GCA_017386585.1 Aeriscardovia sp.
GAATGCTCCGTCTGCCACATGAAACAGAACGAGAATACCGTCATTCCCGCCACCGGTGAGCACACCTTCGCGTGGGTCACCGATCTCGAGCCCACCGAAATTGATCCCGGCGAGAAGCACGAGTCAAACAGGATGGCGTGTTCGGACCACTTGATAATCGAAAAGCTGAAACGAGCCTGTTAGTGTCTGATGGTTTATCATGAATTTTTTGCGGTTTTTCATGATAACAGTGAATCCCGGCGCGTAAGCACGAATTTTTATGCTAGCCGGGGGCGGAAAACGTAGATAAAGAAGGCGGCTATGACGGATTTAAAAACAGCTCCAACGCTCGAGGTGACAACGTCCCTGGAAGCAGACCTGCTGCGGTATGCGGTGGAACAGTACGGCGTGGTGGCAGACAACCCGTTTTCGAAAGGCACTTGCCGAGCGTTACGCACACCGGAGAATAAATGGTTCGCACTGTTCCTCACAGCTCCGGCCCGAGCATTCGGACTAAACGCGGGATCCGTGCGTGTCATGAACATCAAATGCGATCCGATGATACTCGACGGTCTGGTGTGCGCGGGTGTTCCCGGCGTGCACCGAGCCTGGCATATGAACCATGAGAAGTGGGCGTCCATCGAGATGAGCGGCGCGACGCCATTGGACTTGGCACAGGACATGCTCGACGCGAGCTGGAAGCTCGCCAGGGGCAGGCATGCGAGTGGACGGTATCGATGAGCGTGCGATCTGTTCGTGGGAATTTATCACATTTTTCGGAGTGTGCGACTGGAGGAGAGTCATATTTTGTTAGCGTAAGCCCGTGCGTAATAAACAAGGGCGATGGCTTGACGCGCCGCGCCAGCGTTTGCGCGCCTTATTGGCGGCGACGACACGGACGAATCCGGAAGAATGGTTCCCCGTCTTCAAAGCTCGCTACGGTATGGAAATCGTTTTCAACCAGCTTCAGCAGCACCGACACAAGCAAAGCAGCGCTACAAGTGGCTTCAACGTCACCGACCACGCTAGTAAATCTTCACCCGGGTCCGTTGTCACGCAACTATTCACATGCTGCACAGCCATCGACCCGATCCTAGCGGCAGGTCTCAAACCTGTTTACGTCGACATCGACCCGAACACCCTGGCTATCGACCCTTCCCACGCCAAAGACGCCATCAAAAACGTTTCAACGCTCGCGGTCATTCTACAGCACACGTTCGGCATCATCGACGACGCGTCGTCTCGAACGTTCGCCACGACCATACGAAATCTCAACCCGCAGGCAATACTCGTCGAGGACTGCGCTCATTGTGTTGCACGCCTAGCTCGCGACACAATGGGCCGACCACTCGCCGACGTGTCCGTTCACTCCTTCGGTGTTGAGAAAGTACTGCCCACGCGTTTCGGCGGAGCCGTTTGGCTGAACCCCGAGTTCGGTCGGCGTAACCCGCAATTGCACGCGGACCTCATCGCAGCCCTTGAAGCGATACCGAAACCGGCTAGCGTCCTCAATCAGGTCTGCAAAGCGTATGTCGTTGAAAACCATGTCCTGGAACGTTTGGGTCCGCTAGAAACGGCGGCGCGCTCCTGGTTGCAAAAGCATGGCCTGTACGAGCCGCCGATTAGCGAATCTGAACGGCGTGGCTCCCTCGCCTACCAGCCGATGGGAATGTCCGCTTGGATGGAAAGGAAAGTTATCGCCGCGCTCAACAGCCTCGGAGTGAACTACCGTCTACGTCAGCGGAACGCGGAACTGTACGCAAATGGTTTGAAAGAATGTTGTAAAACTGGGCAGGTGTCCCTGCCACGGAGCATAGAGACGATGGCAGCTAGCCGAATGCAACCGGTGTTACGGTTCCCACTCCTCGCGTCCGACACTGCTGCCGCCGACCGGATCATCGCGGCCGTGCGCCACGTCGGCGTGCTAGCCGAACGATGGTATCGGCCCCAACTGTTCCCCGGTGTCGAAAACCCCGAAGCGTACCGCGTACCATACGACCGTGCGGGCCTAGCCCAGAGTGATGACGTGTCGGAGCGCATCGTCTGCTTGCCGACCGATCTGTCCGACGAGCGCGTCAGGCTCGCTGTGAAAGCGGTCACAGACGTCGCACAACCATTGCCAACACTGGCCACGCGAGACGGGAAGAATAAAGGAAGGGCGTAAGACATGACAACCAGAACCGTCAGTGCCATCGCTCACGCGAAGGTCATCCTGCTGGGAGAACACGCCGTCGTATACGGCTATCCCGCATTAGCGGTTCCGGTAACAGCCATGACGCTGACAGCAACAGTGGACATTTTCCAGCCGGATGGGGGACGATCGATCCTGAGCACGGATCGCTACCATGGTCCATTGAACCAGGCTCCCAAAGAATATGACGGTCTCGCATTCCTGGCATCCCTCATGTCCCCAAGCCCCATCAAACTGTCGTACCATAGTTCCATTCCACAAGGGCGGGGACTAGGCTCGTCGGCAGCAAGCGCATGGGCTACCGTGCAAGCGTTGAACCAGGCCAAAAATCTGGGTTGGCCCGTAGAGCAGCTCGTCCAGGCAGGCAACCGGGCAGAGGATATCGTTCACGGTAACGCCAGCGGCGTGGATTTAGCGGCGGTACGCAGCAACAGGCTCGTTGTGTACCGCAGGACAAAAGGCTTCACCGCAGTGGACAACCATTTGGGTGCGTGGCTGGTGATTGCAGACACGGGTCAGCCGGGTAGCACAAAGAAAGCCGTAGCATCGGTGCACCATCAGATTGAAACCAGCGAACCCAAGAAAGCAGACATGGACCGTCTGGGAGCCCTTGCCACCGAGGGAATCGACGCGTGGCGACGAAAGGACATCGCCAGGTTAGGAGCCTTATTCAACCAAGCGCAGGATATCCTCGCCGAGTTCGGATTATCAACCTTAAAGATAGACCGTCTAATCCGTTTAGCACATAGAGCGGGCGCGCAGGGCGTCAAGCTCAGCGGTTCGGGTTTAGGCGGCGTGATCATCGCGCTCGCAGAAAACCAAGAACAAGCGAAATCGGTAAGCCACGCTTTAGGGGCGGTAGCGTCAGGTGTGTGGATACAGGAGATGTGACGTGACCAGCATGGCAGAGGAACGCAAAGCGGAACAACAAGAACGGATTCGAACAGCACTCGCACACGCAGTCCCAGGCCGGATAGGCATGGCATGCGCACATGCCAACGTTGCGCTCGTCAAATACTGGGGTAAACGCGACGAACGGCTGCGCATTCCCTGGACGTCGAGCATCTCCATGACTTTGGACGGCTACTGGACCACCACCCGCTTCACCGCGCTCGCCGACCCCTCATGCCGCACATTCCTGCTGGACGGCGCGCCCGCACCTGCAGCGGCCGCCGACCGCGCGGCCCATGCCATCAACATCCTACGCGAACGCTACGGCTTGCCGACAAATGGCGAAAATAGCGGCTACTTCCTCGAATCATGGAACCATGTGCCAGTTTCATCCGGGTTCGCCAGCTCCGCGTCCGGATTCGCCGCGCTTGCCGGAGCGTTCGCCGACGCGTCCGGACTGAAAAATATCGGACACCGTGAACTGTCGCGCTTAGCCCGCCTGGGATCAGGGTCGGCGTCTCGATCGATTGACGGAGGTTTCGTCGAATGGCACGCGGGAACGAACGACGCCTCCTCGTACGCTGAACCGTTGGACGAACATCCTGCGGTCGACCTGCGGATGATGTCGGTCATGATAAGCGACGCGCGAAAGGAGATCGCCTCCACTGAGGGAATGCGCCGCTCCGCGCGGTCGCCGTACTTTTCGGTATGGGTCGGGCAGTGCGAGGACGCCTGCCGCCGGATGCGCGAAGCCGTCGCCGAGAACGACATCGAGGCCATCGGATCCATCGCTGAGAGTAACGCACGCCAGATGCACGCCATGACCCTATGCGCGGGCTTCACCTACTTCACGCCGGGAACGCTGGCCGTCACGCGGCTCGTTGAACAGCTCCGCGCCGAC
>JAFNPO010000058.1 GCA_017386585.1 Aeriscardovia sp.
GAACGAGTCAGGAACTGCAGGCCGCTGGTCTTGTCGCGGAACACGATCGGGCCGTACTCTGGATGAATATCCTTCTTCATAGCTGCCTCTATCCGATATAAATACGTATTTATACAGATGCCATTTATACCAGTTCCTCTCTACAGCGGCAAAGAAGCACGAGAAGCGGAGCGGTTGGCGACACGTTGGCACAGGATTTTCCCCGCAGAACGGAAATATTCTTTACCGCATCACGCATCGTCTTGCATGAAATTATCCGAAAAAACAATCGATAGTTAGCTAGAATCGCCTCCTTGTGGCATGAAGATTGCTGACAGAATAAGCTGAAGGTATGACACGGCATCAAGGACAGTTGAAAGAGACCCTTGAAGTCCAGAGGAACCTGATTCAGAACATCAAGATTCGTTTGACGTTCAAAGGCCTATCCCAGAAAGACCTGGCGGAAGGCATGGGCATCTCCGTTCCGTCAGTCTCCCTGAAAATGACAGGCCACACTTCCTGGACCCTCGACGACATCACACGCGTCTCCCAGTTTCTGCATACCCCGATTTCCGTTCTGCTGTCGGCGCCATCGCTGGCGCCGACAGAAGCCGAACAGAACTGATTCCTCAGGGTCGTTCGTTAAGAACTGACCAGTCGGACTGATGGTTGAGAAGCGTCCTGTCAAAGCGGACAGGACGCTTCAGGATTATTGTTCCGCACCCGGTTTTCACTCAAGGCCACATCTTCCGTTTTCATGCCATCCCGTTGGGGATTCCGGGGCGATGCGCGACCAGGGTAGTGCTGTCGAAATCGGATTTGGTGAGGAGACCTCTACGGGAAGCGGCTTTTACGCTGCCAACACACGAGTCGCGTGTCCAGGATTCAGCGTCTGGTAGAGCAGACGTGATCGAGTGTCGCAGCGGTTAGGAATCAAACAGGAGGAAAACCGAATAGATGCGAAAAACCGGAAGCACCGGGGTCGTTGACCTGTTGACGATGTCTTTGCCAAGAATCCCTATCTGCGTGGTCGGCCATGGAGGTCGTTGCTCTGTGAACGCCGTCAGTCACTGCTGCGCACTTGAACCGTCGGCGTGGTCGTCACACCGGGGTTCGTTATAGGTGACGCGGCCGTAGGTCGGTAACTCCCAGCCGCCGTACTATGTAAGCCGGATGCGCCAGTTGGGATGTGTCGAAAACATTCGTGCGGTAGCCGATGGCGCCCGTCAGCAGTACTGGTCCCTCAATGAAACTGGCCGTTGTTGACCACGGCTTTACGCGGCGCATGAAAGAGCCGCTAGTTTCGCCTGTTCAAGGACAAGAAGACAGAACAGCCCAGTTAAAAAACAGGCCAATGGAGCAGAGTCGATGGATTCGAAAACAGCGAGTGCGACGTGAAGAAGAAAAAGCAAAAAACCGTGCGGAACATAATCGTTTCGCACGGCCAACCTGTGCCCCCTGTGGGACTCGAACCCACAACCCACGACTTAAAAGGACGCTGCTCTAGCCATTGAGCTAAAGGGGCAATGACTTCATTGTACACGATAATTCCGCGAAGCGTAAAGAAGAGCGCCGGATCGCAAGCGCCTGTCGGCGCGAAAGGCCACTCGTAGCGGCAATAAATGAGGCCCGGGGCAAAGCAATCCGACGCGGGCTTCATCATAAAACCTACCTGCCTAATTTCGCTAGATGGCGCGTGTTGCCGGCGCTGTTTTAGCTAAGGTTTCAGTTGAGCTTGCCGCGTGACCATAGGTTCGCGCCGACATGGAATCTTCGAGCTGTCTCGTTCAGATTGGCACTCGTGCGGTGCAAGCGTGCGATTTCCTGTGCGATTGCCGACCTCCGCGCTGACGACTTTGGTGGTGTCCGATTCGCCGTACCCCCGGACACCTGTCTGGCCCGGTCGGAGATTTGACCCGCAGTCTGCTCTGCGTCGTTTCCGACGAGTTCCAGATGCGTGCGCAGTCGCTGCGACTGGCGCTCCATGCCTGCCGCGATGACGTCGAGGAACGCGCTGGCTCGTTCCAGCGCGATGGCGAAATCGCCGGTGAAAGCACCTGACAGAATTGAATTGGCCGTGCGCACGATGTCGGATGCCGTGGGGAACTCGCTCACGCCGGTGATGGCACTTGCGGCGCCTTCTGCTGGTTCGCCCAGCGTCCAGAAGCGCGGCAGGTCGTTTTTACGGGCGCGCATCCAGGAGCGAAGTGTGTACAGACGCCAAAGGATGCCCGGCAACGACTCCGGTTCCGATTCAGACCACAACTCCGCGATGATGTCAATGCCTTCCGTGTCAACGATAGTCAAGACGCGTTGCACTAGCGCCGGATCCTGGGAATGATGAACGCGGTTTAACAGCACGCTTGCTGTCTCGTGGCTCATTTCGCTAATCTTCTGTGGGTCAATTCCTCCTGACAGCCGCAACTGGGCGCAGTCACTTATTTGTGCAGGACGTGCCGGTCGACTGGAACCGGTGCGATGGGGCAGATAGGCTTGGGACAGCGATCGGATTGTCATAGTGTCCTTTCAAGGAGTTCGTGTTTTCTAAAACGCCACGAAGTACATGCAGTGCGGCAGTGCACGTACAAGCAGGTCCGACTATGGTGACCTGCGAGAGAACGGCGTCATGATTCAGAACAATGTTCTGTTACAACGTGCGACGTCAGGATTCTGTAACCCGGGCAGGGCAGTGTCTTCCTCCAGGGTTCGGGCACAATTGTCAGCGCGAGACACATGCCCGGCTTGATGCCCAGGCTCTTGCATGGTGAGACCGTATCTTTGCTTTCCTCGGGAGAACCTTGTTGGGGGGAGCGGAAGCGGGGGAACGCTCCGCGCAGGAAGTTATCGAAGTCGGTACGGCGCAGACAGATGGCGGTCGGGGACTGTGGACGGGTTGCGGCGTCGGCGAGCGCATCATCCAGAGTACGGTAAGCGTCCGAGACGGACGTGGTGGCGTCGCTAGGAAGGATGTCACTGAGGATTGGTGTGCCGGTCTGTGCGAAGTAGGGTTGCAGGGTCTCGGTGCAGCGAGTGTATGGCACGGTTTCCAGACGCGTCACGCCGTAGGATGCTAGGTCACGTGTCGTGCGGAATGCTTCGGCCGCACCAACTGGAGTGAGGGGGCGCTGCTGGTCGAATGCGGTGTTCCATCGCCCGCTAGGTTCCGCCTTTGCTTGGAGTGTCAGCAGCACGGTGGCGGCGTCTGTGGCTCTGGCTCGGGCCAACTCCTGGAACCGGGTAAGCACCATGCGGTCGTCATCGTAGGTGAGGCGTGCCGCCGCTTCCTGGCAGTCCACCCACACGATATTGTCAGTCTCATGGTCACGGATGAGAGGCACACCCAAAGCTTCCGAGCGTTGTAGGTGCGCTGTCTCGCTGATGGGGTGGCCAATCCAGTAGGCAACGCGCTTAGTGAAGGTAATGCCGGAGGACGGAGACGTGGTATGTCGGCCTTGCGGGGCCTTAGGAGGGAGTAGGTATGTGATCGTGCTGATCTTCGCGCCAAGACGAATGGGTATGCCAGTTTCTTCGCCGACCTCACGCACAGCCGTTCGGACGATGCTTTCATCCCTCTCCTGCTTGCCCTTGGGGAAGCTCCAGTCATCATACCAAGGGCGATGCACGAGACAGACCCAGAGGGTATCGGTTTGCTGGCGAAAGACGACGGCGCCACCGGCGTCGATGTTGTTCTTATCGGCATACGTATTTAGTGACATGATGCCTCGTTTCGGTCGAATGGTGGTGTAGGAATAGTGTGGCTGTTGGCTCGGGGTTTAGATACGCAGAGGTTAATTCTAGCCCTCAGGCTGCTCATGACAGCTGGTCTCATCAGACATCTGTAGGTCGACATAGTCGCGAAGCCGATGGATCTGGTTCGTGTCGAATGCACGCGAGTGCTGTGATGCGGTGGTCGACGTTTGCGGTGTATGAGGTCGGCTGACCCGACCTAGACTGACGGGCTGAACCAGAGGACTTTGCCGATCTAGGGGTCTTGTTCGTTGGCGACAGTGTAGACGCGCGAATGTTGGAGGAAATAGTTCACCATCGAAGGGATGGGAGTGGTGGCTGACACCGAGGATACCGGACTTGAGGTTGCAGATGACTCGAGTCAATGCACACGCTGACGCGTTTGAACTTGCGGCCCCAAGCAATGGTGGTCTTTCGTTGAAGCGCGCCGTGATCGTGATGAGGGTGACAACCTGTTTGCTGGCGTTCGTGGACTCGACAAGCGCGTCGAGGGTCGGTCAGTCGCTCAACGGAGGGTACCGCTTACTGGCTGTCACTTTCAGGTTGGCAGGCACCTGTGAGAGGAATGCCTGCACGGAGGTAGGGAACGAGTCGTAAGGATGGTGGAGAAGAATGGTGCCAGCCGCTAATTTTAGCTTCGAAGATGCACGGATGTGTCAATACGGTGAACGGCTTATCCTTCAGGTCAAGGCAGCCTACGTCGCAGCTTGCGCTCCCTGGCGTTAAATAGACCGCCGACCCTCTGTTCTCTTGGGCTTCGATATCCTCGTTGTGAGTCAAGTACAAGCTGGGCACTTCTCTGACTGTTATCTTTGGGAGCACCACATCGAGATGAGCGATGAGGTTCTCCAGGCTGATGAGGCTGTGACCGCTCCCGACTGCCGTCTTGTCCGCGCCAGCGTCGGGTGAAACGGGAAAAACGGAACGGATAAAGGCGTCGTCTAGGTCGTCGACCGTGTACCGGGCGTATTCCTCCTGCCGACCATGGGTCACGTCGGAAGTTGCGTGTCACTCCTGCGATAGGCTGAAACCGCAGGGGGGAAACCTTCGTCGAGTCGTTGTTGATGTCGTGCTTGAGATCAGCGACGTGCACCGTGGAGAACTCATCGAGATGGGACCTGGAGAACGCACATTCCAGCAATGGGACCATCCCTTGCTTCCAATCCCAAGACACGCTTGTGCAAGAGGAGCCAGGGTGCCTGGTGATCGTAGGAGCGGTTGCTAGGGAGGCTGACACGGCGGACCGCTGTTTGTCGTCTCGCCCAAATTGGTCTGAAAAGCGATAATGGCTTTCGCGTGCAACATTTTGGCAAGGTGTTCGGCGATGCCCCAGCAAAGCTGGACACGCGTCGGGTAACTCACGCGCGATCTTCGAAGGTTCCCTCTACGTTGGCTCATTCTAGAAGTTTTTACGGCGAACTGGATGTGCGGAATCTGGCGTTCCCGTGAGATTATTGTTTTCTCGTGGGGGAGCTTGGGAGAAGGCCTTGCGGGGTGGATGCGTCAACGTGAAACACAGGGGAAAGATATGTCGGTGCCGGGATTCGCACAGATGCTGGCGGACAATCCGGCGTGAGCCACTCAAAGTAGAGCATGGTCTGGAACTCGGGGTGACGGCCGGACCGTTACTTGACATGGGAATATACCGTGGCGATGCCATCCGCGTCGTCCGGCTGGGACGCTCTGACGGCACTGGAAGGCGACACGGGATTACGCTGCTCGTAGGTCTGAACTGCCGATGGGCATATCGATCCCGTCATGCTGTTGCCCGAGTTCATCCAATGGGACAGTGTTCGCCGTGTCATCGTCGGCGGTGAGCGTGAAGGAAAGGAGTTTCACCAAAGCAGGGTTTGGAAAAATGCGGTCGGGAAAGGAGTCAGAGGTCCAGGTTTGTTGCGGAGGTCTGCGATTATGAGGCGCGCTATCGCGTTGGGCGTACCGTTCTAGCGCAAATACGCTCAGGCGCCCAGACGTTCTGCCGCTAACGGGGTTCCTACCTGGAGACACTGGCGTGTCGTACCCAGCGCTCCCCTGGCAATCACCGGGATGAGAAGACAGCCGATCACGGCGTTGCTGGGTGCAGGCGCCTACGGCGAGTGCATTGTTATAGTGAAAACTCAAGCAGATGGGTAGCTGGGCTGCGTGTCGCTGGCCTGTCGGAATGTGAACAGCGAAGAGGTCAGGAGTTGATCTGGTGTGTGCTACGCTACTCGCCGATTCCGTCGAAGGGGCACCGTTGCGGCTGATGGTGATGAGACACTTGGTGAGGTTGTTGGTCGGAGAGGTGCGATGTTATCCGGCGGTGCGTGCATGTTGTTTGAGAGTCTCATTTAAGGGTTTGCCCGTCTGTCCAGCCTACTTGTCACCCGGTTATAGCGGCGTGCGTTTCGTTGCGGAGTGTGTGACATGGTGGAGCTGTGCGTGAGAGGAATTTTGCCTTTCTGGTCAGGATGTTCATCCGATCTCTGGGGTCGCTGTCGGGGGTCGCAGTGGTTTCGTGGTGGTCCTGTCGAGTGTGCTGCGCGGAACGCTGAGAGTTCAAACTGATGACCTATGATGTCCTATCTTTGAAGAAAGGTTTCGTGAGCGGAAAAGGATGCGGCTATGGCCTTGGCATTGTATCGGCGGTATCGTCCCGACACGTTCGATGGCGTGATTGGACAAGATCAGGTCACGGTTCCACTGTCGAGGGCTTTGGATACCGGTAAGTTGACGCAGGCCTACCTCTTCTCGGGACCTCGCGGCTGTGGCAAGACGAGCTGCGCTAGGATTCTGGCGCGCTGTCTTAACTGCGAGAAAGGCCCTGTATCTCATCCGTGTGGTGTATGCCCTAGCTGCCGTGAGCTAGCGAAAGATGGTTCGGGTTCTATCGACGTCGTTGAGATTGACGCTGCTAGTCATAACGGTGTGGACGATGCCCGCGAGATTCGTGAGCGCGCCCAGTTTGCCCCTGCTCGTGACCGCTATAAGATTTTCATCCTTGATGAGGCTCATATGGTGACGTCGCAGGGCTTCAATGCGCTGTTGAAAATCGTGGAAGAGCCACCTGAACACGTGATGTTCATTTTCGCGACAACGGAGCCGGACAAGGTCATCAGTACTATTCGGTCGCGGACGCATCATTACCCGTTCCGCTTAGTTCCATCGGAAATCATGGGTCCGTATTTGCAGCAGGTGTGCGACGAGGAGAAAGTGGGTGCTGAACCCGGTGTCCTGAGTTTGACGATGCGTGCCGGCGGCGGATCTGTGCGTGACACCCTGTCGATTCTTGATCAGCTGATGGCTGGTTCCGAAGGGGGAGTGATTACGTATCGGTTGGCGGCCGCGCTGCTGGGCTTCACTCCGGATGGTCTCCTCAACGACGTGATTGATGCTGTGGAAAAGCAGAACGGTGCTGCGTTGTATACGGCTGTTGAAAAGGTCATTGTCGGTGGCTACGATCCACGGCGATTCGTGGAGGATTTGCTGCAGCGCTTGAGGGATCTGCTGGTGCTGGTTCTGGGTGGTGTGTCCGCGGCGGCGACGTTGGATGGGCAATCCATTCAGGATACGGACGCGTTGTTGGAGCAGGCATCCGTTTTCGGTCTAGCGCGTCTGACGCGCCTAGCTGATTGTGCGAATGATGCGCTGGGGTCATTGTCCGCGGCGGCTTCCTCTCGTCTAGGGTTGGAACTGCTGGCCGCCAAGCTCTTGTCTATCATGGAGGAACAGCCGCAGGATGCTGAAGTGAAACCGGATGGTGAGCAGTCGTCGCTGCGAGGGGCTTCGCCACAGCTGATCTCGTCACCCTCAACGGTTCACTGTTCAGTCGCATCGATGTCGACGAGCCCCATAGCGGATTCCATAGCCCCGTCTGCGCCCGCTCGGTCTATATCTGCGACGCCCGAGCCGACTGTTTCCCCCTTCTCTGCGACACCATCTCCGCTGCCGTCTGTGGCTTCGGCAACGGGCGCCGTCCAGTCCACCGTTGATAAAGAGAGCCTGTGGAAGCAGGCGGTGGCTGGCTTGCCAGACGACCTGCGGCGCTACGTGAGCGCGCAGAAAGTGCCGCAGGTGCACTTCGCCGTTAACTCGCTGGGTGGCACGCACATTCTGCTAACTTTCGACCAGCCGCTGTCGCAACACGTGTTCGCGATGGCGGTGACGCCTGACGGTCGTCATGTTCCTGGCCTTGTGCAGAAGGGTGTGCGCCGCTGTTTTGGTCCGACGGCGTCCATCGCGCCCACACCCGTCGCCGCTAACGGAGAGATGGTCAAGAAAATATCCGCTATGACGACGCAGGAACTTGCTGCCGTTAAACGCGCCATCGCGATGGAAGCGGCCGCCGGAGCGGCTTCACGCAAGAAAGTACCCCTCCCCGATGCATCCGATATTGCCCCTCCAGGGAAGACCCTCCTGGGCGCTGCAACGGATTCTGGGCAAACACCATCGGCAGTTTCGTCCGCCTCATCGGAAGCACTATCATCACCTACCGCGCCACCGAAGTCTACCTCGGCGGTTTCCGCTGCTGGTACGCTAGCCGTATCTGCTGCACCAGAAATGCCAAGAACCCCGGCCACCACCCGTGCCTTGGCACCCAGGGCGCCCATTCCAGTGTCCGTTGACACTTCCATCGTTGAATCGCTAGCGGCACCAATGTCATCCACACCATCCGTGTCGACATTGTCGACCGCGTCAACATCCACAGTGCCGATCGTTGACGCAGACAAGGACGAATATTCCCTATCCGACAAATCAGTGGACGAAGCGGCAACCGTCAGCCTCGACACACTGAAGACGATTTTTGACGTCAAGGATGTCACGGAGATTCCCGCTCCGGGCAACGAGCCTGACGGAATGCGAGGTGAATGATGGCATTAATGTACGACGGTGCACTGCAACAGGTAATCGACTCCTTCTCGAAGTTGCCAGGAATTGGCCCTAAGGGCTCCCAGCGTATCGCGTTCTATTTGTTAACGGCCGACAAGCAGCAAGTGGCAGCGCTCGCCGCCTCTATCGCCACACTGCAAGAAAAAGTGAAATTCTGCGACATTTGCGGCAACGTTACCGAAAGCAGTCCCTGCCTCATCTGCCGAGATCCACGGCGCGATGTGACGAAGCTGTGCGTGGTCGAGGAACCCAAGGACGTAATGGCTATCGAGCGCACGGGCGAATTCCATGGTCGATATCATGTACTGGGCGGCTCTATCAACCCGATGGCGGATGTTGGCCCAGCCGATTTGCGTATCGCTGATCTGCTGGAACGGCTCCGCGATGGCACTGTCGCCGAAGTGATCCTCGCATTGAACCCCAACATTGAGGGCGAGGCGACAGCTACATACCTGTCTAGCCTGTTGAGGCCGACGGGCGTGACGGTAACCCGGCTCGCCTCCGGCCTGCCGGTGGGCTCAGACCTGGAATATGCCGACGAGATCACGCTGGGCTATGCTTTGGCCGGTCGTCGGTCCGCACAATAGCAGCCAACTAAGATCGGGGAGTGTTTTCCGGGCAACGTTTTCGAACGAAGACGACAACGGTTTTAAAAGGGAAGGGGATAGCGTGTCTCGGACGTCTGATTCAGTGCGCCGTCAGCTAGAGCGCATCATCGCCTTGGGATACCCACAAATCGCCGGGATGAGCGCGGAGGCGTTCCGCGCCCTCGCCGTGCCATTACTAGGTGCGTTGGATTCGGTTGATGTTGACGAGGAGATCCTCCTGGTACCAACGTCGGAGCTCGTGTCGCCCGATTCCCTCATTGCGCGCACATCCATCGGCCGCAACGCCGGTTTCTCCACGATGCCGCCACGTGACATTGAAAGCTTCGCGGCCACCGATACACTGCCGGAAGGCCCGTTCTACGTGGTAATCGACCCCCATACGGGTTCGGCATACAAAAACCGTGAGCCGGACGTGGCTCGTAAGCTTATCGACGCAGACGGTAAGGAGCCGCTGACACTGGAGGAGGGGTTGGCTTTGGCCACACAGCACCCCGATTGGCTGGTAAGCCACCAGGGTTTCGCCCTGACAGGTTCCCGCTCCGCCGACGGTCGCGTTCCGGGAATCTGGATGAGCCAGCATTCGCCGCGGCTTGGGTCGATGTGGCCGACGAGCAAGCACACATGGATTGGCAACGCTTACTGTACTGAACGTAGAGGCGTTTCCCTCCTGGCCTAAGCAGTGCCGGTTCTGGCTGTCGGTTTTGTCGCTTCTCTATCGAAGGACCGAACCGGACTCGATTTCGTTTACCGTACCTACTTGTCGCTGTGGTTTCGTTCCTTGCTTCCTTTGTTCTGCGATTTTCCTGAACACCGCGGGAGATTTTTCCCAGCGGTCTCTAATAGAATACTTTGGTGAATGGTTGTCCTAACAACCATTCTTCTGATGCGGGTGTATGCATGATTCGTTCAGAATTTTGTCCCAGAATCGTCGGTGTTTATCGTGTTCCTCCGAGGCGGTGTCGGCGACAGTGTCGCCGCGCGGAAAAGGAAACGAGGTGTTATGAAACCGCTGGGTAATCGGCAGCGTGGCCGGCATGTTCGAAACAAAGAGAACGCGGATTCTCTGAATGCCGCAGTCGGAGCAAAACGGCCAGAGCGGGTTGTGTCGCCCGCCGCCAGCAAATTGCGTTTCTGGCGCCGCCACGGTGATCCAACGGACCGCTACTCGCGCTGGGTTTATTTTGTTTTCTTCGCGCTGGTCGACTTTCTGATTGTTATGGAGTCTATCTGGGCGGTGACACTTGATGAACCGGTTCCAGTGTGCTGGAACTTCTTCGCGCAGATGTTCACCCAGGGCCGATTCGTTTTCTTGCTCAACTTCCTAGTAATCGGCGTCCTCTATTTCGCCTTCATTGCCCTGTTCAACCGCTTCTGGGTCGCTACCGCTGTGTTCTCGTCGCTGGCGCTGATTCTGTGCGTCATTGACCGCATGAAGGTCGAAGTGCGCAACGCCACGATCTTACCGTCGGACCTGGGCTTCGTTGGCCGCGACTCCCACAACTTGATGAGCTTTATTCCCCCCGGGAGCGGGTGGCTCATCGCCGGGACTGTTCTTATGATTGTCGCCGACTGTCTAGTGTGCAGCATTTTCGCTTTGCGTGACGGCGGTAAAGCTACGCTGCTGCCAGCTCGCGAGACCTATCGCGCCATGCGGCGTGCCGCCAGTAAGACTGCGAAAGCTGAGAAGAAGGGCGCCAGAAAGGTCTCACGGTCTACTTTTGCTGCCGCGCGTGTTGCCAACCGTGGCCGTGCCGGTCGGCATGTCAACCTCGGCGTGCGTATCGTCTCACAAATCCTGCTGATTGCTGCTCCGATCGCGCTTTTGGTGAGCTTCAGCGTTACCCTGGGCACTAGCGGGGAATGGGGCCACGACTTCGCGCAGTGGCTAGGCGACCAACCTGCGATGTGGGATTCTGTCACGGACGCTCAGACGAATGGCACTCTTATCGGCTTCCTGCGCTTCACCCACGTCACCGTGATGCAGAAGCCGTTGGGCTACTCGCAGGCCGAGATGGACTCTATCGCCCAGGAATACACGCAGGTGGCCGACGAGATGAACAAGAATCGTGCCAACGAGCTGACGAATAATAATGTCATCGCCATCCTGTCCGAGTCGTATTCCGATCCGACCCGCGTTCCAGGCGTCAAGCTTAACATGGACCCGATGCCCTATGTGCGCGAACTTAAGACGCAGACCACGTCGGGTCTCATGCTCAGCTCCGGTTACGGCGGGGGAACGGCGAATCTGGAGTACGAGGAAATCACTGGCCTGAGCATGGCGAATTTCGACGGATCGCTGACGTCCCCGTACCAGCAGCTTGTACCGGACGCAGCGTGGGCACCGTCCTTCAATCAGCTGTGGAACGAGTACGGTTCGGGCAGCTTGGCCTTCCATCCCTATATGGGTTCCATGTACTCGCGTGAGACTAACTACCGTGAGAAGTTCGGCTTCCAGCACTTCTGGACACTTGACGGCCCGGAATATATCGACACTATCAGTTGCGTCAACCACATCGACAACGATCCGTACGTGTCCGACAGGTGCGCGTACGAGAGCGTGCTCAACACGCTGAAGAAGAATCAGGTTGGCGATCGCTATTACCAGCTGGAGACGATGCAGAATCACATGCCGTACGATCAGTGGTACGCGAATAATCCGTTCGTTGCGTCCTCCACGACGTCTACGCCGTTGCCGTCCGACGAGAAAAGCGAGATTGAGACTTACGCTGACGGCATGTACCAGACGGATTCGGCGATTAAGTGGTTCCTCGATCAGCTCAACCAGCTGGACGTGCCAGTAACCGTCATCTGGTACGGCGACCATCTGCCGGGCATCTATGAGCAACAGTCGGAGAACCCGAAGAACGCCATCGCGCTGCACGAGACCGACTACTTCATTTGGTCGAACAAAGCCACGCATCTGACGATCCAGGAGAGCAAACTGCCGCCCAGCGAAGCGGCGTACACCTCACCGAACTACTTCATGAGTGAAGTCGCCGAGCAGACGAACTCTAAGGTCTCGCCGTATCTCGCGTTCCTCACGAAGATGCACGAGGCAATTGCCGCGCTGCAACCGCCAGTCTCCGAAGACATGAACTGGGGTGGCTCAATGCCCTCGGGTCAGTCCTTGGACATCATGAGCGACGGTAGGCAGGTCTCCACGGCGGATCTGTCAGCTCAAGCCAAGAGGCTGCTCCATCAGTACCGGCTTATCCAGTACGACATCACCTGCGGCAAGCACTACCTTAAGTCGACTGACTTCATGAACCTTCCCCAGCCGATGACAGGCAGCGCGATAAAGCCGGGGAAGTAGCCGCCACACCTTCGCACGCCGTTTGTAGCGCAGGCAAACTATAGTGGGAAAGCGGTATCTGCTCCGTTGCGGAATCTGGATGGTTTCGACGGAGCGGCACGCGCTACATCCTCCTGCCGCGGAAAGTCCGCGGCCTGTTAGTCCGAAGGGGGTGGATGATGTCTGCGCATAAGTATGAAATGATGCTAATCATCGATCCACAGATTGAAGACGCGAGTGTGAAAAAGCTCGTGGACAAATACTTCGAAGTGATCACCGATGCGAGGGGTACGATTGACAACTCCGATTTCTGGGGTCGTCGTAAGCTGGCGTACCCAATCGACCACAAGACTGAGGGCAGCTACGTGGTCATGACCTATACTTGCGAGCCAGCCGCTAGTGCTGAGCTTGATCGTCAGCTCAAGCTGAACGATTCCGTGCTTCGCACGAAGGTCCTCCGCAAGGACGTCAAGTAGTCAAGTAGTAGGCTTTCGTCTCCGCCGAAACGAATCCAAACAAATAGTAAGCAAGCATAGCGAGAAGGCGTGAAATGGCGAATGAAACGGTCATCACGGTCGTTGGCAATCTGACCGGCGACCCCGAGCTGAGGACTATTGCCTCGGGCGCACAGGTCGTGAACTTCACGGTCGCGTCCACCCCGAGGACCCTTGATCGCACCACACAGCAGTGGAAGGATGGGGAAGCCCTGTTCCTGCGCTGCTCCGCCTGGCGTGACGCGGCTGAACACATTGCGCAGTCTTTGACCAAAGGCACGCGCGTCATCGTACAGGGCCGGCTCGTCCAGCGTTCATATACCACGCAGCAAGGCGAAAAACGTTCAACCATTGAGCTGCAGGTCGACGAAATTGGTCCATCCTTGCGTTACGCTACAGCCCAGGTTCAGCGCGTCCCGCGCGCCAGCGGCTACAACGGTGGGTACGGGTCTACCACGCCAGCCGGCTATTCCGGGGGTACCAGCGCTCCGACGCCGGCTACTCCGGCCGCTATGCCGCAACCATCCAGCGAACCGTGGGCTGCGTACGGTGACATGGACACGGCATCCGGATTCGGTACATCAGGAACCACGAGTGGAGCAGACGCGTTAGGCGTGTCCGATGACCCGGGATTCTGAATCGGCGTCGACGAGATTCGAATAAACACAAGGAGATACGCATATGTCACGCAAGAGGCCACAGCCGCCGGTCAAACCATTCAAGAAAAAGCCGGATCCACTGAAGGTAGCCAGAGTTAAAGAGATTGATTACAAGGATGTCGCACTACTGCGCAAATTCATCTCCGACCGTGGCAAGATTCGTTCCCGGCGCATCACCGGCGTGAGTGTCCAGGAGCAGCACGCCTTAGCCCGTGCCATCAAGAACGCCCGCGAGATGGCGCTGCTGCCTTATTCGTCCAACGGCCGCTGAGTCGAGAGGAGATAAAGCTATGACCAACAAGCAGGCTAAAGTCATCCTCCGTGAACCGGTCTCCAAGCTCGGAGACCGTGGAGACGTCGTCACCGTCGCCTCCGGCTACGCGCGCAACTACCTCATCCCGCAGGGCCTTGCCTTCACGTGGAATAAGAGCGCTGAGAGCGAGATTCAGGCTATGCAGCGCGCCCGCCGCGCCGAGGAACTCGCTACCCGTGAGGATGCCATCGCCATCAAAGGTCAACTCGAAGGTCTGACACTGACGATTCCCGCGAAGGTATCCGAGTCCGGCAAGCTGTTCGGCGGCATCTCTGCCGCACGCATCGCCGACGAACTCACCAAGAAGGGCATCAAAGTTAACGCCAAGATGCTTTCTTTCGACCCAATCCGCAAGACTGGTGACTTCCCCGTCAAGGCGCAACTCCACCCGGAGATTACCGCTCGGTTCGTCGTATCCGTCGTGGCGGAGTGAGTTTTCCGTTTCTTGAGAAAGCCCCGCGTGACGTCATTGGCGTCCCACGGGGCTTTTTGCTGCCTGAAAGTTATTAGAAACTGTTTGGCGACAGAATGATGTCGCTCCTGCATTGGACACTGATGCAGGGTAGGTGTCCCGGCGAAAAAGAGATATAACGAGACACGGAAATTCCAGTCACGGTCGGTAAAACTGTTCTGAAAGGGTGGCTTTCGTCACAATGGCAGTGGAAGGTGCGAAAGCGAAGAAGAAGAGTGGATGGATTGCCCTATGGATCATTGTGGGTGTGGTGGTTGCGGCTGCGATTGTTGACGGATGTGTCGGCGCCCTTTATCTCAAGAACCGCGCTCCGCTGGGCACGTCTTTCGTAGGGCAATCAGTTGCCGGTGACACGCGCGCCCAGGTGAAGCGACTTGTCGCCGAGAAGATTGCGTCGTCCAAAATCCTGCTCACGGGCAACGGTAAAACCGTTACGATGGACTACCGAGCCTTAGGTGTGACGGTTGACGAGCAGCGCACCGTCGACGCCATTATGGACGCTAAGGGGAAGAATCCATTCGCCAAGGCGGACTTCCTGCAAAAAGCGAATATCCCACTGCAGGCCAGCGTCGATGCGACGTTGCTGCGCAGGGCCGTCGACAGTGCGCTCGTTAGCGGAGAAGCCTCGATGAGAGATCCGTCAGTGGTGTACGACTCCGGGCGACACGAGTTCATCGTCACGCCGGGCCGCTCCGGGCCGTCCATTTCCTTAACGGACGTAGAGTCCTCGGTGAAGGCCACCTTTTCCCAACCAGCGGGCACAGCCGTCGTGCCGGTGACAGTTTCATCCGCAACGCCGCTAATTTCCAACGAAGCCGCCGATCAGGCCGCTCAGAAGGCCAACAGAATGCTATCCTGCCGGTACATAATCTCGAACGGCTCTACGAAGACTTTCAACGTCCCAGCGTCCACTGTCGCATCCTGGATCAGTGCCAAACCCGACGAAGCCGCGGGAATAATCAACGTGACGGTCGATCGGAGGGCCATCGACTCCTATATGGCCGCCACGCTGCCTTCGAAGCTCAACCA
This sequence comes from Aeriscardovia sp., assembly GCA_017386585.1. Classification (GTDB taxonomy): domain Bacteria; phylum Actinomycetota; class Actinomycetes; order Actinomycetales; family Bifidobacteriaceae; genus RGIG7107. Next base: position 15,463 of record JAFNPO010000058.1, read on the forward strand.
GGATAAGCAGAACGAGGTCGTCCTTATCACCCCTAGTGGCGACAGGATTCCGGACGTTCCCGGCGTCAAGGGTTTACAGGTCTCGCAGCCCTCTGCTGTGGCGGATAAGGTGTACCAGGCTTTAGAATCCGGCCGCTCACTGACGACGGTTGCCCCGATGAAGACCGTGGACTTCACAGTCGATAATAAGCCGGTGCCGAACAACTTTGGCGTGGCCAACGGCAGCCCTTGGCTCCAGCTCAACCTCAGTACCCAAACAGTCACCGCCTACCGGGGTACCACGCAGGTCGCTACTTTCAATGTTTCCACCGGCCGTGCTGGCTACGACACCGCCGACGGCACATTCTACATTTATGAGAAGTACTTGAGCCAGACGATGCGCGGCCCGGGATACGTAACGCCAGACGTCAAATGGGTCTCCTACTTCAATGACGGCGATGCCTTCCACGGGGCTCCATGGAACCTAACCGGTATCGCGACCGGTACTCCGCGCTCGCACGGCTGTGCCAATATGACTGTCGCTAACGCGCAATGGGTCTACAACTTCGCGCCGCTGGGCACTAAAGTCGTTGTCATCGGCACCACCCCACCGGCAGCAGTGCGCTGAGGGTACGTGCTGAAACGGCCCGAGCGAGCGCATGCTCGTCGCCCCTTCCGGCGACAATGGAACACCGTGAAACATCTGATCGAGCAGTTCATCAAATTCGCTGTTGTCGGTGTCGTCGCCTTCTTTGTCAACTGGGCGATTATGAACGCAATGCTCCTGATGCATTGCTCCGCCGTTCTCGCTTCGACAGTTGGTTTCGTCATTTCACTCGTCTACAACTACGTGGCGTCCATGCAGCACGTGTTTACCCACCGCGAGGACATGCCCCGTTGGATGGAGATGCTCATCTTCGTGGTGAGTTCCCTCATCGGCTTGCTCATTAACGATTTTATCATTTGGATTTTCACGAGTGTTATGATTCCCGGCGTCTCGTCGGGTGGCAGTAAGTATAGGCTGTTCTCCAATATCGGCCTGCTAGTGGCGACGGTCATCGTAGCTGTGTGGAATTTCCTGGTCCGCAAGATTCTTTTGGACAAGCCTGCTCCTGGCCATGAGAACGACAACACATTGGCTCATCGCGTCGGCCTGTGGGCTGTACAGCACAGCCGCCAGGGATGGAACTGAGGGCGGAAAGGCGGGGAAACCAATGGCGTCCCAGTCTGTCACCACGCTGTACTTCGTGCGACATGGGGAAGTGAATAATCCCCGGAAAGTCGTCTACGAGAGGCTTCCGGGCTTCCCGCTCTCCGGCGTCGGACGGCTCCAGGCGAAACGCTTGGCATCCTTCCTGGCGACGCAGCCGGAGGCGATCCGAGCTTCAGCGTTCTTCAGCTCCTCACTAGACAGGACGATGGAAACAGCTAGCTATGTGCTGGAAGCCGTGAACCATCGGCGCGCGGAGGAGAATCTTACCCCGCTGTCCATCGCCACAGACGAACGGCTGTTGGAAGCGCGCAACCGCTATAAAGGCCAACGACTTGGTCACGGAGAAGCGAGCCTTTTCCGCAATGGTAACCTGCTGCGCTTCCTCAACCTACGTACCCCAGGCTGGGGTGAATCTTACGACAGCATCGCCGCCCGAATGACCGATTTCGCGTTCGAGAAGGTCGACGAGTTCTCCGGCGGTAGCGTTATCGTCGTCTCCCACGAGTCGCCGATTTGGACACTGCGCCACTACCTGGAAACCGGTCGCGCCGCGACGAACGTGTTAACACGCAAGACCGCCTTGGCGTCGGTAACGGCGCTGTCGCTCGAAGTGAGAACTCATCGGCTGGTCCGCGTGCGCTACAAGGACCCCTCTGAGCGGATTGTCAACTGACAAGAAGGCCTCCGACGAAAAGGCTCCGGCCCAGAAGGGAGCTACCCTGGACCAGGGCCTTTTTCCGACGGCCCCCAATGGGCGCCGTCGCCATTTGTCTCAACGTCTAGCCATCACCGACCGTCCACCGACAGCTCCACAGCATCGTCAGGAAACCAGATCTTCTCAATGGCTGACAGGAGCCACCACAGCAGCCCCGTCATGACAACGATGAGAGTGGTCGCAGCAAAGATGAGTGGCGTTTCGAAGGAATTGAACGCCGACTGTAATACAATGCCCAAGCCGTTGCGGGCACCCAGATACTCCGCAGTCGCAGCAGTGGCGAACACGTAGACCGCGGCAATCTTCATGCCGCCGAAAATCTGTCCGACAGCCACACGTAGCTTGACATGAAATAATGTGTAGACGCGCCCAGCCCCGCAGGTCAGGGCAACATCCGTGTAGTAGCTAGGCACGGCCTGCAGGCCGCGATAGGTTTGCACGGCGATGGGAAAGACTGAGAAGACCGCTACCATTACAATCTTACCGAACGGCTCAAAGCCGAACCAGATAATGAACAGCGGTGCGACAGTGATGAGCGGCAACATCTGGGCGATGGCTAGCAGCGGGTAGAGCGCAGCCGAGAACAGCCGCGATACGGACAGCATGACGCCGAAAAGAATGCCGATAGGGACAGCAGCAATGAAGCCAACCACGCCCTCCATGGCAGTGATGGCGGTGGCAGGGGCCAGAATCTGACTCCAGTCCTCCTCGAACGCCTCCACGATCATGGACGGCGAGCTGATGACGCGGGGAGACAGGTTCCCACTGCTAACGACAACCTGCCACACAACGAGTAGAACGATGATAGTGACCGTCCCTACAATCCAGCGGAACTGCCGATCAGTGGCGCGTTCAGCCTGCTTCGGGTCGCGAGCAGCTGCGCGTCGGGTCGCCGTTTGTGTTGCCGGTTGCGTCGAAACGACCGCGGTCGTAGCCTTTGTCCTCGCAGGCGTCACGGCGTTGTCCGTCGTTGGCGTTGACGCTGTCGTTGTTTTCTTCGTCATCGTGATCCTCGCGTTCGATTCAAGTTGCCCCATTAGTCGACGTATTGGTTGGTGGCTAACTTATCAGCCACTGGCTTGACGCCCAGGGGGCTATCTTTGGTGGCGTAGACCTTGTTCTCATAGAGGAAGTCAAGGTAGGACTGCCCCTTCTGCAGGTCGGTCTTGCCGATGCCCAGTTGCGCGGCTGTAACAGTCTTATCCTTCGCCGTCTTGTTATAAGCAATGGCGATGGCCTTCGAATCACCCCAGATGTTGTTGTCGACGATGTACTGCATAGATGCCTTGACGAGGGCCGTCTTGAGGTCGGCGTCCTTGGCCTGCTCGACGAGGATCTGGGAGGCCTTGTCCGGGTTTGCCAGCGCGTAGGCGTAACCGCGAGCAGTGGCGTTGACAAAGGCCTGAATTTCCTTCTGATGGGTGGATTCCCACTCTGTATTCACTGCGTAGCCCAGCTGCGTCGGATTGCCTGGCACGCCCCACTGCGTCGGGTCGAAACAGGTAAGCTTCGGACCGTAGAGCTTGGATTCGATACCCTCCCAGGTTTTATAGAACCCACCGAAGGTGCCCTTACCGCTGGTGAGCGTCTGGAAGGTGGAGGTACCGACGGTAACGGTCTTAAAATCGCCCGTTCCGCCCGCGTCCTTGATCATCTCGCGTACGATGGCCTTCTGCTCGGCGGAACCGAAGGTGACCATGGTGCCATTATCGAAGTCTTTGGGCGTCTTGATAGACCTGTTAGACGCCAGGGCGCACCACATGGAGACTGGCTGCTGCGTCAGGTCGAAGACGAATTGCAGGTGCGAACCCTGCGCGTCAACGGCGGTGACGTTGCTGAGCGTGGAAAAGCCAATGTTTGCCACGCCAGTTTCGACAGAGGTCTCCGCGCCGACGGACGACACCGGTAGAATGTTGACCTTGATACCTTCGGCCCTGTAGTAGCCGAGCTTCTGAGCCACGTACAGGCCGGTATGGTTGGTGTTCGGCGTCCAGTCGAGCATGACATTGACTGTCGGTAGATCGGATATGCTATTCGAAGAACTGGACGAGCTGGCCGTATTGCCGCAGGCGGCGACGCTGAACAGGGTCGCGATGCCTGCGATGGCGACAAGGGAACAATGGACGATTTTTGCCCAGGTCGACGAGATGCGATAGGTGCACATAATCACCTTGCTTTCCGCACGGAACGTGCTTCGAGGCCGCGCCCGGCAGCGGGAAGGTGAGGAGCCCGCGCGCGCGTCAGCCGGATTTTTTGATGCCGGAATAAACCGCCGACATTCCTGACGAGGCCACGGCCGGTGTTCCGACCGCGCGAACGGTTCTCAGTGTAGTTTGCCGTCCGAAAAATCGATGTGTTTCCCCAAGGCATATCACGTCTTCAGGCGATTGCGCGGACCGTTCTGTCGATGACTGTATTCTTTGTTTCTTCGTTTGTTCGACTAATCGTTTTCGCCGATTGTCTCGACGGGGAAAACGGGTTGTTGGAAAGGCTGATGGCGATAGTTTTATTAAATTAGTAGCTTTTAGTAGCTTTGCGCAACGATCAGGGTTCCTTACTTTCTGTCCAAAAATCGCACTGGTGACGGGTGTTTCTCATTGGAACCAGGGTAGCGGATCTCGTTGGCAACAACGTGGATTAGTTCCATGTTTCCGCGAAGTGGGATCGCGTGGTTGGTTCGTTAGTAGCTCTTTAGTGGAAATGCTCTTCTGCTTCGAGCAACCGGTACGTGAAGAGTGAATAGTCCTCAGTGTGTTCCGAACTACCCCGCCACCGTTTCCCAATTGTACAGTTCAAGGCGATGGAAATCCGACGTGGTATCCAGATTGTCGTACGTTTCCTCCCTATGACCCAATGGGTTGCATTCCAGGGAGTGAGTGCGTCTTCCTCGAGTTTCGCGATGTTCGTCATCTGTGGCGTTACTAATCCGTTTGTTATAGTTCCGGGTTCTGGATGAACTGGATTTTCTGGTTGTGCCTATGAACCCGCGCTGGTCCTCTAATTCGCATTTCTACGGCAGGACTTTCCCTTGTTTCCTCCCAATGACATAGGTACCACAGCTGAGTTTTGTCCTTCCTCTACGCTCCCCTTCCTTGATGGATCTGGTATCTTCCGATACTCCTTTTGCGAGTGCAAATATCCCTACTTGAATTTCGGATGTCCGCTTTTCTTCGTGATGCACGCTCCATGGTTTTTCTTCTGGTGCGTCGTCTTGGCGGTGCATAATGAGGAACATGAGCATTAACACTGAAAATAAAGCGAAAGCTGGGAAGCCTGAGCTTCCTGAGCACGTTCGTTTGCGGTTTTGCCCGTCTCCGACTGGTATCCCACACGTCGGCATGATTCACACGGCCTTGTACAACTGGGCCGAGGCGCGTCACACCGGGGGTACGCTGATCTTCCGAATGGAGGACACCGACAGCAAGCGCGACACCCAGGAGAGTCTCGACATGATTATCGAGGCGCTGCACTGGATGGGCATCGACTGGGATGAGGGTATCGGCAAGGGTCCGGACGAGCTCTATTTCCAGTCTAAGCGTGCTGATGTGTACGCCAAGGTCGCCCAGCAGTTGTTGGACGCTGGCTACGCCTATGAGTCCTATTCCACTGCTGAGGAGATTTCCGCCCGTAATCGCGCCGCCGGCCGCCCGGAGGCCTTCGGCTACGATGGTTATGATCGCACTCTAACCGAGGAACAGAAGGCCGAGTTCCGTTCCCAGGGACGCAAACCTGCTTTGCGTTTGCGTGTGCCGGATGAGGACATTACCTGGAATGACCTCATCCGTGGTCCCATTACTTTCAAGGCTGGCTCCTTCCCGGATTATGTCATTGTCCGTCCCAATGGTGAGGCCCTGTATACGCTGACCAATCCCGTCGACGACGCCGTTACCGGTGTCAATGTCGTGTTGCGCGGTGAGGACCTGTTGCCCTCTACTCCCCGCCAGATTGTGCTCTATCGTTATCTAGCCAAGCTAGGAATCGCTAAGGGTACGCCGCTGTTTGGCCACTTGCCGTACGTGATGGGCGAGGGCAACAAAAAGCTCTCCAAGCGCGACCCGCAGTCCAACCTGTTCCTGTTGCGCGACGAGGGCTTCATCCGCGAAGGCTTGCTCAACTATCTTGCGCTACTCGGCTGGTCCTTCTCCGCCACGGAGGATGTGTTCAGCATGGAGCAATTTATTGAGAAGTTTGACGTGCGCGATGTTAAGGCGAACCCGGCCCACTTTGACATCAAGAAGGCCATCTCCATTAATGCTGAACACATTCGTCGTCTTGATCGGGATGACTTTTTGCGCCGCTCCACCCCGTATCTGTTCCGCGACGGCATCGTATCCGCTAAGGACTGGGATGACTTGACTGACCGCGAGAGAGACATTCTTGTTAAAGCCGCGCCACTGGTCCAGCCCCGTGTGCGTCTGCTGGGGGAGGTCCCTGGTATGGTCGACTCCTTGCTGAGTACCGAGACCTATCTCGAGCCGGCGTCAGATGCTCGCAAACAGCTGAAGGCCGGTTCCGACGAGGTCCTTGACAAGGCGATCGCTGTCCTTGAAGGCGTGGAGGAAGCTGATTGGAAGGCCGACACGCTCCACCAAGTCCTCAACAACGAGCTCGTCGAGAAGGACGGCATCAAGCCGCGTCTGGCTTTCGGCCCAATCCGCGTAGCCATCTCCGGGCGTCGCGTTTCCCCACCGCTTTTCGAGTCCATGGAGATCATCGGAAAACCTGTTGTGATAGCGCGACTCGCAGAGTTGCGTAAACGTATTTAATCCTGTATAGTTTCTTTCGTTGCACAGGAGCGCAACGAAAGAAACTAAAGCCCCTGTCGTCTAGCGGTCTAGGACACCGCCCTCTCACGGCGGTAACACCAGTTCAAATCTGGTCGGGGGTACGAGCGGCACTCTGACCGAGTAGTAATACGGTGTCAGTGTTGTTCATTGGGGTATGGTGTAATTGGCAACACAGGTGATTCTGGTTCATCCATTCTTGGTTCGAGTCCAGGTACCCCAGCCAGTGAGAACCTCCAGCGATGAGCTTGGAGTTCTTTTGCGTTCTCCATGCGGGTGAGAGTGCTCGGCGTGTCACAGTACTCAGCTCAGAAGGCAAGCTGAGCGCTTTTGGCATAGTCCTACCGCAGGTTCGGGGGAAGGATTAGTACGCGACTGTCACGCGTTCGGTGCGCCTGGTAATTTCTCCAGTGAACATTAGTCTAGAATCATGAGCGCACATAGCAACCAGACCATGTCGAAGCCGGTGTCTATCTCGCAACGGCTGGGCCGTCTGCAGTTCCATCGGTCGGGCAAGTTCCGCGTCATGCAGGTTGCAGACATCCAGGATGGGGCGAAGATCTCGAAAGACACGGTTGCGTTAATCGCCGCCGCCTGTGATGCCATTCAGCCGGACCTTGTCGTGTTCACAGGTAACCAGATCGCCGGCTACGCACCCGAGTTCGAGGCGACCTACCGGCGCCGCCGCTGGAGTGCGCCGCAGGACGGAGTGTACGTGCCCAGCGGCGATGGCTGGCACGTTGTGTCACGGGAAGCGGGCAGCGCCGATCCGATCCTCATCGCGCGCACGCGGGCGCTAGTGGTCAAGCAGGCCCGCCAGTTTCTTCAGCCGCTGATCGATCGGGGTATTCCTTTTGCCATCACATACGGCAACCATGACTTCCAATGTGGGTTGGATACGGTTGAGTTGGACGAGATTTATCGGAGCTTCCCGGGCTGTCTTAACCCGGCTGCACCAATAGCGGCGAGTGTGACGGGTTCAGCAATCACGTCAGATGTCGCTGATATTTCAGGTGTGCTGGATTCGTCCAACGCCGTCTCCGCTCCGATTCTGGGAGCTGTGCCTGTCGCCGATCTGGATAAGCAGATTGCGTACCCCTGCGAGCCGGGTACTTTCGCATTGCCAGTGACTTCGGAGGACGGCAAGGAGACGGCCGCTGGCCTCGTGCTGCTGGATTCGGGCGACTACGCTCCCGGCGGCGGCTACGGGTCACCGTCGACGAAAGCGGTGGAGTGGCTGCGCCGCCTACCGTCTGCGCTGGCAGCCAAATCGCTCGTCTTTCAGCATTTCCCGATGCCGCAGATGTACCGGCTGATGCGCGAAGTTCCGGCTGGCACGGCGTACGCTATCCAGGGCTACCGCTCGTTCGACCGACGCTGGTACGTTCTGGATGCGGATAAGACGCAGCCCGGGGGCTACCTAGGTGAGGGCATCAGCTGTCCCGACGAGGACTCCGGTGAGTTCGCCGCGCTGCGCGACTCCGACGGCTATATCGGCGCTGTCGCGGCCCATGACCACCGCAACGCCTACGTCGGCCTGGAGCAAGGCCTCATGCTGGGCGCTACGCCCACGTCCGGGTTTGGTTCCTACGGGCTGCCCGCGTCCCAACGCGCGGTCCGGTACTTCGAGTTCGATCAGCGTCACCCTGACAAACCGCGAACAGTCCTGCTAGAGTTCGGTGACATCGCTGGGCATGCTAGCTCACGGTCTGTATACACGTTCGCCATGAGCCGTATGCCCTCGTCAGGGGATGTGCCGTCGGCGCGGAGTGTTGACTTTCCACTCAAGGTCGGTAAACGTCGGATCGATGTGGATAGGTGCCGTAAAGCCGCCAACGAACAACAGAACCTGCCGCGGCTCACGCTCATGGCCGAACTTTTGACTACGCTGTCGGATTCGTTAAGCATCAAACATCGCCGTCGGCGCGGATCACGGACGGCCAAGTGAAGCGCATGAACTAATTTCGTAGAACCACCGCAGCCTTCACGCCATCTCCATCATCGCCGATGCGAAACTATGACTATGGCAGAAAAAGAAAGCGATGTTTTGAAGGTGTGGGGCGGTAAGCCCCTACGCGGTACCGTGCGTGTCCGCGGTGCGAAAAACTTCGTCAGCAAGGCAATGGTCGCATCTCTGCTGGCTCCGGACAAGTCTGTACTGCGAAATGTACCGGCAATCCGTGACGTCAAGGTCGTCTCTAACCTACTGCGTCTGCATGGCGTGGATGTCAATGTCGACACGCAGGCTGGAGTCGTCACCGTCGACGCCAGTAAAGTTGAGCTGGCCAATATTGCCGACGTGCACACCCTGGCCGGTAGCTCTCGCATCCCGATTCTTTTCTCCGGCCCTCTGCTGCACCGCCTGGGAGAGGCTTTCATTCCGTCCCTCGGCGGAGACGAGATCGGTCACCGTCCTATCGACTTCCATCTGAACACGCTGCGCGAGCTGGGCGCCCACATCGAAGAGCTGCACGACGGCAGTGTCGACCTGACCGCCCCGCACGGCCTTCACGGCGCGCAGATCCATCTGCCGTACCCATCCGTAGGTGCTACCGAGCAGACGCTGCTTGCAGCCGTCCAAGCCAACGGCAAGACAGAGTTAAGCGGCGCCGCCATCGAACCCGAAATCATGGACCTCATTAACGTGTTGCAGAAGATGGGAGCCATTATCTCTGTGGACGTTGACCGCACCATTCATATTGAAGGCGTCCCGGAACTGCACGGCTTCACGCACACCGCGCTGACTGATCGTATCGAAGTCGCGTCCTGGGCGTCGGCAGCGCTAGCTACTAAGGGTGACATCTTCGTGCAAGGTGCTCAACAGTCCACCATGACCACTTACCTCAACGTGTTCCGCAAGATTGGCGGCCAGTTTAACATCACTGACGACGGTATCCGCTTCTGGCATCCGGGTGGTGACCTGCATCCAATCGCTATTGAGACCGATGTGCACCCTGGCTTCATGACGGACTGGCAGCAGCCACTCGTCTGCGCCCTGACTCAGGCCAAAGGTCTGTCGATTGTGCACGAAACCGTATACGAGAACCGCTTCGGTTTCGTCGGTTCCCTCATCAAGATGGGCGCGAATATCCAGCTCTATAAAGAGTGCCTCGGCTCTCTGCCGTGTCGCTTCCGCGAGAAGAATTTCGTGCATTCCGCCGTTATTTTCGGACCCACTCCACTGCATGGCGCCGACATTGACGTGCCGGATATCCGTGGCGGCTTCAGCCACATCATCGGCGCACTTGCTGCCGAAGGCGAGTCTCGTGTCCACGGCATCTCACTTATCAACCGTGGTTACGAGTTCTTTTACGGTAAGCTGCGCGCGCTGGGCGCGGAAATCGAGGAACCCCAGAAGTGAGTCGGGAGCGAGGTTTTCAACGCGCGCACGTAGACTGAAACTATGTCATCTCCAGGAAAGATTTCCCCGTTTTGGTCCGTTTCGCCGCCCAGCTCACGCCAGGTTGCGCGACTCTCGCAAAGGCATCGCCTCGTTGACCCGACGCGGGCGTTGTGTGGCTATGGCTTCGTTCGCCAGCCAAATCGGCCGGAAGTGGCGGCTATGAATCCGCGTTTGGAGACCAGGCTGATAGGAGCCGTTTCGACGGTGACGCGAGCGCGTGTTAAGGCTTTGGCGTGGGGCACGCAGAACATCCCTCAGGAGGGTTTGTTCATTCTGGCATGCAGCCATATCGCGCAGTTGGATGTGTTCGTACCCATGGAAGCGGTCCACCATTTGGGTCGCCGTCCGTGGTTCGTGGCTAAAGGCGAGTTAGCGAAGTTGCCGTTGCTGGGGCCGTGGTTTAAGGCTATGGGTATGCAGTCGGTTGACCGTCGATCGGGGCAAGCGCTGCGCATCGAGGAAGAATCCGTGCGTATCTTGCAGGATGGCCATCCGCTGGTGATCTGGCCAGAGGGCACACTGACGCGCGACCCGCTCAAATGGCCGATGAGCTTCAAGCATGGTATGGCGGAGATTGCGCTGGCAGCGTCGCGTCGTGTGGGCTACGAAATCCCGCTGATTCCATCGGTGACCTGGGGCGGCACGAACGTTCACTGGTGGAAGCCGTGGCCGCGGCCGCATCTGCTCCTGGCCTTCGGGGAACCAGTTCGTTACAACGATCTGCTGAACAATCCAGCCACATGGCAACCGCAGGGCGTCGATGCTTCCAGCGGTTCAATCGCTTCCACTGAGTCGCTTGATTCGTCCGATTCCTTCAGCTGGCCAGCGATGGGCGCCGTTGAGGAACTCGGGTACCGTGTTCGTCAGAAGATGGAAGATCTCGAGGCTGAAGCGCGTGGGGAGCGACCACCGGCGGCTGGCATGTGGGACTACCGCACTGAGTCTCGCGTTCCGCGCCCCGCCACCAGGATGTCGACGTCCGTGAATGAACGGCGTCAGGGAATCGGCCAGAGAGCGGTGAAGTCCGCTGGCAGCCAGAATAGATAAACGTAGCCGAAAGCCTCTTCGAACTCCGCCCGCAGCCCCATTAGCCGCATGATGTGAAGGTCGCGGGTTACCTCCACAGCTGCCTGGAGTCCACAGTAAAATGCCGGTTATGGCTAAGATTACCGTTCTGGGTGCTGGAGCGTGGGGCACAGCTTTCGGTCGTGTCCTCGCGGACGCCGGCAACGACGTGACGATGTGGGACATTGTTCCGGATGTCCTGGAGGACATCCGCGTCAACCACCGCAACAGTGCTCGTCTGCCGCTTGCCGGAATCCTGCCGGACACCATGACCGTTGAGGCTGACCGACGAACCGCAGTTGCCAATGCGCGAATCGTCGTCGTGGCAATTGCCTCCCAGTTCGCGCGCAGCGCACTGAAGTTCTTTAAAGACTTCCTGCCGCACGACTGCCTTGTGGTGTCCTTGATGAAGGGCATTGAAAAGGGTACTGGCAAGCGCATGGATCAGGTTGTCTGCGAAACGCTGGACTTGCCACGCTCTCGCTTCGTCGCCGTGTCCGGCCCGAACCTGTCCGCGCAGGTGGCGCAGCGCCAGCCGACGGCCACCGTCGTCGGGTCTGAATCGCTTGAAGCGGCGCGGACCGTAGCGCAGGCGTGCTCCACGCCGTACTTCAAACCGTACCTCTCTGATGATGTCATCGGTCTGGAGCTGTGCGGCTCGTTGAAGAACGTCGTTGCGCTCGCCGTTGGCATGGGACACGGCGCCGGCTTCGGTGAGAATACAGCGTCCGTCGTGATGACGCTCGGCATGAAGGAGATAGCCCGTTTAGGCGTTGCCGCTGGAGCGAAAGCAGAAACTTTCGAAGGTTTGGCCGGCTTCGGCGACCTCATCTGTACATGCACGTCGCCGCTGAGCCGCAACTACACGTTCGGTTACAACCTCGGTACGGGCATGAGCGTAGAGGAAGCAACGAAGGCCAGCAACGGCGTGGCGGAGGGCGTGGCGACTACTTCAGCAGCTCTGAAGCTCGCTGGAAGGCTGGGGGTGCCGATGCCGTTGGCTGAAGGTATGAATGCGGTGTTGACAGAGGGTGTCGGCTTTGACGAGCTATTCGCCTATTTGACAGGCAGGGAGATTGCATCGGAATGAGTGAGAATCAGAAAAACAAGAAACGCGTCATCATCCTGTTCGGAGGCCGTGCCGCCGAACATTCGATTTCCTGCATTTCCGCGGGAAGTGTATTGCGCGCCATTGACCGTGACCGTTTTGAGCCCATTCCGGTCGCTATCACCAAGGAAGGCCAGTGGGTCCTTCCTGACGTTGACCCACGCAACTGGAACCTTGGTGATGGCGCAATGCCGGAAGTTAATATGACCGACGAATCGCGCCCGATTATGATTGACATGGCCAAGGGTGCTGATGGTTTCTTCGCTCTGCTTCCAGGCGACAATAAGGCTGGCTCCGCCGCCATCGGCATAGGGGTGTTGGGTGACATGACAGCCGGGGATGTGGAGGACACCGACTGTGAGTGGCTCGGTCATATCGATGCTGTTTTCCCGGTGTTACACGGTGAGTACGGCGAGGATGGTGCCGTCCAAGGGTTACTGGAGACCATTGGCGTTCCCTACGTTGGGTGCGGCATCCTGGCGTCGGCCGTATGTATGGACAAACATTTCACTAAGATCCTGCTGCGGGCGGCGGGCATCCCCGTCACTCTGGGTGTTACTTTTGACGCACGCCTGTTCGACCAGGCCAGTCATTTCAAGGAGAATGCTGACGAGATTTTCAGCGCCGTGGCCGCGGTAGGCCTGCGCTACCCCCTCTTCGTCAAGCCCGCGTGGGGTGGCTCCAGCATCGGTGTTACCAAAGTTGAGCGTCAGGAGGACCTTGTCGCCGCCCTGTACGCTGCGTACCCCTATAGCTGGAGGATTCTCGTAGAGCAAGGCATCGATGGACGTGAAATTGAGTGCGCCGTGTTGTCGACGAATCCGTTAGCCGAGCCGCGTACTGCTTGGCCGGGCGAGATTGTGCTGGATCATAAGCAGTCCGAGGGCGACGAATTTTATGACTTCGACGCTAAGTACACTGACTCGAGTGCTTCCCACGTGGAAGTACCGGCCAAGCTACCACCCAAGATGCTTCAGAAGATTCGTGACGTGGCCGTGCGCGCGTTCAGTGCGGTCGACGGCGTCGGACTCATGCGCGTTGACACCTTCGTACAGGAGGACGGTACCGTGCTGGTCAACGAACTCAATACCATGCCGGGTTTCACCTCAATCTCCATGTATCCAAAGGCTTGGGCGGCATCCGGCATCGACTATCAGACAGTCATCACGGAGCTGATCGACAGCGTGGCCCGCTGACCACGGTGGAGGGCCGTGCCGTTGACTGAGTCCAGTCACCCGGCTATCCTATTAGGGCTATGTGCCGGTCGTGTTTGTCAACCGGTTGCCAGGACTTATTCAGAGGAGCATTTGCTATGTCTTATCGTTGTGACATTTGCGGCAAGGGTCCGCAGGTCGGTATGAACGTCTCCCATTCCCATCGTCGCACCAAGCGTCGTCTGCTGCCAAACCTACAGCCGTTCCGTGTTTCCGACGGCATGGGTGGCACCATCCGCCTACGCGTGTGCACCAGCTGCATCAAGGCTGGTAAGGTCCAGCGCGCTGACCGCTGAAGCGGAACGCACAGCGTTGCCGCGGAGTATCGCCGCAAACGTCAGCAATCGAAATCCGGCAGATAATGGCCAGGAGTGCGACGAATTCGCGCAACAAGTGCGCAAAAGCCCGGGATTCGTCCCGGGCTTTTGCGTATCCGAAGACCGCTGCGCATACTGGCATTGGCCGAACGGATGCAGGAATTGAGGAATGATGGCTCTTTCCATGGACAGTCTACTGACAGGGATTCTGAGCAACAGACGGCGGGCAGCGAGCTTCAAACGGCTGGGCATCCTGACCGTTGGCGACGCGTTGACGTACTATCCGTTCCGCGTTACTCCTTCCATCCCGCGAGGCACACTACGACAAGCGACGCCCGGACAGAAGACGGCGTTCCTCATCCGCGTGCTCAACACCCGCGTCACGTCGATGGCAAGGGGAAAGGCACGCGTCCTGAGCCTCGTCGAGGATGCTGATATCGATAGTGCTGCGTTGCCAACAAGAGACTCAAGAGCACCGGCAAAGGAAACACTGTTGCGGGGCGCGACACCAAGCGCCCGCGCGCAGTTGGTGTTTTTTTCTTACAAACCCCAGTACCTTTCTTGGATATCAGGACGTTTACCAGCGGGCGCAACCGCGGTCGTCTGCGGCGAGCCGAGTCTGTACAACGGATTCCTGCAATTCACTCATCCAGATATCCAGGTCGTAGGTCGAGACTGCGCCTGCGCCGACGAAGCGTTCCAGGCCCTGACCGTACCGCGACCGGTATACCACGCGACAGCCAGCCTCTCGTCCGAGCGCATCCACGAGACCATCGTCGACTTGCTGCACGCGATCCAAGCCAGTGATAACCCCGAAGCCATCGTACCCACCGTCGTGCCCGCATCCGTCCGCGAGGCGAACCATCTGATGAGCCGGCTCGAGGCACTCACAGCTATCCATACCCCACAGTCCCCAAAGCAGTTCCAGGATGGTATCCGCTCGATGCGCTACGAAGAAGCGTTCCTCTCGCAGATGGCGCTGCTAGAGGCACGACGCGCCACCCAGAACGAGACGGCGTTCCCGTGTGCTCAGCCTACAGTCAGCGACAGCGGCCTGGTATCCCAACTCATTGAACATTTGCCATTTGAACTGACGGACGGCCAAAAGGACGTACTCGCGCACATTGGACAGGATATGACAAGCAGCCGCCCAATGCACCGGCTATTACAAGGAGAGGTCGGCTCGGGTAAGACAATCGTCGCGTTGATTGCCATGCTGCAGGCCGTTCAAGCTGGATACCAAGCCGTTCTCGTTGCGCCTACGCAGGTGCTGGCCGAACAGCACTACGCGACCATCACGAGACAGTTGAAGACAGCTTTGGGTAAGAGCGCTCCGCGCGTCGTCCTGCTGACGGGCGCGCTACGGCTACATGAGCAGTGCACCGCGCTCGCAACTGTAGCCAACGGCGAACCCTGCCTAGTGGTGGCCACCCATACAGCGTTCTCTAAGAAGTTCCAGGCCCCGAAGATGGCGCTTGCCGTCATTGACGAACAGCATCGTTTCGGCGTCAAGCAGCGCGACTCTTTGTTGGATAAGTCCGACCGTACGCCGCATCTGTTAGTCATGACGGCGACGCCGATTCCCCGTACGGCCGCCATGACATGGTTTGGCGATTTGGACTTTTCCGAACTCCAAGGTGTGCCCAGCGGCCGTAAGCCGGTGCAGACTTTCGTTATCCCTGAGGCTGACGCACGGTCGATGGCGCGGATGTTCGTTCACTGCCGTCAGCGGATTAACGCGGGAGAGCGCGTCTACATCGTCTGTCCGGCCATCGAGACAGAGGACGAGGGCAGTAATGCCGCGGGTACAGCCGTTGACCCCAACCTAGACTTGTTCGAGGACCATTCGGAACAGGATATGTCCCGGACTGATGGTCTTGCCGTATCCCCGCTGCATTCGGTGGAGGAGATGGTGGAACGATTGCCGCGCCTGCCGCAGTTTGCTGGCGTGGGCTTCGCCCGTCTAACGGGCCGGGATGACGTCACCACCAAGGCACGCGTTATGCGGGGTTTTATCGATGGGAAAACTCCGGTGCTAGTGGCGACGACCGTTATCGAGGTTGGTGTGGATGTGCCGCAGGCGAGCTGTATCGTCATCTTTAACTCCGACCGCTTTGGACTGACGCAGTTGCATCAGTTACGCGGGCGTGTAGGGCGCGGTGGAACGGACGCGTGGGCGTTCCTCGTGTCGAATGCGGAGCCGGGGTCTTTGGCAGCGCAGCGACTGGAAGTCGTGCGTACGTCATCCAATGGAGCCGACATCGCCCAGGCGGACCTCGAGCTGCGTGGAGTAGGGGAGGTGCTGGGCGACGTCCAAGCGGGCAGCAAGTCCTCCTTTAAGCTGCTGCGCGTCGTCAAAGACGCTCCAGTGATCTTGCAAGCCCGCGACGATGCCGCGCGAGTACTGGACGCAGACCCGGAGCTAGTATCAAATCCGCAGTTAGCGGGGGCCGTGTTAGATTTCTTGCGCGGTAACGAGAAATTCCTCATGCGGTCGTAAGGTGAAAATTATGCGTATCATCGCAGGACGTCTCAAGAACATGCTCCTCGACACGCCAAAGTCCGGCACGCGCCCGACAACCGACCGAACTAAGGAAGCAATCTTTTCGCACCTAGAATCTCTCGGCGCATTTGATGGCGGCGCAGTCCTCGATCTGTTCGCCGGATCGGGCGCCCTAGGCTTCGAAGCGCTATCGCGCGGTGCAAACCAAGCCGTGTTTGTTGATGTATCAGCCGGAGCCGTTGCTTGCCTGTGTCGGTCATTGGACAGGGCGTGTAAAAACCAATCCTGGAAGGCGGATGGCCTAACAGCGCGGATTGTGCGTGGTACGGCGCAGTCGTACATTGCTAAGCTGACGAAGGCTTATAGCGGCGAAACGAAGAAGGTGGAACCGACAGTTAACTACAGGAGCAGCACACTGGCGGCGAGGCCGAAGTTTTCCGTCGTGTTCCTTGACCCGCCGTACGCTTTCTCTGACGCCGATTTCAACAATCTGCTGACGGCGGTCGCCTCGTCAGGCGCGCTAGAGGACGACTGCGTGATGGTGATAGAACGTTCAAGCCGATCGACGCAGCCGGTGCCACCCGCTGGCTGGGAAACCAGGATGGTTCGATCCTACGGGGAGACGGTCATCAGCTATCTTTCCGCACCCAAATGAAAGCCAGGTCGCGATGGTATCCGTTTTCTCAATGGCGGTGTTCGCGGTTGCGCAATCCGGTGGCGGACAAGTTTCGTGGCGCGTGTTCGTCGACGGCATTGCAGGTTTCGAAAGCTTCACGCCTGTCAGAGGATATTCGGTGAGCGCTGGAATCCAGTCGATGGATAGCCGAAACGCGATCTGATGATGTGATAATAAAACGAGGGTGGTGAGAAAAATGTCGCGATGGGCGATAAGCTGAGTGCGGCAATCATGGATTTGACGGCTGTAGGTTTTGTGGAGTGGCATCCGACGATAGCCACTGACCTTGTGTTTGGACATGATGCGTAGCTGCTCCATTTACGCAATCGGTAACTCCTGCAACCTTTTAGATAAGCAAGTTGATTGTCGCGCTGGAGAACATGCTGCACGGGGTTCTCAGTGACGGGAACTTCCCATCCCAACCGATAGTCGTTCTCCTGGGTAACGCGCACCGTCGACTGTGGAATGGAATCGCTCTGTCTGTGCTGCACAAGCTTATATCCAGCGAACGGGCGTTTGCGGCATGTAGAAAAAATCCGCAGTTTCGCCGCCGGGCACAGCTCGTTGGTGCTATTCAACGATGTCGATATCATCGGTGAACTGGCCAAGAAGATGCCTCTGTATTGTCGATAACCTCACCAGTTGAGAGAATGTGTTGCGGGAGATGGTGGGGCATATGGCTGTCTCCTAAACAATAACAATTTGCTAAAATATGTTTTAGTGTGCTCTATGTTATATGTTGGTGAAGGAATGGGCCGGGCGTGAGCATCTGCACCCGCAGACCGTGTGGAAATAGTGCC
>JAFNPO010000008.1 GCA_017386585.1 Aeriscardovia sp.
ACATCCGGCGGTACACCTCCATGACGGATATCATGGCGGCGCTGGAGAACGGCAAAGTGGATGTGCTGTGTCAGGAGAACTTCACCGTCACCGCCAACAAAGCTATCGCTGCCGTGGTGGACACCGTTGATGCCGGACTGCCGCCACGCTACGTGGCCGCTTGTTTCAAACTGGGCAACACCGCCCTGCAACAGGACTTCAATGCCTTCCTCGCTGATATCCGCGCGGATGGCACGTACCAAAAGATCTTCGACCGATGGCTGAAAACCGATGACCCTGCCACACTCCCTACTCCGCATCAGTACGGCACGGGCGAGCTCATACGCGTAGCGACCTACTCTGCTATGCCGCCGTATAACTTCATCTGTTCGGGCCAACCGTCCGGCATGGAGATTGACCTGCTGACCGAATGGGCGAACCGCCGCAACTACCGTTTGGAGTTCCTGATGATGGATTTTGCCTCACAGATACCAGCCTTGCAGACCGGCAAAGCGGACATCGCCTTGGGCTCGGTGGCGGTCACCGAAGAGAGGCAGAAACAGGTGCTTTTCTCCGACGGCTACAACGCCGCCCGGATCATGTTCTACACCCGCAAAGGGGAAGCGGACATCTTAACGAAGGGACAAAGGGACAAAGTACCAAGTACGAAGGCAAGCACCACTTGGCTGTGGATAGCAGGCTTCCTGTTACTACTAACAGCAGGCGGAATATGGATTGTTCTTCATCGCAAACGCAATCTAACAGCGAAGCGGTCTTACAGTGAAACGGTCTTACAACAAAGTGGTCTTACAGGCGTAGCCGGTCCTCTTATCTCCGTCTCTCACCTCAGCAAGTCTTTCGGTTCGCTCCATGTGCTGCGGGACATCAGTCTGGAGGTCCGTCCGGGCGAAGTGATCTCTGTCATCGGTCCTTCGGGAACGGGCAAAAGCACTTTCCTGCGCTGCCTCAACCTCTTGGAGCAACCCTCCGGCGGCACTATCCGTATCGACGGACAGGACATCCTTTCGCCGGACGCTGACGTACCCCTTCTGCGGCGGCGGATGGGCATGGTCTTCCAGTCCTTCAACCTCTTCAACGACAAGTCGGTGCTGGACAACATCACCATGAGCCCCATTCTCCTCTTGGGCAAGAGCCGCGAGGAAGCCGAGCAGCAGGCGCACCGTCTCTTGGAGATGGTGGGCTTGGCGGAACGTGCCGACGCCATGCCTGACGAACTGTCCGGCGGACAGAAACAGCGTGTGGCGATAGCCCGCGCACTGGCGATGGAGCCGGAGATACTCCTTTTTGACGAACCCACCTCCGCCCTCGACCCCACGATGGTCAGCGAGGTCTTAGGCGTCATCACGCGTCTGGCGCGGGAGGGCATGACGATGATTATTGTCACCCATGAGATGCGTTTTGCCCGTCAGGTCAGCAGCCGCGTGCTTTTCTTCGCCGAAGGTGTGATCTACGAGGAAGGCACACCCGAACAGCTCTTCCACCACCCGCAGCGGTCCCTCACGCAGCGTTTCATCCGCCAGATACACGAGACGGAGTTCACCATCCGCAGCGAACACTTCGACTGGTACGCTATGATGGCGCAGATGGAGCAGTTCTGCCGTCAGTACAACCTCTCGCGCCAGCGCACGGAGAACGTCTATCGCGCCGTGGACGAGTCATTAGCCATCCTCGGCACCGCTGTCGGCACCTGTCTCACGCTCTCTTATACGGAGCAGGAGGACTCGC
>JAFNPO010000059.1 GCA_017386585.1 Aeriscardovia sp.
GGCCGGAGCCGCGTCTACACGATCACGGTGAACAATCCGCAAGCCCGGACCGCGGCCAGCGTCTACACGCCGCCGGCGGCGCAACCCCAAACAGCGGACACCCAAGCCAGCGGGTCGGACGACCAGCTGCAATCCGTAGGCTACGCGCTGAACGGGAAATACCATCCCCAGGCGTCCGACAGTTGGCTCATCCCCGATGGGGGCGTGTTCTCCTACCAGGCGAAGAAAGGCCAGAGGGTCGCGATCCGGGAAACCAGGGTCGCCGGCATGACATGGCGGTACCTGGTGACGGTGAGCGCGCCCGACGGTCTGACGGCCACGCACGCCTACACGGTCGTCTATATCACGCCCGCCACGCACACCGCTCTCCTGACGGGCATCAGGATCAACGGCACGAATATTCCGGGTTTCAACCCCCGGATCCACGCCTACCAGGCCAGCGTGCCCGACCCGGACGATTGGACGATCCTGCCCCTGTTCGACAAGACGGACGGCATGAGCGTCGTCGTGGACAAAACGGGCGCGCGGGCGGCCATCACGGTCACGAGCGCGGACAGGCTGGTGAAAACCATATACACGGTCAACGTCAACCAATCCGCGGGACTGGCCGAAACGGGGGCAAGCCAGGCGGGAGCGGCCACGTTGGGCACGAGCCTGGCCGCCCTGGGAATCATCATCGAACAGCTCAAACGCAAACGCCTCTAAGCGTCCAGGGGAAGAGCATATAATCAGCGGGTCGCAATGACGCCGCGCCGTCCCGCCCACCGGGGATCGACATCCAGCCCTATTCTTTACATTCTTTAACTTTTCCAGTTGCCCGAACGGCTTGGAAGGAGCATGACAATTGGGTTATCGCAGGAACATCAGGGAACGCCGCAAACAGCGGCGGATACGCGGAACGAACAAACGCGTCATGGCCATGCTCGCGGGCACGGCCATGCTTCTGGCGGGCGGAGGCGTAGCGGCCGCCGCCACCCTCAACGGCCAAGACCACACCGGACAAACCACGGAACGCTCCGCGGGATCGCGCGCCATGATGCTCGCGAACATGGCTCTGGCGGCCAAACGCCGACAGCCGGCCAGCATGTTCGCCTACTACACTAATCCGCTTGTCCTGGCGCAAGCCCAGAACGCCACCCCCATCAGCCAAGTGGGCACGGCGACCGTCACGAGCGTCAACGACGGCAAGCCCGTAGACTACGACACGAACGGCAGCATCAGCCTGAAAATCGTTTTCAACCCCGACGTCCAGTTCACCGCAGGCCAGCAGATCCTCATTCATTTGACCAACGGCGCGCACCAACCCGTGTACATCACGTCCGTGGGCAACGCCCGCTACATGGAGAACGCGGCCGGCACCCCCTTGTTCAGCGTGTCCACGTCCAACACCGGCGACCTGCAGACCGACACGGCGGGCAGCGACATCCTTCTGACCGCGTTGGGAAGCGTCGTCAACATGAGGAACGTTTCAGGAGCCCTGAACCTCAACTGCAATTTCAGCGGCGCGAAAATCAAATCCGATCTGACCAGCGGGACGAGCAACACGATCACCGCGGGCGGCAACACGCTCGTCTACCAGATGAACCCCATCGACCTGGCAGCCCCCCAGTGGAACAACATCAACCCGTATGATCAAAGCCAAGCGTGGGCGGGGCAAGCCAACCATATCGTCGGCTACGATTGGACGGGCCTGGCCAACAACGTTCTGGAAGGCAAGCAGACGGCCGCCGACCCGAGGCTGGCAGCCCAACAGATCGCCTGGCAGCATATCACCGCCGCCACGCCGTTCACCATTTCGGCGTACATCAACGCCATGGCCGCGTGGACAAGCAGCCCCGACCAGTCCCTGATGAGCGACTACCCCGACTACCTGTCCGACGCGATCGGCATGATCGACGGCGTCAACGGCGCGAACATCAGCAGCTGGGCCGAAGCCGCCCATACTCTCGACGGGCATGTGGGGGAGACCCTCATCGCTTCGGACGGGAACGGCGGCTACTATGTAGCGTCCAACCTGGGCAGCCCCAAACAAATGCCCGCCAACAACATGGATTCGATGGAACCCCAGGCGTCGAACAACACGGGCATGGCAGCCATCGCCTCCCGTCTGAAAGCCATGGGCTTGGATTATCCAGGCCACTGGCAGCAGGTCGTCAACGTGAAATTCACGACCAACACGGACACCGCCCAGCCCGCTCACAGCACATGGGAGATCGCTCCCATCGGCTCGAGCTTCAACAGTCCGCTGACAGGGCAGACCGTGTTCCCCAGCGCGAACGTGGCCAACAACGCGGCCGGCACCCCGTACATGCCGCCCGCCGCGCCCGCCAAAACCGTCGGCCAGGGCGTTTACGGCAACAAGATGAGCAACACCACCACCATTCAGACGGGCACCGGGGAAGGCGGCGACGCTCTCGCGTTCAAGGACGTGATTGACCCGCACGGGCAAGCGTACACGGTCTCGGGCTACAAAGTCATGGACGGCTCCCAGGACGTTTCCAACGAGTTCGAGTTCGCCCACACGGGGGACACGGTCACGGCCACGTGGAAAGGCGGAGCATTGCCCGCCGACCAGGAGTTCGCGTTCAGCTTCCAGGTCACGCCCGAGAATCCGACGGGCCAGGCGTTCACGGACACGGCGAGCGTGAGCTGGAACAACGGGGCGTTCACGCCCAGCCCGCAACGCGAGTTCCAAACGTTCCGCCCCAGCCCGGACAAAACCTGGCTGCAATACGCGGACGGCCAGTGGACTCCGGCTTCCACCGGCCACGCTTGGCTAGGAGGCCAGAAAATGGGCGCCCTCGTCAACGGGCAGGTCGCCGCCGGCCTGGCGGACGCGCCCACCGGGTTCACGCTCACGGACGATTGGCAGGACGCGTCCTGGCTGTTCGATCCCGCAGCCCTCAGCCAAGTGAAAGTCCTGGAGACCACGGGCGGCAGCATGTCGGACGAGGATGTGCTCGCCCATGGCAAGGACGTGACCAGCGAGTTCGACATCGCCAGGACCGGGGACACGATCACCGCGAGCATGAAACCCCAGTATTTGGCTGATTTGAAGGGGTTGAGCCAGCCGGTCCAATATTCCCTGCTGATTCCGGGGCAGGCTTGGCTGGCAGGCGGCAAGGGCGTGGATCAGGCGCGCGCCGACTATGGGATGACCGCTCACAGCAAGGATCTGACCACATGCGACAATCCAGCCAGCACCGCGTCGTCCAATACGGGCGCGGGAACATCGTCGCAGAGCGGCGTCCATGGCAGCGGTTTCGCCGCCATGGACGCCGACGCGGCCGCCGCGTTCCTCAACCAGGGTTCCGAAACCCTGGGCGGGCAAACCGTGGCGACGAACACGCCGGAAGCCTGCGTGACGATCCCAGCCGAAAAACCCGCCGTCGCCACCCTGGACCTGACCAAACAAGTCGAAGGCACGGCCACGTCCGACCGGTTCTCGTTCACGCTCGAACCCGGCAACAAAGAAACCAGCGACGCTGTGAAGGCAGGTGACATCACGCCGAACACGAACGTGAAACCCGCCGCAAGCCAAGCCAAGACCAGCGGGTCGTGGACGGAGGAAACGGACAAGCCGTTCGCCGACGGGGCCAAGGAAACCGTGTCCTGGGGCGCTTGGACGTTCTACAAGCCCGGCGTCTACGTGTTCGACGTGCATGAGACGGGCACGCCGGCCAAAGGCTGGACATACGACGAAGCCGTCCACCAGGTGAAGATCAGCGTGTCGGAGGATCCGACGACGCATGATCTCGTGGCGGAAACCACGGGCGATGATCCGCTGATCGTCAACACGTTCAAAGCCGCCATGCCGGCCCGTATTATCACCACGCCGGCCACGCCCGCCAGCCCGCAGTCGCCTGCCAGCCCACAGTCGCCGGAGAAAACCCTGGCTGTCACGGGCGCGGCGGTGTTGGGCCTAGGCACACTGGGCGGTCTGCTGTTGGGCGCGGGCTTGTTCCTCAAACGCCGCGGCACGCTGGTGAAGTAAGCCGGCGGTGAACGCCTGTCCTCTTCAGGGATGGGTCGAGGGGGCGTGGCATCCAGGTGTCACGCCCCCTTTTCTTTTGCTTTAATGCATGGATGGCGTGGAAGGAAAATCCCCTGGGGCGGGCCGAACCGTAGGACAGACTGATATCCTATGAACCGGCCGTCCGTTCCGCGGAGGAGACAGGAAAGGGGAGTCGGCCATGGCGCAAAGCGCCGAGGAAAAGGTCGAGGAACCCTTCAAGGCTCTTTTGGATGACCTTGGAATATGGCATTTCGGCAAAAACGAAGAGATTAACAGCTAAGGAATGGTTTGTTGATCTCCGCTTCCTGGGATATGAGGATACACCTATCGTCGACGGTGTACCGGAGGGGGGTGGAAAAGGTCGGATTGGATACTATCACACCCATTGTCACTGGAAAAAAGATGCTAATTTCGGAACTCCCGACGAAAAGTATCTGTTTTACCTGTGCACAAGAGCCAATTAAGGCTCCGTTACATTCATTTGATTGTGATGCTGTTATCCTTGCTGGTAACGGAGATTTCAATGTGAAGCTATATCGAGGGCAGTTTGAGACATACCAGCGGACATATGTTTTTTCTCTGTCCGAGAAAGTATGCGGCAATTGTTCCAAGGCGCCAGCGGTTCGACAATTAAGTTCTTAACAAAACATATGTTAGAGAATTCTTGGTTTACATACCAGAGGATTCCGTCCTTCAGGCATACAATTAATTGCGAAGCAATTCGGAAGCAAATCAAGTGGTTGAAAGAACAGATAATTAGTTTACAAGAGGCCCGTGATCGTTTGCTTCCAAAGCTGATGAGTGGCGAAATTGAGGTGTGAAACATGCCACGTGGGAAATCCATAACGAAGCTGCTGTTGGACTCATCCCAGGCTGCATTGTTTGCCGGGATTGAGATTCATAACAAACCGCATATTGCGTTCCGGTATCCCACGACTACGATCCTCATTATCAACGCGTGGGAGCTGGCGCTCAAGGCGTATGTTTACAAGCACATCGGGAAAAAGCAGCTTTTCAAAAAGGACGGTGTACATACAAAAAGTTTTTCAAATGTCTTGACCCTAACGCAGGACAATATCAACAAGGATGAAAAAAATAAGAAGTTTCAAGCGGTTTATAAGAATCTCGATTGTCTGAGCGATTACAGAAATTCCTATGTCCATTTCATCGAAAGTAAACTGGATCCTATAATCTTTTCGCTGATCAGCAAGGCTGTTCTGAACTACGATAGTTTCGTCAAAAAATATTTCAATAGGGACGTAACAAAGGACGATAATCTGATTATTCTCCCGGTTGGGATGAAACTGCCCTTTGATCCTATCGATTACCTTAAGCAGGATTACAGCAAAGCACACAATGAATTCGTCAATCGTGTGGTGCAATCCATCCGGGAACTGAATGAGAATGGCGTACAGGAGAGCATCGTTGTCGGTTTCGACGTTTATGCGGATAGGGTGCACGATGCTAAAAATGCGGATATCATTGCCGCGCTTGATAATAATAGCCCGGATGCCATTCCTCTTAGAAAGAGCATGAGCATCCAGGTAACAGACGATCCAAACGCACCTGCCTTTAGAATAGAACCGGATTTGCCACCGTTACGCTATAAGGATCTTTGCAAAAAGGCGAAGGAAATAATGCCAAGTATTCGGCGCAATAGCGTGTTCTACAAGGCATTGAAGACGATAAAAGATGATCAAAAACTGTGTCAGATCCGCTACCTTTATCCTTATAAAAAAGCCGGACCGAAAACAAGCTTCTATGCGCTAGAAGCACCTGATGCGCTCGTCGCAGAATATGAGAGACTGAGCGACAGCGCCGGGTGATGAGCATTCGTTCTCTTCGAGAACGGGTCAGGGGGGGCGTGGCACCTGGATGCCACGCCCCTTTTTCTTTTGCTCTGATGGATGGATGGCAACGAGGTCCGGAATGAACCGGCACACACGCCGGCCACGTCGCCGTGCTGCTCGA
This sequence comes from Aeriscardovia sp., assembly GCA_017386585.1. Taxonomy (GTDB): domain Bacteria; phylum Actinomycetota; class Actinomycetes; order Actinomycetales; family Bifidobacteriaceae; genus RGIG7107. The sequence continues at coordinate 5,987 of JAFNPO010000059.1, forward strand.
GGCGAAGGGCGTCGCCGTCGTCGCCGACTTCGTCCGCGCGTTCGCTGAGTGGATTCTCGAGCGGCCAACCAGGGCCGAGCGCCGCGCCATGCGCCGGGTCGCCGCACCCACGTTCAATTCGCGCCTGTAGGATTTATTTTCTGAAAAGCCGGGTCAGAAGGAAGGGTTGGGAATTAGCGAAAAAGGAGCGCAGTGCCCACGACAGGTGTTGCGCTCCTTTTGTGATATCAATTGCAGATACACATGAAGCAAGGGGAGCGACGATGCGCAAGCTGATCATGTGCGGGGATCATCCGGTCCTCGCGTTCGAATACGAGCCCGCGTCCGGGCGTGCGATCTCCTCGGGCGAGGTTCTCGATCCTAGGCGGTTGCCTCTGGAGTTCACCACGCACGGCAAGAGCGCGCTGTACGCCAGGAGGATCGACGAATGGTGGGAGTCCCGGGCAATCCCCTCCACCCGTGACGGTATCCGCCGTGTGCTCGATTCGCTCGGCGTCGCATCGACCGGCGAACTGCTTGACAGAACCTACGGGCTGAGTCTGTCGGATCAGTACTGGGTCAAACGCGAGGACGATCCGGTCGAATGGAAGGACATCAATTTCTTCGACAATCCCTTCGACGAGACGCTGGGCGAAATCCTGCTCACCTCGTACTCGTCATCCCATGACATCAGCCTCAACGCTCCCGACGTGTCCACGGGCGGCGACCTTCCCAAACGTTGGACGATCGACAAAACCATCGGCAGGAGACTGCTCGTCAAGTCGGGCCGCACTGGCCAGGAGCCGATGAACGAGGTCATCGCCTCGAAACTCTGCGCGCGGCTGGGTGTTCCCGCCGTCCCGTATTCGCTGGCGCGCAACGGCAACCGTCTGGTCTGCACGTGCGAGGACATGCTCACCAGCCATGAGGAGCTGGTCTCCGCCCGGCAAGTGCTCCAATCCGTCAAAACCACCCATGGACTCAACTCGCATGACCAGTGGATCCGCGCCGCCGCCGGCTTCGGAGCCGACGAGCGCGCCGTGAGCGACGCCACGGACGACTGGCTCGTGGTCGATTACCTCATGCGCAACACCGACCGGCATTACAACAACTTCGGTCTGATCCGCGACATCGAGACTCTTGCGGTCCGTCCGGCCCCGATCTACGACACGGGAGCTAGCTTGTGGAGCGGCGAGCTCGATGTGGACGGCCGGGACTGGTTCGCCAAACCGTTCTACGCCGCGACCGGCAAGCCCTCGGCTTTGCGGCAGCTCAAACTGGTGGAGGATTGGAGCCGGTTCGACCTGGACGCCCTGGCGGACTGGCCCGACGAGGCGGCGCGCGAACTGTCGCGCATGCGCATGTTCGCTCCCGAACGCCTCGACGCCATCCGGGACCAGCTCACGAAGCGCATCGGAACGATTCGCAGGATCAGGGAGGGTAAAGCTCTTCGCACGTCCGATCCGATTCGCAACGACTAAACAGCTGATCGTTGGGAATTAGCAAAAGAAAAGGAGCGTAGCACCTGTCGTGGGCGCTGCGCCCCTTTTTGCTGATTCCCAACCCAACGATCGTGGTTTGCGTTTGCCTGCGTTGGATGTGTGGCAGCGGCGGGAC
>JAFNPO010000060.1 GCA_017386585.1 Aeriscardovia sp.
CACGTACGTGTCATGCCAGGTTTTATGCAGCGGGTTGTCCGGGTTGCTGAACCACTGGTCGAGGCGTTTCTGCCAGGCGACCGTGTCCCTCCAGTCGGCGAGCTGCCGGTTGCGGTCGGCGAGCAGGCCGAGCGGGGCCGTGAGCAGAGCAAGACCGATAGCGGCCTGCGGGGGCAGGATGCGGATGGAACCGGCCGCGAAGCCGAGACCGAGACCGGCGAGGAGAATAGTGAGGAAGAGGAGCCGATGGTTTCGGGGCGCTTGCTTGAGTTTGGTGAACGCGAGGCGTGGTTTGCGGTGCCGTCTGTCGGCTGTCCAACCGTTGCGCGCGTCCAGCCGGCCGGCCTGCTGGTTGATCACGCCCATGGCGATGGCGTAACCGGCCAACAGGTTGATCGGCAGGAGGAGCGGGTTGGCGAGCCAGGTGGAGGCGAGGAGAGACAGGCCGAGGCTGATCCAGTTTCCGAGAGCGTCCAACCTCGCCCATTGTTTGCCGGGGGTCAGCCCGTGGCCGAGGTTGCGCCACTGATGGTAGCGGCGGCCGAGCCGCGGGTCGGGCCGGTCGCTTTTATGCCGGGGCGTGTCGGGTTTCACGCTGGAGGCGGCGGCGAGCAAACCGAGCCAAAGGAGGGGCAAGCCGGGCAGGCGCAGCCAGGAGATGAGGAGGGCTGCGAGCAGGCCGCCTGTCGTCCAGGCCCAGGGGTGCCCGTGATCGGGTTCGCGTCGTGTCCGGTACGCCATGGAACCCCCTTCCTTGGAACTGTTTGTTGTTTTCTATGTTAGGCGTTTGTGTTTGCCGGGTCGCATCCCGTCCCGTCCGAGGGTCGGAAAAACAGGATATGCGAGTAAAATAGAAGCCTGTCGGTATTTTTCAAGGTGGTAGAGGAGGCTGCCCGTCATGGGGTCCTTCCGGCGTGTGCGCCGCTGGTATTGGGATTGGCGCGCGCTTTCCTGGCTGGCGTGGATCCTGTTCAGCGTGGGCGCGCCGCTCGTCTGCTGGATCGGCGACAGGCTGCGCAGACGCTTCCTCCCAAGGGGCCTGGCGCGGTATGCGCGTCGGACAGCCGACATGCCAGGGTTCCGCGATTGGCTTGTCTCCAACCCCTGGGGGCGGACGGCCCTCATCCTGCTCATCATGGACTCGCCTCGCCGTCCTTGTTCTCCTGGTTTTGGAAACCATGGGCGACGCGCGCAAACGGGAGGAGCAAGCGCGAGCCCGGGAGGAAACGGAAACCGGGTGGGATCGGACGGACGGGGACGTGTGGCGACGGGAGCAGGTCCGTTCCTCGCTGTCTATTCACGTAATATTGATATGAGAATAAAAAAGAGGAGGTTGGAAGTTGAGGAAAACGGTGAAAACGGCGGGCAGGCTCGGCGGCGCGGCGGCCGTCCTGGCGTGCGCGGGCCTATGCCTGTTCCCCTCGATGGCGGCGGCCGCCACGCCCGAAGCCGGCGAGGGCACGCAGGCGGACGTGATGGGCGAATGGATCCCGTTGACCCACGCGCCTTCGGGCCTGTGGGA
>JAFNPO010000061.1 GCA_017386585.1 Aeriscardovia sp.
CGCGCGCTACGCCTGCCCGGCCCGGGATCGCCTGCGCTGGTGTTGTTCGGATTTGTTCCTGTTGTTCCGCTTCGTGTTCCTTGGTCATGCTGGCCACGTCATATCTCCTGCGTCCACACACCTGATGCTGCGGTTTGCAGGGCCTGTCCTACCGATTCCGCTTGTTTCCGGTCTTTTGCTAGCGCGATGATCGCGCCGCCCAGGCCCGAACCGCTGAGTTTGGCGCCCTGTGCGCCTGCTTGATGCGCTAAACGGATCAGCCGGTCTATCTCCGCTGTCGACAATCCGAATCCGGCGAGGATGTCCTGCGCTTGGTCGAACAATGTTCCTAACCTGGCGGCGTCCCGTCGCCGCCATGCTTCGATCCCTTGCGTGGCGATGGCTCCTAGACGGTCCATGGCTGTTTTCTTGGGTTTGCTGGTTTCGATCTGGCGGCGCACCGACGCCACGGCTGTCTTCGTGCTGCCCGCCTGGCCCGTGTCTGCAATCACGAGCCACGCGCCCAGGCGGTTGCCCATCGTGCTGAAGCCTTTGGTTCTGCGGTACACAACGAGCCTGTTGCTGCGCACTGCCGCTAGATCCACGCCGCTGGCTTTGCCGTGGACGATGTCCTCCGCCCGGTCGCTCGCCTCGACCAGCCGCTCCAACGGCCAATCCAAATCTTCGGCTTGGTTCAACGCTTGCGCGGTGGCCCACGCGCTTGCCGCCGACGAACCCAATCCGCGTCCTTGCGGAATGGAACCGCGGTACGATAGTTTGACGGTGTCTCGGGCCATGAGGGACGCTAGGAACGCCAGGCCGCCGTATTCCTTCGGAGCCTGGTCCAGCGGACCGTGGTAGCGATCCGTGTTCAGCATCGACGGTCCGCCGTCCGGTCCGAAAGTCTCCACTGTCGCCGTCAGCGTCATGGCCGTCACCGGAACCGCCAACGCGGGATGCCCGTACACGACGGCGTGTTCTCCCAGCAGGATGGCTTTCGCATGGGCGATGGCGCTCACGGTTCTGATTGTCATGTCTTACGCCTTTCCTTTGTTCTTCCCGTCTCGCGCGGGCGATGCCGTCAATGGTTTCGCGGCGTCCGCGACCGTTTTCACGGCGAGCCTGACGCGCTCGTCGGACAGATCGGTCGGCAGGCAGACGATGCGCTCCGACACCGTGTCGCCCTGGGTCAGGCTCGAACGGTCGCGCGGCACGCGGTACGCCTCCGAATCCTCGACACCGGGGAACAGCTGCGGGCGGTACCACCGTTCGGCCAGCACGCCGGCGCGACGCACGGCCGCGATGATCCGGTCGGCGGCGGCAGCGTCCGGCGCGAGGAACGGGAACCGCAGGACTGGCTGCATCCGTCCGGCCGCCATCGTCTCCATGCTACGTGGTAGGGACAACCGCCCGGTTTCGCGGCATTCTTTCAAACCATCCGCATACAGTTCCGCGTTTCGCTGGCGCAGCCGGTAGTTCGCTCCGAGGCTGTCGAGCGCGGCGGCGGCCTTCCCTTCCATCCAAGCGGACATTCCCATCGGCTGGTAGGCGAGTCCGCCGCGGCGTTCGGATTCGCTGATCGGCGGCTCGTACAGGCCGTGCTTCCGCAGCCAGGCGCGCGCCGCCGTTTCCATCGGACCCAAACGCCCCAGGACGTGGTTTTCGGCGACGTACGCTTTGCAGACGCGGTTGAGGACGCTGTCCGGTTCCGGCAACGCTTCGAGGGCCGCGATGAGGTCCGCGTGCAATTGTGGGTCGCGCCGGCCGAGTTCGGGGTTCAGCCAGAGGGCTCCGCCGAAGCGCGTGGGCAGCACTTTCTCGACGCCGAAGGAGTGGACGGACACGTCGGCGAGTGGTCGGTGTCCAGCGTCGCGGGCCAAACGTGCGACGCAATGGGCGCAATCCTCGACAAACAGCGCCTGCGGGTTGAGTCTTCGCGTTGTCGCGGCGAACGCTTGGGACGACGCGTCGTCGATGATGCCGAACGTGTGCTGCAGAACGACCGCGAGCGTCGAAACGTTGCTGATGGCGTCTTCGGCGCGGGACGGGTCGATGGCCATGGTGCCGGGGTCGATGTCGGCATAAACGGGTTCGAGGCCTGCCGCTAGGATCGGGTCGATGGCCGTGCAGCAAGTGAACAGCTGCGTGACGACGGATCCGGCTGAAGATTTGCTGGCGCGGCCGATAGCGCTGGAACCGGCTGGAGCGCCGCTCCCCCTGTGCCGGTGCTGCCGGAGCTGGTCGAAAACGATTTCCATGCCGTAGCGGGCTTTGAAGACGGGGAACCATTCTTCCGGATTCGTCCGTGTCGTCGCCGCCAATAAGGCGCGCAAACGCTGGCGCGGCACGTCAAGCCGTCGCCCTTGTTTATTACGCACGGGCTTACGCTAACAAAATATGACTCTCCTCCAGTCGCACACTCCGAAAAAAGTGATAAATTCCCACGAACCGATCGCACGCTCATCAATACCGTCCACTCGCATGCATGCCCATGACGAGCTTCCAGCTCGCGTCGAGCATGTCCTGCGCCAAGTCCAATGACGTCGGGCCGCTCATCTCGATGGACGCCCACTTCTCATGGTTCATATGCCAGGCTCGGTGCACACCGGGAACACCCGCGCACACCAGACCGTCGAGTATCATCGGATCGCATTTGACGTTCATGACCCGCACGGACCCCGCGTCTAGCCCGAATGCCCGGCCCGGAGCGGTGAGGAACAGCGCGAACCATTTGTTCTCCGGCGTGCGCAGCGACCGGCAAGTGCCTTTCGAAAACGGATTGTCTGCCACCACGCCGTACTGTTCCACCGCATACCGCAGCAGGTCTGCTTCCAGGGACGTTGTCGCCCCGAGCGTTAGAACTGTTTTTAAATCCGTCATAGCCGCCTTCTTTATCCACATCTTCCGCACCCGGCTAACATAAAAATTCGTACTTACGCACCGGGATTCACTGTTATCATGAAAAACCGCAAAAAATTCATGGTAAACCATCAGACGCTAACAGGCTCGTGTCAGCTTTTCGATTATCAAGTGGTCCGAACACGCCATCCTGTTTGAGATATTTTTGTGCGGTCTGGAATCGTTCACGACGATCAACTCGATCGCCGTCACTGGTATACGTGTATACCTTTATGCCGTTCTCTTCCCTGCTCTTAGTGACGTGGTTGAGTCCTGTAGGTGAACGACGTTCTTGCGCTCCTACACCGTCGTCTCATCTCTATCAGAGGGTGGCTCGTCGAGTTGAATCATTGTCGAAGGATTGGCGGTTAGCGTCCCTCCTTTTTGAGAAGACTGGTTTGCCGGTTATCGAAGGCGTGCAGTTTATTCTCCTTGAACTGGAAGGTTTGTAGAGTGCTGTTAGCATTGTTGTTTGTGCTTATCGCTATTTACTCCCTAGTGCGGTGAGTGCTGTTCGGGCGGCTGGTGCAATCAACCGCCCGTTTGTTTTTTATGGTAATTAATCACTTGAGGCACGCGGTATAGAAGCGGTATAGAAACTAGTGACAGCCATTACAACCGGAATTGTTGAAATCAGGCGAGATATCTACTTCGCTGATTGCTGGGACTGGTGCGAGCTTATCCGTAGCAGTGTGATGGTCGAGCACCCGCAATGTCTTGTAAAGACTACCGTGAAAGGGGGTGTACCCACCTTGTACCCTTCATTGGGTCATCAGGCGCGGGCGCCGGAAGCCGGTGTTGCCGGGACAGACGTCTGGACGCCTCCACGTTTCAAAAACAACAAGGGAAAGGACCCACGCAATTCTCTGTTGCGCTCAGACGGCAACGGCATAAAGCCGACATTCAAACTGCGCAGACTCCCCTTTTCGCTCTTAACGCGGCCACGCGTGTCACACAAAGAAAGAAGTCAGCAAAACGAGTTAGATGTTCTCCTCTGCTTCAACGGTACTTATTGCACGGACAACTCCTCACGCTTTACGATCCTGGTAAAACAAATGGGGGCGAAGCATGACGCTCCGCACCCATACGCAATGACGAATTAATCACTAGCTTTAGCAGTCGGAGCCTGAGATGAAGAACCAGATTGAGAGTTCTTATCCTCAGAGCGTCCAGCAATTTTCGCCTGCAAAGCAGTCTCCTGCTTCTCTATCCTCTCTACCTTCCTTTCCAACTGCGCCTCTTTCTTGACTTCCACGTCCCGTTTTGCTTCCTCAAGCGAAAAACGTTCAATCATCTTCCTGTCATCGAGGAAAACGAAGAGGATAGCAGCCGCCCCAGCTACGCACGCTCCTAGGATGATGGTCTTGAGAGTGAACTGGAAAACCATGTAGAAAGCGATGATGAGAGCGATGATAGGGATCGTGTAACCGCCCCCGAGCTTGAACCCGTGGTTGGGGAACTTCTTACCATGCTTGAACTTCATGACTGCCAAAATACTTGGCACGTACTGAACGAAGGAAGCGAACACAATCATCCCCACCAAGAACAAGTATGACTGAGTGACAAGGAAACAGCTCACAATCGTCGTGATGATCACCGATACCCATGGGGCGTCAAAACGGTTCATCTTCCCGAAAACTTTGGGAAGCATGGCATGCTCGTTTGAAAGAGAAGCCATGAGAGCCGGAGTGTTAAAGCTCGTAGAGAAACCCACCCCGAAAATCGACATGAGCATTCCGATGATAACAATCACGTATCCCCACGTTCCAACAGCCTTCCTGAACGCTGCAGCTATAGGAAGGGAATAGTTGGCCATGGTGGCTCCTAAAACACCGATAGCGAAGAGCATCATCAGACCGTAAAGGACGGTCACCGTTATCATCACACCTATCAGAACTCTGGGTATGTTTTTTTCAGGGTCTACCATTTGGCTGGCGGCTATAGGGATGAAAGAAAAGCCTGTGAACATGTAGAAGACGACACTGAAAGCGTTACCGAAGTGTGAGGAAAAAGCGCCGATGCTCTTGCCGGCCGCAGCGGGCATCACAGGGTGGAAGTTCGCCGCGTGGATGAAGAACACTGCCACAACGATGAAGAGGATGATGACACCGAGCTTAGCTCCGGAGGAAATGTTGTCCACCCATTTAACGAGAGTCCTGCCGAAGATATTAATGATTCCAAAGATGACAACGAGTCCTATGCAAGACCAGATGCGGATCGGAGTGTTGTTAAATACGGGAATGAAGGCTCGAAGGGTCGTAAAGAGAGCCACAGTTTCAGCTGCCACCGTACAACAGCCGAGGAACCAGACGAAAATCCCTAGCTCGTAGCCTATAAAGGGCCCAAAAGCATGGTAGGAGTAAAGCCACGCCGCCCCTGCTCCCGAAAACCTGCTAGCCAAATCCGCATAACACAACGCTATAAGACTCACAGTGATGGCGGCCGCTACTAGAACGATAACGCTCATTAGGTCCATGTCTTGGTAAATGGTTTGAGGTAGAAGGAATGCGCCAGATCCTATAACCCCATTAATTCCCAAAAGGTAGATGGACCAAAACCCCAGTTGTTTTGGTTTCTTTACAGCACTCATGGGGATAATTCTACCCTCAGGGCTGCAGAATAAGCCTGGTATTTTCGAACAAAATAGGTTGGAAATCAGCGTCCATCCTCTTTGATGGACTGGCAAACGGGTCACGGCCGACATGCTTCTGTGCCGACCCCTTGGGGGACTGCGCTTGAAATACCTGCAGGACTAGTGCGCGCGCCTGGTCGTCAGGTACCTGTTGGACACGCAGGATGCGTTCCAGCTCGTAGGCATTGTCCTCCTGCATGAGGCGGGTTCCCAGCAGACCTGAGCGAGACTTTTTCCGTCTGTGCTCGTGCGTAGGCGCAGCGACGGTACTTCCGATCCGGTGAGATCCGTCGTCATGCCCCAAGCCGTATCGTAGTCGAGGACGGCGGCCACGATTTGAGCCGGAGTAGCCTGATCGTCAATGTACTCGCCGCCCATCAGTTCGATAGCCCGTTCACGTAGATCCTGATACTGTTCCGAGCTGGGCACGTCGACGTTGAGCAGGGTTTTCGCACTGTGGTAGGGGTTTCGCCAACCACGATGGCGGCCGATGTGCCGACAGACAATAGATACCAGACGACGACGTTCTGCATCGTCTTCGATAAAATCGGTGGCTAGACGTGCGCGACTCTTCCAAATGTCAAAACCTGGGAAGTCCTCGAAGCTCTCGACCGGATACCCGTACTGGCGCAGCAGTGCATCAAGTTTAGTCAGACGCGCGCGCCGACGCATGCGGCGCGTTCTACGGGCGATGCCCGAGACCTTCTTGCGGCTGCTGGCAACCTTCTGCGCCGATGGGTCGACGCCGCCATCATGGATGACGCTTTGCGCGTTGAGAACGCGGAGGGGATAGCCTTCCTCGTCTACTTCCACTGCGGCCAAACCGCAAGAGTAGAGTCCGACATCGATTCCGATCCGATATATGCGAGACATTGCTCTCCCCCATTAATCGCTAATCAAGGGGTCCGCAAGAGCTTATGCTCAAACCAGACATGCAAATGGGAACTCCATTATTCCGTAGTCTTGCCACCATACCAAGTTTACAGGCGGCTTTGGACGCTGGCTGTCGGCTACCGATAACGATGGTAGCCTCTTTCTCCCGTAACCTGGTTTACTATGCGCTGGGGGTGTGGTCGAATCGTTGCCTGCGAAGGATGCCCTGGAAAATAAAACGGGGAAGGCCTCAGCCTTCCCCTGCGGTAAAAACCGCTGAGCATTCAAGCGGGCTAACAAGTCCCGCCTTATTGAAAATCAGCGGTTCCAGTGTAACAATACAGTTCCCGTTAGTGCAATTCGCATCGTCCTATCCCGCAAAAGGTGCGGCTCGCAGACCACTTTCTATTTCGCGCGCCGTCGTGTCGTTTACAGTTGGAACTTTTCGTCGTAGTCCTTGAGTGTGGTTTCGCAGCGCTTGAGGGCGGCGAGTTCAGAGTCGGAGACAGGGATGTCAAGCTGGGCGCCCACGCCGTGACGGTTGACCAAGCGCGGCACGGACATGCATACGTCGGAGATGCCGTGGAAGTCGTGGAGCACGCCACTGACGGGCAACACACGGTTTTCGTCATTAACAATGGCCTTAATAATGTCAACTGCGGACATGGCAATGGCGTAATCGGTTACGCCTTTACCGTCGATAATGGTATACGCAGCGTTGACGGTATCTTGGTGGATCTGCTCGCGTGCGGCAGCGTCGAGCGGCGCATGACCAGATAGTGGTTTCCAATCGAGTAGTGGAATGCCGGCGATGGATGCGCTAGACCAGAGCGCCACTTCCGAGTCACCGTGTTCGCCGGCGATATAGGCGTTAACATCCTTGACGTTGACGCCAGTCTGGCGGCTGATGTAGTAGCGCAGGCGCGCGGAGTCGAGGTTAGTGCCGGAACCGAACACCTGCTGGGGGTCGAGGCTCGTGAACTTAATGGTTTCGTAGGTAGTAATGTCCACCGGGTTGGCGATGAGCATGTACACGGCGTTCGGAGCGACCCTGACCAAGCCAGGCAGAATGGACTTGAGGATATTCATCGTCGCGCCAGCGAGTTCGAGGCGCGACTGGCCCGGCTTTTGGTGAGCACCCGCGGTGATGACTACCACGTCCGCGTCACGGCAAATCTCGATGTCATCGGAGGCTTGGATATCGACAGTCGGGAAGAACCTAGACGCGTGCAGCAGGTCGAGCTTCTCCGCTTCGACGTGTTTGAGCGCGATGTCCTCCATGACGATGGTGCGCGCGACGTTATTCTGAGCCGCGGCGAAGGCCAGGGTCGCTCCGACGGCGCCCGCGCCGATAATGGCAAGTTTCGTTGGATGAATCGTGGATTCGGCCATGGTTGCAGCCCTTTCGCAGAAATGTGCCCGAGCGTGCGCCTGACGGTCCGGTGCAGGGCCGGAAGCGGACGGTTCGGACGGGAAAATATTTCCCCGTCATTCTACCAGCCGCGGCGCCCAGGAGGGGCGGATGACTCCGTCGTGTCTTAGTGGGAAGCGTCCAGTAGTTTGGCCGCTAAACCGTCGTCCACGTCCCCGACGATTTCGATGCCGTCGTTTGTGTACTGTGTTGAGTGCAACACTCCCCGGGTGCGTACCTGTTCAACGAGGCCACCCTGCTCGAAGCCCAGCAATGCTTCCACGTGGACGGGTGGCATCGGCAGAAGTTTCTCAACGGCGCGGTTCAGCTCATCCAACCCTTCGCTGGTTTTTGCTGAGCAGAACACGGCATCCGGATAGCGGTCGCACAGCCTATCGAGCGCCTCCTGGCCGAGCAGATCAATCTTGTTGAATACCACCAGTCGTTCGATGGCGTTGACGTCGTCAATGCTCTCGAGCACGGAGTTCACGGTGGCAATCTGCTCCTCGGGGTTCTCATAGGAGGCGTCGACCACGTGCAGGATAAGGTTGGAGTCAGCAATCTCCTCCAAAGTGGATTTGAACGCTTCAACAAGCTGGGTAGGCAGGCCGCGAATGAAGCCGACAGTGTCGGCGTAAGCGAAGAGGCGTCCAGTGGAGGTCTTCGCGCCGCGCACGGCCGTGTCGAGGGTGGCGAATAGCGCGTTGCCAACGAGTTCATGCGAACGAGCGACAGCGTTCGTGAGGCTTGATTTGCCAGCGTTCGTGTAGCCAACTACCGAGACGACTGGTATGCCGTTGCGGTGGCGCGAGTCGCGCTTGGTGCGGCGGGTTGGCTCCATGGCCGCTATGTCGCGGCGCAGCTTGCTCATGCGCTTGTGGATGACGCGACGATTCATCTCCAGACGGGTCTCTCCGGGGCCTCGGCTGCCGATGCCACCGTTCTGGCCCGCTGCCTGTCCGCCGGCCTGGCGGCTTAGAGCAGCGCCCCAGCCGCGCAAGCGTGGAAGCATATATTCGAGCTGCGCGAGTTCCACCTGCGCCTTGCCTTCCTTGCTGGTGGCATGCCGGGCGAAAATGTCGAGGATGACGGCCGTGCGATCGATGACCTTGACGCCAGTGATATCCTCCAGCGCACGCCGCTGGCTGGGTGGTAACTCCGTATCGGCGATGATGGTGTCGGCGTTCTCAGCAGCTACTAGACGTGCCAGCTCCCGGGCTTTGCCGGAACCTAGGTAGCTGGCCGCGTCCGGATGGTCGCGCTGCTGGAGCACACCGTCGCAGACGAACGCGCCAGCCGTCTGGGCTAAGGCGGCTAGCTCACGCATGGACTCTTCCGCGGCAGCGAGCGTCGTTTCAGCTGCCGAATACACGCCCACGAGCATGACACGTTCCAGACGCACGCGCTGGTACTCCACCTGACTGCCGCTCCCGGAGGCGACGTCCTGGGTGGCCGCTGGAGTTACCCCGTTCAAGAGGTTGTCAACGTGGCGCAGTGCGTTTCGTGCATCACGTTCAGCCCACCGCTCTTGCGATTCAATGCCGCCGAACCCGCTAAGGCCGTTGAACGACGCATCCTCAGCATCCTCCAGAACGCCGCTGCGCTTCTCAAGAAAGCTCCCTCTTGTGTCCTGCATCCCGGATTCTTCGTTCGCGAGCGCCCGTTTTTCGTCGTGTTTTTTGGCCATGCCGTCTCCTTGACGTTGCTTGGTTTTCCGATTCGGTTTCCTTTCTTTTATTAGTAGTCGCTGGTGTGCGGCGGCGTGCTGGAGGAGAGCGGGTTTTGCGGAAATTTTCGCTGGCGGTGTTTAGGGTGGCCGCTTTCCGATGTTCTGTGGGGCGTGTCGCGTTGGTTTCTCCACAGGCTGATTGTCCTCTGGCGAGGCAACCATGAGACGCGGTGTTTTCCGTGGGTTAAGGAAGGGTTGGATGAGCCAGCAGACATTGGGCCGGAAGACGGCAGCGAATGGACAGTATTTTGCTGTTGAACCGGCGTCTCCTGATAAGCGTCGGATTGTTGAGGTGTCTTTGCGTGGCCGTAGCGTGCGTTTGGAGACGTCTCACGGAGTGTTTTGCGGTGGCGGTCTTGACCGGGGTACGGCTGTGCTTTTGCGTCATGTGCCATCTCCCCCTAAGACGGGCGTGTTTCTTGATTTGGGTTGTGGATGGGGTCCGATTGCCATCGCGATGGCTTTGGAGTCGCCGCATGCGGATGTGTGGGCCGTTGACGTTAATGAGCGCGCCATGAGTCTGACCGCGTCTAATGCGCGCCGCTGCGGGGCTGGTAATGTTCATGCGGTCGTGGATAGGGGCTTGCCGGTTGGCCTGCGTTTTGATTTGATGTGGTCGAATCCGCCGATCCGTATTGGTAAGGACGCGTTACACGCGCTGCTGGGCGAGTATCTGCCACGTTTGTCGGAGGATGGCATGGCTTATTTTGTTGTGCAGCACCATCTTGGCTCTGATTCGTTGATGGCGTGGATTAACCACGATCTTGATGGGTTTCAGGCGTCCCGGTACGCGAGTTCTAAAGGTTACCGTGTCCTTAAAGTTGTCCGGGAGTGTTGAGCGTATGAAATTTGAGTATCCTTCCGAACTGCCGATTTCTGCGGCGAAGGACCGTATTGTCGACGCTGTGAGCCGCTCGCAGGTCGTTATTGTTTCGGGCCAGACCGGTTCAGGCAAGACGACGCAGATTCCGAAGATGCTTTTGGAGATGGGTCGTGGCACTCACGGTCGTCAGATTGTGCATACGCAGCCGCGGCGTATTGCGGCTCGCACCGTCGCTGAACGTCTCTGCCAGGAGACGGGTGCGCGGCTGGGAAGTGAGATTGGCTACCAGGTTCGTTTCACCGACAAAAGCACGCCTGACACACGTCTGCGTATCGTTACCGACGGTATCCTGCTCGCTCAGATTCAGCGCGATCCGCATTTAAGTGCCTATGACACCATAGTTATCGACGAAGCTCATGAACGCAGTCTCAATATCGACTTTTTGTTGGGTTACCTGACTGAGCTGCTGCCGCAACGCCGTGACCTCAAGCTCATCATTACCTCGGCGACTATCGATTCGGAGAAGTTTCAGAAGCATTTTCAGGACACGCTGCACGTGTCTGTTCCCGTCATCGAAGTCTCTGGACGCACCTACCCCGTTCAAATTCTCTACGAACCAGCTGGAGCCGCTGCAGCCCTGTGCCCCGTTCCCACCCTCGACGACGAGGCTGTCGCGGCGGATCCTGCCCTACAAGTTGCCCGAGCAGTAGCGGAGTTCGCCACCATCTCCCGACACGAACGCGGCGCACGCGATATCCTCGTCTTCGCTTCTGGTGAGCGTGACATCCATGACTTTGAGGCAGCTATCCGCTCCGTCTTGGGTCCTCGACTTGACCCGTCGCGCGCCGATGGACTGGAGATTCTCCCCCTGTTCGCTCGCCTGTCGGGCAAAGAGCAGCATCGCGTGTTCGACCGGCATGACCGTCAGCGCATCATTATCGCCACGAACGTTGCCGAGACGTCGTTGACCGTGCCAGGTATCCGCTACGTGGTGGATCCGGGAACAGCCCGTATCTCCCGATATTCCAAGTCTGCTAAGGTGCAGCGACTGCCGATCGAACCCGTTTCACAGGCGAGCGCTGACCAGCGTGCCGGACGTACGGGCCGTGTGGCCGACGGTATCGCTATCCGCCTGTATTCCCAGGAGGATTACGAGTCCCGTCCCCGTTTCACTGATCCGGAGATTCTGCGCACTTCGCTCGGCTCCGTTGTGCTGCACATGCTCTCGACCGGTGTGGCTCGCACGGCGCAGGACGTCACTGATTTCGGTTTTATTGATCCGCCGGACACTCGGTCCGTGGCCGATGGCATCACTGAGTTGACCGAATTAGGTGCTATCAGACGCGAACGAGGTGCCGGACATCAACCGCAGATGGTGCTCACGCGTATAGGCCGCCAGCTAGCACGCCTGCCGATTGATGAGCGCTTGGGCCGCATGATTGTGGAGGCGCATCGCAGCGGGACGCCGGAAATCGTGGGCCAGATTCTTGTCATCGTCTCTTTCCTGAGTCTGCAGGACCCTCGCGAGCGTCCGCTGGAGAAGCGTGAGGAGGCCGACCGCTACCATAACCGTTTTGCGGACGACTCGAGCGATTTTCTGACGATTCTCAACCTCTGGGATTCCCTGTTCCAGGCTGATGGTCAACCGAGCAACTCTGCGCTGCGTAAACGCTGCGCCGCTGAATATCTCAGCTTCCCGCGCGTGCGCCAGTGGCTCGACTTGTACCATCAATTGGTGCAGATGTGTCGCGAGCTGCGCTTCGAGACAGCTGAACCGCTGCCCCGGGAGCATGCTCCCGGGGCTGTGCGTGTCCTGCCGGCCGACAAGCAGGCGCCACACAGTCTCCTAGCTTCCTGGGACGGCGACGCCATCCATCGTTCGATGCTGGCGGGTTTGTTGTCGAACATTGGTATGCAGCTCATCGCCCAGCCCAAGGCGTCGGACTTCGCTGGCTTGAAGGGGCCGGCTCGAGCGCGGGCTATTAAACGCGCGCAAAAAACGTCGAAGAATAACTACCAGGGTGCTCGCAATACGCGCTTCGCTCTTTTCCCCGCGTCGGCTCTGCATAGGTCAACGCCGCAGTGGGTCATGGCCGGTGAGCTGATGGAAACATCTCGCCTGTGGGCGCGTAATGCGGCTGCTATTAATCCCGCGTGGGCTGCCGACCTGGGTCGGGATCTGACGAAGACTACGTATTCGGCACCCCACTGGTCCGCGTCGCGCGGCTCGGCGGTGGCCGACGCCACGGTTCTGCTGTACGGACTGCCGGTCATTTCCGGCAAGACAGTGCAATGGGGTCGCATTGATCCCACTGGCGCCCGTCAACTGCTCATCCGCCAAGGCCTCGTCGAAGGACGTGTTTCGCAGCGCTTTAGCTACGATGGTTTTCTGGATGCTAACCGGGCCGTGCTCGAGGAGTCGCAGGATGACGCCAGCCGTACACGCCGGATTGCTGACGCCGCTAGCGACGAGGATCTTTTCGAGTTTTATGACCGTGTCCTGCCTGCGGAGGCTATTTCTCTGGCCGCGTTAGCGAAGTGGTGGCAGCGTGAGCACGCGGTGAACCCGCATCTGCTGGACTTCGACCCGCAGCGCGACGTCGAGCGCCTTAAGGGTGGCGCCTATGCAAGCATCGACGACTACCCGTCCGTTTGGAAGACGATTGGCACGGACGGTACGAACCTTTCCCTGGAACTGACATACGAGTTCAAACCAGGTCAACCGGACGACGGTATCACCGTGCATGTGCCACTCGAATATCTTGGGCGTTTGCGGCCTGCAGAGTTCACTTGGCTCGTACCCGGTTTCCGTGCCGACCTCGTTACCGCCCTCGTCAAGGTTCTGCCTAAACAGCTGCGCGTTCAGTTCGTTCCCGCACCCAACAGTGCGGCCGCCATCCTGCGCTGGATTGACACGAACATCGTTCTCGGAGACGGTACGAACGGCACTGTCAATCCGCGCGTCACCCCGTTCATCGACGTTTTCGCGCGCGCGGCTATCGCCGTCAAAGGCGCACAAATCCATCCGGACGTATTCGACGAGGAACGCCTGTCACGTCTACCAGACTACCTGCGGATACGTTTCGCCGTTGAGAAACGCGAGCCTGCAACACTGGTGCGCCGCAAGGGTTCGCGCTACAGACAACTCGTTAAAGTTCCACCTACCACTCTCGCCGTGGGAACATCCCTGGTTCGCCTGCAGCATGACCTGGCTGATCAGGCTCGGCAAGCAGCCCGCGACTCGGTGACATCGCAAGCCAAAAAAGCCAAAGCCGATGGCAACGCACTCACCAGCGCGACTATTCTTTATCAGGCCGGGGCTACGGATAAGCCACGCCAGGAGATGCTGTGGGACGCGGCCCTAGCCAAGCTGCGCCTGCCCAGCGAGCGCATCAGCTCACGGTGGTTGAGCCGCGAATCACTCACGCTTGCCTGCGCCCCCTATCAATCCACTGGCGCCCTGGTCGAGGACTTACAGCGTGCCGCCATCAAACGTCTTCTGCCTAACATCGCGTCCTTGACAACCGACGCGCAGCTGGAGGAGGCGTGCGACGGACTAGTCGACACGTACGAGGACACGGTGTACGCGGTTACCAAGGACGTCATTGCTATTTTGCAGGCGCAGGGAGCTGTCGAACGCGAAGTATCCGGCGTGGCGCAACTGCCAATGCTGGCTATTTTGCAGAGCATCCGTGAGCATTTGGTCTCGCTGGTTCACGCCGGTTTTATTGGCGAGGTTCCCTCGGAAGCGCTGCCAGAAATTCCCCGCTACATCAAGGCCGACGAAATACGCCTGAATAAGGCTAAGCTCGACAAGTCCCGGGATGTGCGCTGGGCATGGCAAGCCAAGGAGGCTCACGACTTGGTGGACAAAGCTTGTAAGGCCGTGGCCGCTGCACCTGCCGGCCCTGCCAAAGACGCGGCACGGCAACGGGCTAACAAAATTCGCTGGATATACGAGGAGTTCTGCGTTTCCCTGTGGGCGCAGGAGCTGGGCAGCAAAGGCCACCCGAGTATCAATCATCTGACGAAGATTCTTGAGAGCGAGTAACAGCAAACAGAAGGGGCTTGTCCATTCATCAGGATGGACAAGCCCCTTTTCGTCTTCCTGCGAAGCTCCTGCTCGTAGGTTCAGCCGTTGACTGCTTCAGGAAACACGCAAGAACCGTCGAATGGTTGTTCGGACAATGCCAGCGTTCCGCTCCTTCGCACTTTCAGCGACCGAGGTTGGAATGGATTACGCAGAGATGCCATGCTCCTGCCTATCCTTCAACTCCTCGTTCGCTTCAGCTACTGCCGCGGCCGCTTCACGCTGAGAGACCCGGTTGTACTTCTTAAAGAGCGTGAGCGCGAGGAACACAATCGATACTACGTAGCATCCAGCAGCGATATAGTACGCCGTCGCATAACCTTGGTTCGTGGTGAACAGCACGTACTCGGTAAACAAGCCTTCGAGGAAGCTGACGCACAAGCCGATGACCGTA
>JAFNPO010000062.1 GCA_017386585.1 Aeriscardovia sp.
CTGGCTCGCCACCCGAAACACACGGGAAAACGGGAAAACCCTGAACACCGCTAACCCCGCCCAGGCGGTCGCCGACGTCACCATCGGTTTCACGCCCCTAGGCTCCTCAACCACGACCAGCACGAGCATGCTCCTGCTCATCGCCGACCCCATGGGCGGCGATCCGCGCGTCATAGACTGGCAGCCAGACTACTGTTTCAACCGGCTCAAACCCTACAGCCATGCGATCAGCCGGCAAACCCTCGAAACAACCCAGAACGGAGGCGCGGATGGGGAAACACAGCAACCATGAAGACCAGCCCAACCGGTTCGAACAGTTCACCGCCCACCCCATGGTCGGCATCGCCCTGTTCATCGTTCTCGCCGTCGCGCTCATCGTCGGCCTCTGGTGGCAGGACTGGCGGCAAGGCCTTATCGTCACCCTCGTCATCCTTCTCGTCGGCCTAGTGTGGAAACTGTACCAGCGTTACGGGGGCGGACGATGAGCAAACGCCGTCAGGACGATCCCGTGAAACGGATCCTCCGCATCCTGTTGACCGTTCTGCTCGCCGTGTTCGTCTGCGTTCTCCTTACGACGGGCGGCGCCTGGCAGGACCTCGCTAGCACGCTCGGTCTCCAGACAAACAGCGGGAGCTTGACGCGAGACGCAGGCGGACAGCCGTCCGCCGGAAGTGCCCCGTCCAACCAAACCAACCCGACGGCAAACGGCGCGGCTAACGGCACGGACAACGAGCAGGATTCCAACGGCTCGGAGGGCGAATACGATCCCGACGGGTCGGAAGGAATGAGCTACGTTCCCGACACGATCACCAGTCCAACCAGCATGGACATCGCGTTCAAGGACCTCCAGCTCTCCGCCCGCGACCGATTGGTCCATGGGGACGGGAGCGCCCTGCGAACCCTGAACACCCTGGAAACCGCGCCCCTCGGCCCGTCCGTCGGCTATAACCGCGTCAAGGACTTCGGGCCGGCCTGGCCCGGCATCCTCGGCAAAACCGGGGGATGCGACACGAGGAACGTGATCCTCGAACGCGACATGACCGACACCGCCGTCAAGCCAAGCGACCGGTGCGACGTCGTCAAAGGCGTGATCTTCGACCCGTACACCGGCCGGCTCGAACAATTCACCCGAGGCTACAAAACCTCGGGCGAAATCCAAATCGACCATGAGGTCGCCCTGGAAAACGCGTACCGGAGCGGAGCCATGAAACTCTCCTACCAGCAGCGCGTGCAACTAGCGAACGACCCTTTGGAACTCGTCGCCGCAAGCGGACGGCAAAACGTCATCAAAGGAGCGGACAACGCGGCCGGCTGGCTGCCAGCCTACCAACCCTACGACTGCCTGTACGTCGCCCGCCAAATCGCCGTCAAAGCCAAATACCGGCTGTCGGTCACCCCCCAGGAAAAACAAGCCATGCTCAAAACCCTAGACACCTGCCCCATGGAAAGCCTGCCGACCGAAAACATGAACGAATGGGGCGCCGCCGTCAGCCAGACCGGAACATGACAAACCGGCCACACGCAACCCCGGACATCAACAGCAGAGGAAGGCAACACACGTGAACAACCAGAACAACCAGCCCGTCGTCTACCATCGGTTCGCCCCACCGCAACCATTCCTCATCGACCCGCCCCGCGAATACCTCCACCGGATCGCCAACGCCTGCCAGACGATCCTCATCCAACCCAGGGAAACCAGCCTCCTCGACCCCGTCAAACCCTGCGCCGTCATCACCCCCGCCATCGCCTACCCCATACCCCTCGTCTACCCCGACGAAAACACGCGCATCAACCCGCAAGCCGCCGGCTACCCGCTGATGCGCCCGCCAACCAACCATCAGCCCGACGGGACCAGCGTCTACTGGCTCACCCTCATCCTCTACCATGTCCTCGAAAACAATCTCGCCTCCAGCCACGAGGATCTCAACGCCATCAACAAAACCACGCCCTACCAGGCCGACGAACAGAAATGGGATCTCGCCGCCCAAACCGCCAGCGAACTCGAGCCTCTCCTGACCGTCACCAACCTCAACCGGCTCATCCGCTTCAGCCGCAACCAGCCGGAAGAACAAGCCACGCTCCAGCGCCTCTGGGACTGGTGGAACATCACGAACACGCGCGACCAGATCCTCGACGCCACGCAGATCGTCGCCGACTGCGGAACCATGCTCAACCAAATGGGCTACCACGTGAACCCCGAAACCGTCCGTTGAAAACAACGGGGTATGACCGGCAAGCCAGGCCGCGACCTGCTAAACCCAGGAACCATGAAAAAGAAAACCAAAACCGGGCTCGCCATCATCCTTGCCCTCACGCTCGCCTTCACGCTCACCCTGATCGGCCTGGCCGTCTGGCGGCAACACCACACCATGATCAACGGCCGCTCCTACCAAAAACTCACCCAAAGCCAGCAAGCCCGCGACATTACCAACGCCGAACGATTCGACACGATCGCCCGAACCTACGGCACCCCCTACGCCGACCCGAACACGATCAACGGTTGGAGCGGACAGGAAGCGGTCACGCTCACGCGCACGCCCCCCAACGCCAACCTGCCCGAACAATACGAGAAACTCGCCC
>JAFNPO010000009.1 GCA_017386585.1 Aeriscardovia sp.
AACCGAGGAAATCGCCGGCCAGGCGCTGCCGCACCTGCCGTTGCACGATTCCGGCAACATCATCCAGGCCAACGCCCTGCGCTACGACTGGAACGAGCTCCTGCCCGCCAATGAGTGTTCCTACGTGATGGGCAACCCGCCGTTCATCGGGCACAGCCAGCGCACGCAGCAGATCAAGCAGGACATGGAGGACGTGTGCGGCAAGGCTGGTGGAAGCCTCGACTACGTGGCTGGCTGGTACTACAAGGCCATCGACTACCTCGAGGACAATCCGGAGGCCGAGTTCGCGTTCGTGTCCACGAACAGCATTACTGAAGGCCGGCAGGTAGGACCCCTGTTCGGCTACGTTAAGGAACGGGGATGGCACATCCGTTTCGCGCATCGCACGTTCATGTGGGACGCCCAGAGCACCGACAACGCAAACGTGTGCGTCGTCATCGTCGGCTTCAGCCGCAACAAGAAGAAACCGGTCCTCTACTCGTACACGGACATCAAGGCCGAGCCGACCGAAAGCCGGCCAGAGCACATCAACGGCTACCTGCTCGCCGCGCCCGATGTGTTTGTCACGGCGCGCAGCCAGAAGCAGGGCGCGCTGTCCCCGATGCTGAACCTCGCTAACTTCGGTTCCATGCCGCTCGATGGCGGCAACCTGCTAATCGAGACGCCGGAGGAGCACGCGGAGGCCATGGCCGACCCGATAGCCGCCAAATACGTGCATCCGTTCCGCATGGGCAAGGAACTGATCAACAACAAGGAACGTTGGTGCCTATGGCTGGTAGACGCGGAACCGGGGGAAATGAAGAAATCGAAGTTCATTTCAGATCGGGTGAGCGCGTGCCGTGAATACAGGGAAAAGGCCACCAAGACGGGCGACGCGTACAAGAACCGTCTAACGCCTTGGTTGTTTAGAGACAATCATCAACCGGAAGGCAACTATCTAGCCATTCCCGCGTTTTTCAGCGGCAGACGTGAATATGCGACGTGTGACTGGTATAGCCCTGAAATTATCGCCGGCAACAAGATTTACACCTGCGATGATCCAGACGGCTTCAATTTCGCCGTCATGGAATCGTCAATGTTCATGACATGGCAGAAAGCCATCGGCGGCAGGTTGGGAAACGGCCCCGGTTTCTCCAACACCGTTGTATGGAACAACCTCCCGCTGCCGCGGCTGTCCGACGAACTCCGCCAGGAAATCATCGAAGCTGGACGCGGTGTCATCGATGTGCGCGCTCAGCATGAGGGCCAGTCGTTGGCCGACCTGTACGACCCCGACTTCATGCCGACAGACCTGCGCAAGGCCCACCAGCGGCTCGACAAGGTGGTCGACGTGGCGTTCGGCGCGAAGAAGCCGTGCGCGAGCAACGACGAACGGTTGCGGATACTGTTCGACCGGTACGTGAAAATGACAAGAAAGAAAGATTATAATAAGTAAGCTAGAGCGTTATCTACATTCTGAGTTGAGAATTAGCAAAAAGAGGGGGTCGTAGCGTCTGTCGTGGGCGCTATGCCCCTTTTCTTGCTAATTCCCAACCCGCTTATGTTGGAACTCCGTTCCGGGGTCTATCAGGGGGGGTCCGGCTGAGAGTAGGCGTTGCGGCTGTTGCAGCCGTTGCGCCTTTCGCTTGTTTGTCGACGGCCGATGATGTCCCGCCACTGGTCGGGATTGGTTGCCATGTCTTGTTTTTCGCGTTTGCCGCGCCTCCACCACACCCACCAGGGGCGGATCGTGAGCGGGAGGCCGCCGGCGAGCAGGCAGGCGATGGCCGTGGAATCGTCTATTGTGAGGAATCCTTTCCACTGCACCCACCAGCACCAGATGAGGGCTGTGAGCAGGAGCAGGAGGCCGCAGGCGGACAGGTGGATGGTCCGGTGGAGACGTCGTCGACGTGTTTCCTGGTAGCGTTGGACGGCTTTGGGGTCGGGAAGACCTTGGGCGATGGCTATGCGGCGGGCGCGGCGCCGGCCTTTGGCTCCCGCGCTCACCGGTTTGTCTCCCGGTTCCATGATTGGTAGGCGGCGAGGGGCAGTCCGCTGTTGGGTGTCCAATCGTCGGGTATGGGCAGCAGCCAGAGGCGTATGTTGTGTTCCCCGGCTCGGGCTTGCGTCTGGGGGTTTTGGTTGCGCGTGTAGACGATGGCGGGCATGATTTCTGGGGTGAGACGGCATTCGTGTGGGATGTCGCTGGGTATGGCTTGCATGGCGGCTCCAACTTCCAGCAGGCTCATGACGGTTTCGGCGGCGTTGTCGGGGTCGGCGGCCAGATGGTAGCCGGTTGTCTGGTAGGAGATTTCCGCGATGGTGATGAACCGGTTGCAGTTGAGGCGTCCGGCTTGTTGGATTTGATGCCGCCAGGCGGGTATGGCGGCGTAGCGGAGTTGTTCGCGCATGTGGTCGAGGACGCCCATGTGTTTGCCGGTTCCCCAGTCGGATTCGCGGGCGTGCTTGTTCTGTTGTTTGATGGCCATGTTGGTTTCCGTGTGGTTGCTGGTGATCCATAGTCGGCTGGGTATCCGCCATTCGATGCTTGCTCCTTGCCAGCAGGCGGGGCGTTGGGCTGGGGGTGTTGTTTGCCAGGCTTGGTAGAGGCTGGCTGCGATGGTGGGGATGGGCTGCCAGTTGCAGGGCACTGGCATGACGAGGGCGCGGATGAGCCTGCTGGTCGGGTCGGGCGGGGCGGGGAGTTTCATGTAGGCGGTGGCGATCCGGTGGATGGAGTCGTCGTCGGGCCAGAGGTGGAGGTCGCTTCCCGCGTCGATGAGGCTTTTGCAGGCTTCTCCTGCTAGTCCGGGGGGTTCCAATGGGTTTTTCGTTTGGATCATCAAGCACAGGAGGTAGGTTTCCGTGTGCCGGGCGGGTGTGGTCCGCCGGTTTTTCGCTGCCTGCCATTGGGCGTGGGCGAGGCGTTTGATGGCGGCCCGGTTTTCGGCTCGCCGTCGTTCGCTGGGGGTCCAGTCGGTTGTCTGCCACCAGGCGTCGGGGATTCGGAAGTCTTGTGAATAGCCTTGTTGGAGCAGGGGGCTGGCCTGCCAGGGGTGTACGGGGATCACTTGCATGGCGTTTCCTTTTTCTCGCTGTTTCAGGGGTTGTCGGGGAAGACGGCGATGGGGTTGGCTGCTGGAGGGTGCCGGTGGCCGGCGGGGCATGCCCCTAAGGGTGTCCGCTCACTGGTCCACGACTTTCAACGCCCAGAACCTGTTGTGGTGGCCGAAACGGGTTATGGAGAGGATCCGGCCGCGCATGCAAGCGATTTGCGTGGGCGCATACAGATCGCTGTCGGCTTTCCATCGGGCCGGCCAATCCGTGGAGAGGCGCAAGATGAGGATCCGGCGCGTGGTTTTGTCGCGGAACCGGCGGGCGAACCCTTCGAGCCTCCGCACAGCGGGAGCGGTCGTGTTCACTTGTTCGCTTCCTTGAGCAGGAGGGTGAAATCCCTGAGGGTCATTTGGACGAGCTGCCGGCCGACGGTTTCAGGCGTATCAATGCCGATGCCGCGGCGTTTCTGGACGACGACGCCGCACAACCCCCCATAGTTGGCGGCTTCCTGGGCGGCTTGCTTCAAATGTTCGGCCGTGTCCGCTCTCGTCGTGTTCTTCACTTCTATGGCGATCAGCCGGCCGCCGGCCCGCACGTTGCCGATGTCCCCCCGATCCCGCGGACCAGCCAACCGTAAGCGTTCGATGCTCGGATCGTGGAGAGCGGCGCGCAAATACAGGGCGACAGCGGTTTCCATGCGTGTTCCTTTCGTTTTCACGCTGCGCGCTCTCATAACCTCTCCCCCTCCATGCCATAG
>JAFNPO010000010.1 GCA_017386585.1 Aeriscardovia sp.
CGATCTGGACAACATGGTTCAATTCCAAGCGAAACGGATTTGGTAGAATCTTCATCACGTTTTGTAACGAATCGTCGTCTCGCAATGCGAGGTATAGAAACAGGTTTCCACCTGTTCGGCGCGCTTTGGATACTTTTGTCTGAGAGTCAGTCTGGCACTTCAAAAGATTCGGATAGGCTATGCTTCCGCCCAGGCCATGAACCCGTTTTGCGTGTATGGGAAAGACGATGCGGTGCTTGCTTACGGGCAATGATCGGTGCAAAGTCGCAGTTGAAGCGGTTTTGGCGCTCTGTAGTACCTGCTGTGGTTCTCTTTGTAACACTAAAGGTCGAATCCGCATCCGCTAGGTTCGTCACGGATCCGCAAACAACGCCTCCATGCACATCTGCACGAGACCGTCCACGCGTGGCTATACGGGGAGGAACAGCGGATCGCCAGCTTCCGCAGTTTCCTGCCGCGCAGCTGTCGGAGTGGGGGGTAAACGTTCCAGCCGCCAGAGCCGGCGGAATGCAAGATCTGGCTCCTGTCCGCCGTCTTCATGCCCGGCAAGACCGCCGCGAACCGTCGACGGCCAGGATAACCGTCTATGGCCCGCCGCACGGTGGCCAAGAATCGTCTGTCGGACCGGCCCCGTGTATGCGCCGGCCAGCGGTGCGCGAACAGCACGATCCGGCACCGCCTACCTAAAAACTCCGTTCGAAGACATCAGGCGGAGCGTGCTAAACGGCGTCGTGCGCGGACCTACGGGAGTAGTTGGCCAGCGGACCCGTTGACGGAAACCTGAGACGAGAGAGATGGATGATAAACTTGAAGGAGCCGGACGGCGCCAGACGTCATGCTCCCTAGAACCGGGTTTTCCAGATTCGGCATGTAAGTGGAGTATACTGCGGGAGTAAACGGCGCGCAGGTTCTCGAACTTTAGCTGGTAGGGGCGATCTGTGCGTATGGCGCATATGAGGGGGGGGGCATGCGACTCAGGGTGCGTGCTCGAAAACGGTGGCCTGCGATGCTCGCCGCCAGTGCTGCGGCCGTCGCGATGATGGTCGGGCTGGTTCCGGTCGCGCGAGCGGCTTCCGTTACGCAAGTCGCCGACCAGAGGACAGCGCAGGTCAGCACGAACGGCAGTCAGCCTACGGCCAAAGTGCTAGCGCGCACCGCTGATGGAACGCCCGCCAAGATCGTGACGGCATCGGGCTTCGAACCGATGAACGCCACGGTGAGGACAACTCCCGCCCTGGACACCGGGGTAGGAGCGTCCGTCCGGCAGTTCGCGGGTTCTTTCGCAGCCGAGCCATGGAGCAACCCCTACCAGGTGCCCTACGCAACGGGACTGCTTCAATCGACGAATCTAAACGGGTCGGCATGGAAAGGCGCTCCGTGGACCTATGCCAATGTGATCGGTACCGGGTGGTGCAACAGCATCAGTATCTCCTTACCGCAGGGCTATAACGCTCCCGCCCAATGGAACCGGAACGTCAGCCAGGACGTGACGCAGTACGTCCATTTTCAGTGGCAAGAATATGGCTACGGCTTCGGCGCGTCCAATCCCAGCGGCCAATACGCGATCAAGTCCTGGACCGCCTACTGGGACGCTTCCAAACAGCTTGTGGAAATCACCATAGTGAACGGCAGCGGCTCGAACGGCTACAATC
>JAFNPO010000063.1 GCA_017386585.1 Aeriscardovia sp.
CAAACCCGTCCCCAAGCACAGTATCTGGATGGCGCTGGTCGTCATCGCCATGGCGATCTCCATCATCATCATGGACGGCACCATTGTCGACGTCGCCCTGCCGAAGATCATGGTGGACCTCAAGCTGAGCTTCACGTCCGCTGAGTGGATCGTCACGCTCTATTCGCTCGTCTTCGCATCCTTGCTCATCACCTTCGGGCGCATCGCCGACCACATCGGCCGCAAAAAGATGATGATCGCTGGCGTGACCGTGTTCGCCATCGGTGCCATCATCTCAGCCTTCGCTAACGGCCTGTGGCCCATGTTGGTCGGCCGCTTCATCCAGGGCGCCGGCGGAGCAATGATCATGCCGACCACCGTCAGCTCCATCAACGCGCTCTTCAAAGGCAAGAAACGCATCGTCGCCTTCGCCACCTACGGCACAGCTATCTCCGTGGCAGCCGCGGCGGCGCCAGTCATCGGCGGCCTTTTCACCACGTACTCCACCTGGCGTTGGATCTTCTGGTTCGACGTCATCTGGGCTGTCCTCGTTATCGTGCTCGCCGCGCCGTTCCTGCCAGAGACCTTCGGCGAAAAGATTAGCGGACGTTTCGACTTCTGGGGCTTCATCCTCTCCGTTATCGCGTTCTCCTGCATCGTTTACGGACTCATTGATGGCAAGAACTACGGCTGGTGGTATGCCGATGCGGGCACGAAGGCCTGGTGGGGCATGTCGCGCATCTTCTGGATTCTGCTTGTGGGTATTATTGCGCTCATTGGTCTCATCTGGCTGGAGCTAGCCTTAGCGCGCCGCGATAAGTCGCGCCTCATGTCCCTCGAACTCTTCAAGTACCGCAGCTTTTGGCTGGGTGACGTCATGGACGCTATTGGCATGATTGGCGAGTACGGCCTCGTCTTCCTGCTGCCGCTCTATCTGCAGAACGTGCTGAACCTTTCGGCCCTGCAGACCGGTGTTATTCTCTGCGTTATGGGCGGAGGCGCATTCTTCTCCGGCGGTTCGGCGACCCCCTTCGTCAAGGCCACCAACGCCAAGACCGTTGTCTTCACCGGCTTCCTAATCGAGGCCATCTCCATGGGTGGCTTCTTTTTCACGATCCGTCCCGATAGCAGTCACACCGGTCTCATCTACCTGTGGTTGGTGCTCTACGGTGTGGGCCTTGGCTTCGCATCCGCGCAGCTGACTTCTGTCGTGATGGTCGACGTCCCCGACAACAAGGCTGGCCAGGCGTCCTCCATGATGTCGACCGTCGGTCAACTGGGTAGCGCTCTGGCCATCGCCGTCATCGGTACATGCCTTGTGTCCTTCCTGTGGGGCGCGCTGCCGGCCAAGCTCGATGGTCTGGGTCTGCCGGAGCAGGCTACTCACGGCATTTCGACGGCCGTTATTGACAGCGCCGGCTCCGCCATCTCCGAGCTGAAGGCGTCGCGGGAGCTAGATTACATGCCGCGTAGCTACCGCGTCGCTTTCAGTACAAAACTCGACGCGGGCTTCACTGCCGGCGTGACCGACACTATCGGCGTGACATCCTGCATCCTGTTGGGCGGGGCCATCTGTGCGCTGTTCCTACCGGCTGAGAAGAAACGGAAAGAGACGGAGGAGCAAGCCGCTGAATCTACAGCAGTCGGGGAGCAGTCCGAAGTCTGACGCTGTTTGTCTGCGCTTCACCGCCGTTTGCGTCATCCCGCTCTCTCTGAGTCGTTCATGTTGATGCTGTCGGCGCCGTCTCATGCTAGGGGCACCGATACCTATCATTCGGTCAACTTGGCCGCAGCGGCGGTCCCCGTTTCATTCGTCGTGGACGCAACTGCCCTGCTTACCATTGTTTGCGTCTTCGCCGCCGGTTTCGCCGGTCTCCGGCGCAGCGTCTTGAGGGTGTAGGCGATCATCTTGATGACCTCGCGCTGGACGTACTCCTCGTGTCCTTCGCGGATGAGCTGCTCTATGTCTTCCAGGGAATTGACCATCCCGCCAATGGCAAAGTGCAGCACCATGCGCTGTCCGGCGTTGAGCTGGTTCGGCGACAGACCCAAGCTGGAAAGCCAGATGTGGGCGATGCGGTCGCGCAGAATCTTCGTCAGCTCGGCCGTGCCATGCGGTCCGGCGACGAGTGCTTGACGGTGGACGTGCTCCAGGAAGGCGGGGGTGATCGTCTTCTCCAGATGGTTGGCGATGGCGGCAGCGCTGCCGCTGGCGATGGCCGAGATGAGCAGATCCCCGTCCTCGTCGTCGCGGTGCTCGGCGGTGATGGCGTCGATCGCCAGGTCCTTGAGGTCAGCGTAGTGGTAGTAGAAAGCACTGCGGTTAATCCTCGCTCGCGCAATGATGTCCTTGACGGTGATGTCGGTGTAGCTGCGTTGCTCCAGCAGCTCCCAGAAAGCCTGGCGGAGTTTGTCTGTGGCCGGGATGCGTTTTGCTGTTGCCATCTGGCGTCTCATGGTTGTCATTGTACGGAGAATGTGATAACAAAACCGTCGGCGTGTTGTGTACTATTATACATCGTGTCCAATTTTTTTGGATGAGAATTTTATTTTTCTGTGCTGCAAAGGCACCGTGTTTTTCACGAGGAAGGTTTCTGGATGTCTCATAAACAGGAGCAGAGGCAGGCGCAGCATAAATGGCTTGCACTGATCGGCCTGGTCGTTGCCATGTCTGCCATCGTTATGGACGGTACCATTATGAACGTTGCACTGCCGTCGGTGATGCGCCAGATGAGCCTGACTGCCACCAAGGGTGAGTGGATCGTTACCGTCTACTCGCTCGTGTTTTGCGCTCTGCTCGTTACCTTTGGGCGCATCTCCGACTCCATCGGCCGTAAGAAGACCCTCATCCTTGGTCTTATTGTCTTCTCCGCCGGTGCCGTCGTCGGCGCGCTGGCCAACAACTACCCGACGCTCATGATCGGCCGCGGTGTTCAGGGCATGGGGGGAGCCCTCATCCTGCCGACCATCATGTCGACGATGAACGCCATCTACACGGATAAGATGCGCATCCTGGCCTTCGCTCTTTTCGGTTCGTTAATGTCTGCTATGTCCGCTATTGGTCCATGGCTCGGTGGCATGCTCGTCACGTACTCCACCTGGCGCTGGGTGTTCTGGATTGACATCCCGCTATCCCTAGTGTCCGCGCTCTTCGACGTGTTCGCCGTCCCGGAAACGTATGGCGACAGGATGCGCGGTTTCGACGGGTTCGGCTTCATCTTGTCCTGCATTGGCTTCGGCTGCCTCATCTACGGTCTCATCGAAGGCAAGACCGACGGTTGGTGGAAGCCTAAGTCTGGTATCAGCTCCTGGGCTGGGCTGTCCCCGGTGCCCTGGCTCTTGGCCGTGGCCGTCATGGCCATCATCGTGTTCGTCCTGTGGGACCTGCACGCGGTTAACAGAGATTGGCCTTACCTGATGGACTTCCACCTCTTCAAAGTGGGTACATTCTCCCTGTCTATTTCCATGCAGATCCTTTTCCGCATGGGTATGGTCGGCCTGCTCTTCCTAGTACCACAGTTCTTGCAGAACGTGCTGGGCATGAGTGCCGTCAACGCAGGTGCCATTACGTGCATCATGGGCATCGCTTCGCTAGTCGCCGGCTTCCTCGCGACGCCGATTGTGCGCGCAACTTCTACCAAGTTTGCCGTTGCTACGGGCATGCTCGTTATGATGGGTGGCGCTATCGGTCTGTCTTGCCTGTTGCGCGAGACCATCAATCCTAATCCGTGGACTATCCGCGGTTGGTTGGCGCTCTTCGGCTTTGGCATGGGTATCGCGTCTGCTCAACTATCCGCCATCCTTATGTCCGGCGTTCCCAACAAGCTGGGTGGCCAGGCGTCTTCCATCCAGTCGACCGCCTTTCAGACCAGTGCCGCGCTGGGTATCGGCATCATCGGCTCTGTCTTCGGTGCCCTGCTATGGAGCGAACTACCGGCGGCCATGAACGATATCCAGATGCCGCAGCAGATGCGCAGCTCTATCGAGAACTCCATTGTCATTACCCAAGGAGACTCTATCCCAGTTATCGAGGCGAGCGAGGAGTTTCAGCGGATGCCGAAAGAATGGCAGACGTCCTTCGACACCAACGTTAAGTCCGGCTTTAGTAAGGGACTAGCCGACACTGCTTTTGTGACGGCGGGTGCGCTGGGTGTCACTTTCCTGCTGTCCTTCGGGCTTCCGGGCAAGAAGAAGCTCCGTGAGGAGATGGCCCGTACCCGCGAGTTGGACAAGAAAGAGGGAGATCCTATCCTCAGCGATGAGTCCATCCCTGCCAGTGATGCTGCCGCTGTCAAAGCTGCGGTCGATAAAGCCTGATTCCATGAGGGGCGCTTCCTTGGTTCGGTGTCCGTCTTTCTTCGGAAAGTGGGGCGCCCTTATACTCGCCTGCGTATCTGGAAGACGTGATCGATAACAATGCCTCTGCCGTCAGCTCCGGCAGTTTCGTTCTGATTCAAGCCGTTTTCACTGACATTGACCAGTATTGCGCCAGTTTGACTGGCATCCGTAGCCCTTCCAGCGCGAGTAGGTTTTCTGGGTAGTGGCGCAGTCCTAGCCGTCCTGGGACGACGTTCTGGCCCACGTAGAGTGGCAGGGGACGTCGTTTCCGCAGAGGGTAGTGGTGCTGCTCTCAGCAGCACCGCTACTGCTGCATGGTTTGATGCTAGCGTCCGCGGTGTAGGAGCCGGAGAGTCTCACGGATCGTCTGGTTTCGCACCGTGTCTGGCTGGACACACATGGGTGCTTGAGTTTATCCACCCGGATTCCGCCTACGTGGACATTCACGGGTTCTGGTTTAATCGACGGACTGTGTCGTCCATTCCTCGCTTTGCTGTAGCGCGGACTTTCTGCGGTCGGGGCGTGGCACCGTTCATGTTCGCACTCGTTGATGGCTAGTGTCGGTGACGTGGAGTATATGCGAGGAGCGCGACGACAGGAAGGTCAAGAACATTCGGATGTTGACTTTGAGTGTCGCTGGAGTGACCCAGCCCCACGGCCGGGACTTACTTCCTACATGATGGTGGGACGTTTGTTTTTCCACGAGGGAAATCCGCATAGAATCGGGACGAAAGTATAATGTCGATGTTCAAAGGAGAACAATATGCAGTTACCGCAGTTCGGCGTAGAGGATTGGCTTAACCATTGGGAAAAATCGGCGACCTATGATCTGGCACAAAGTACAATCTCGTCGCTAACGATGCACGAGCTTCTCAATCTTGATGGGCATGACGGCCAAGAGTTCTACGACATGCTCGACCGATCGGTGATGAATTACGGCTGGATCGAAGGATCCCCGGAGTTCAAGCAGTTGGTGTCCAACCTCTATGACCATATGGATCCTGACAACATCCTGCAGACGAATGGTGCGACGGGTGCAAATCTGCTGGCCATCACCGCGTTAGTGGGGAAAAATGACCATGTCATTGCAGAGTATCCCTCCTACCAGCAACTGTACGATCTGCCACGCGGTTTAGGTGCCGATGTCGACTACTGGACTATTCATGAGGAAGACGGGTGGTACCCGGATTTGGAGGAGCTGAAGAAACTCATCCGGC
Source organism: Aeriscardovia sp. (assembly GCA_017386585.1). Taxonomy (GTDB): domain Bacteria; phylum Actinomycetota; class Actinomycetes; order Actinomycetales; family Bifidobacteriaceae; genus RGIG7107. Next base: position 5,535 of record JAFNPO010000063.1, read on the forward strand.
CAAATACCCGGATGATCTGTCTCAACAACGCGAACAATCCAACGGGCACCGTCCTCAGTCCCGATTTTCTGCGCGAGGTTGTCCGAATTGCCGATTCAGTCGGTGCCTACATCCTTGCTGATGAGGTATACACGCCGATGGAGGAGAGCACGTCGTACTGCTCCATCGTAGACCTATACGACCGCGGTATCGCTGTAAACTCGTTATCGAAGACGTATTCCGTCCCTGGAGTACGTATCGGCTGGACAGCATCGAACAAGGAAACAGCGGACGTGTTCCGCCGTTACCGTGACTATCTGCTCATCTGCGCCGGTGTCTTCAACGATCAGCTGGCCGTGTACGTGCTGCGTCATCGGCAGCATGTCTTAGAGCGCAACCGTCAGCTCGTTTACCAAGACATGGACATCTACCGCGAGTGGGTGGACCACGAACCGAGGGTTTCCCTCGTCATGCCTCCGGCGGTTTCGACCTCATTCCCAAAGTTCGACATCCCACAGGACATCGAGGAGTTCTGCCTAGACCTGTTGCATCGGCGCGGAGTCCTGCTTGTCCCAGGTACGAGATTTGACATCCCAGGCCATGTTCGCCTCGGTTATTGCACGAAACCGAAGGTTCTGAAAGAGGGTTTGGCGCGCTTGTCACAGGCCTTCCGCGAGTTCGACTAAGCGCTGTGACGGTAACCAAGGTCGTTTGCCTGCGGCACAATAGCTGAAATCATGTGCAAAACAATCCTCTGGGGTCGCGGTTCGGCTGAGCGCAGACCAAAAATGCTTTCCCGAATGCGTCACCATGGTGACGCATTCGGGAAAGGCGGCGCCCTCCGTTGTTCGATTTTGGGTGCCGCAGCTCAATCGTTATTGTGGCGACGCATCATACGGCTATTGACCTTGATGGAGCGCGGGTCAACGCCGTGGGGTATACCAGCACGCTTGGTCTGGATGGTGGACAGGCGCATCTGGAGGTCCTTAAGCTCGCTCTTCGTGAGACGGGCACGGCGTTTGACGATGGCATTACGCAGCTTAGGCAGCGGAGTGTAGCCTTCACCTTCACCCACGAAAATGCGATAAATCTGGATGGCGGAACCTGGGACAAGACGGCGCATAGCGGCTTCCTCACGATTCATCTCGATGCTGAGGCGCTGCTTGTCGCCTTCGCCCACCAAGAAGATTCCTGGACGACCGGTGCCACGCCAGATGGTGTCGCGGGTCTTGCGGTTCATCCACACGGGCTCCTGTGGAAAGGTAAAACCAACCCTGCCCAAGCCGCCAAGCACTGCCATAGGCGCGCCGGCCTGTCCTTCAAGCTGCTTATAGCCCACACGGTCGGACGTGTGCGTCAGAACGAGGGTGGCAAGAGTGAGACCCACCAGCACGGCGGTCAGCATGAGCAGAATCCAGACGAGGACGTTCGCCTTCGTGACAAGGCAGACGACGATCAGAACGATGATCGGGGCGACGAAGACGAGGGC
>JAFNPO010000064.1 GCA_017386585.1 Aeriscardovia sp.
CCTGATCCCCGTCCGTATACGGCGCAGGTTTCAAATGCCGCGTGGCCAGCACTTGTCTTGGCAACGGAGCGCCACCTCCCCCTGGGGTCCCGTCCTTTCAAGCGGTCCTTGGCAGATTCATGTTCTGCGCAATGACAGTGAAAAAGTCCTGGTTCGTCGGCGTCTTCTTGACCCGCGGCACTAGCATCTGGTAAGCCTGCTCTGCATCCATTCCTCCTAACAGGCGGCGTAGACGGTAGATGATGGCCAACTGTTCCTTAGGTGTGATGAGCTCTTCGCGACGCGTGCCAGACGCAGAGATGTCAATGGCTGGGAAAAGACGTTTGTCCGCCAAATCGCGAGAAAGCTTCAGCTCCATATTGCCGGTGCCCTTAAACTCCTCAAAAATGACCTCGTCCATCTTGGAGCCAGTCTCTACCAACGCCGTGGCGATAATCGTCAAGGAGCCGCCGTTCTCAACGTTGCGGGCCGCTCCGAAGAACTTCTTCGGCGGGTACAGGGCCTGCGCGTCCACACCGCCAGAGAGCACCTTACCCGACGCTGGGGCCGCGATATTGTAGGCGCGCGCCAAGCGGGTGATGGAATCCAGTAGCACGACCACGTCCTGACCCAGCTCCACCAGACGCTTGGCACGCTCGATGGCCAGCTCGGCAACGATGGTGTGGTCGGACGCCGGACGGTCAAAAGTCGAGGAGATAACCTCGCCGTGCACTGTGCGCTGCATATCAGTGACTTCCTCCGGGCGCTCGTCCACCAAGACAACCATTAAATGACATTCGGGGTTATTCGCCGTAATGGCGTTAGCGATGTTTTGCAGCGTAATGGTCTTGCCTGCCTTCGGGGGCGCGACGATGAGGCCACGCTGACCTTTGCCGATCGGAGAAACGATGTCAATGAGACGACCGACGAGCTTGCTTGGCTCCGTCTCCATACGCAGACGCTGCTGCGGGTACAACGGCGTCAGCTTACTGAACTGCGGGCGCTCGCGGGCTTCCTCTATGTCCATGCCGTTAATGGAGGTGATGGCCTGGAGTGGCACGAACTTCTGGCGCTGTGAACGGCGATCGTTCTCGCGTGGAGGACGGATGGCGCCTTGCACAGCGTCTCCCTTGCGTAGGCCATACTTCTTGACCATACCCATAGACACGTACACGTCGTTCGGTCCCGGCAGGTAGCCACTCGTGCGGATGAATGCATAGGAGTCGAGGATATCGACGATGCCGGCGACCGGGACCAACGGCTGATCTTCGCGCTCCGGGCGCGATTCGCGGGCCTCTTCGCGGCCATCGTGGTCGGAACGACGACCGGTGCGGTCATGCTGGTGACGGAAACCATGTTCGGCGTGGTCCTCGCGCTGGTGATCACGACCCAGGTGACGGGGACGGCGAGATCCGCGGTCCTCGTCCCTGTTGGACTCAGCGTTGTCAAAGTGGTCGGAACGACGGCCGGTGCGGTCTTCGTTCGCTTCGTCGCGGTGGCGCACGATCCTTCCAGCACGCTCAAGCTCGTCGTGTTCGACATGATCCTCGCGCCGGTGATCACGGAATCCGTCGTCACCATGGCGATTGGAGTGGTCTGGCAGAACGGCGAGGATACTGTCCAGTCCGCGGCTTTGCTCCTCGTTGAAGTCTATGTCGTCGCGGCGGCGCTTGCCATCCTGACGAGTGGGCAGCGTGATGCCTAAATCGAGTTTTTCGATACCTTCGGTTTGTGGACGGCGTAGGCCCCTAGCGCGCGGGACAGCGGATTCGACGAACGTCGGCTTACTAGGGAACGCGGCGGTGCCAAGGCTATTGGCACAGGTGTTCCCCTCGCTCTCCTTCTGCTCGTCAGCGGCCGTGAACGTTGGAGAACGGCGCGCGGCGTGTGGAGCGGCAACGGTCACGCCAACCGGAGCCTTACCACCCGAGCGGGCAGCTTGCAGCGTGGCGATTAGTTCCGATTTCCTCATCGTCGAGGTTCCACGGAGTCCCATCCGCTTCGCTAACTCTTTGAGTTCCACTAACTTCATACTGGTCAGATCCTGACTTGCTGACACTCTCATACCTTTCGTCAACCAGCAGTGTGTCCGCCGTGGAACGTAAAGAAACGAAACCGCTGTAGTACGCTTACGATTCATGCGGACTTAATAGGAATCGGTCAAAATTCGGAGAAAAATCATCACTTCCACCGGGACCACGTCAAAAATACAACATCGTGCCAGTTTTTTCAAATTCCTGAACAGACCAGCATTGAAATCTGTAAGAAACCGTCAAAAGATGGGGGGCGAAAGAGATGGTCAAAGGCGGGAACCGGCGCCGCTTAACATCGATTGATGGCGGTCGGAGACTTAGTTGTCAGCGGCGGTGGGCGCGATACCACTCGATCAGCGAGCGCGTGGACGGATCCTGAGCTGCGAGCGCCTCGTCGTTCTGGGACAACGCTGGTCTGATCTGCTTGGCTAGGATCTTGCCAAGTTCCACTCCCCACTGGTCAAAGGAGTCGATACCCCAGACGGTGCCCTCGGTAAAGACGATCATCTCGTACAGGGAAATGAGTTCGCCCAGCGAATACGGAGTCAGCTTGTCGCCGAAAATCGACGTGGTCGGGCGGTTTCCGCTGAACACGCGGGCGCGCACGATAACGTCGGGTGTTCCTTCGGTGCGGACTTCGTTGGCGGTCTTGCCGAACGCGAGCGCCTTGGTTTGGGCTAGGAAGTTAGACAGGAACAGCTCTTGGACGTCCTGGTCGCCGCAACGCAATGGGTTGTGCGTGTTGGCGAAGGCGATGAAGTCCGCCGGAATCAGATGGGTACCTTGGTGGATAAGTTGATAGAAGGAGTGCTGGCCGTTCGTACCTGGCTCTCCCCAGAATATTTCGCCGGTCTTAGAACGTACCGGCGTGCCGTCCCAGCGTACAGATTTGCCGTTGGACTCCATGGTCAGTTGCTGCAGATAAGCCGGAAAGCGGTGTAGGTACTGGTTGTACGGCAAGATAGCGTGAGATTCGGCGCTAAAGAAATCGGTGTACCATATGTTCATCAGGCCCATGAGGGCTACGGCGTTCTTCTCGTACGGTGTGATGCGGAAGTATTCGTCCATGGCGTGGAAACCAGCGAGAAAGTCGTCGAAACGGCGCGGACCGAGGACGATGGCAAGAATGGTGCCGACGGAGGAATCAACGGAGTAGCGGCCACCGACCCAGCTCCAGAATCCGAAGGTATTCTCCGGGGAGATACCGAAAGCCTTGACTTTCTCCAGCGCGGTGGACACGGCAACGAAGTGGCGGCGTACGGCTTCGGTGTGAGACTCTTCGGAGCTGTCGATAGCGCCAGACGCAGTCAGGGAATCAAGTAACCAGGTGCGCGCGTCGATGGCGTTAGTGATGGTCTCGACAGTCGTGAAAGTTTTGGAGACAACGACGAACAGCGTGGTCTGCGGGTCGAGTCCGCGGGTCTTCTCCGCGATGTCATTCGGGTCAATGTTGCTGATGAACCGTGCGGAGATTCCGGCGTCGGCGTACGGCTTGAGTGCCTCATACGTCATAACGGGACCCAGGTCGGAGCCGCCGATGCCGATGTTGACGACCGTCTCGATGCGCTTGCCGGTCACGCCGGTCCACTCGCCGGAGCGAACTTTATCGGCAAAAGCGTAAATACGCCGAAGCATGGCGCGCACGTCGGAAACGACGTCCTGGCCGTCGACCACAACGGAACCAATATCGGACTCGGGACGGCGCAGCGCGGTGTGCAGTACAGCACGATCCTCCGTGACATTGATATGTTTGCCGCCGAACATGTCCTCCGTACGTTCGCGCAGGTGGACTTCCTCGGCGAGATGGGCGAAAATCGGCAGCATCGACGGCTGGATGAGGTTCTTAGACAGGTCGATGCGCAGATCTCCCGCATCGAAGGACAGCGCACACACACGGTTCGGCTCATCGGCAAACCAGCGCCGCAGGTCAATACCTTTCTTGTGCATATCTGTATACACTTGCGTCAGCTCCGCCCATGCTCGCGTTTTCGTGGCGTCCACTGGTGATTCGATGACCATGGCAGTCCTTTCCTTGACGTTGATGCCAAAAGACACTTCAAAAATACCGTCCAAAGCAGACACCGCAGCTACCAGAAAACGTTGCAATCAGCGAGTTTAGTGACGCTAAAAGATCCAGGTGATTGCTCGAGTCACCGGCTGCCGTACGACACGGTCGACGCACAGCAGGACCGCGGCGTAGAGCAAGCTCGCGGCAATGCCAGCAACAACGAACAGTAGCGTCGCGGAGAACGAAACCGACGAACCGGCAACGAGGCCGTTTAGTATCGGGATGATGAAAGAATGCCAAAAGCGCGTGAGCATCGACTGGAACACATAGAAGCCGAGAATGCCGCTGGCCAACAGACGCACAACGGCAGGACCAAACCGGTCGTCCGACAAGCGACTGGCGTGGCGCGCTCCGGCGCCCCGGGCGACGGCGCACTTGCTGTGTGCCAGGACTGCGCAGGACAGGGAGGACAGAGCAAGCCAGAATGATAGGAATGATGTTGATTTGAAGGAAATCGCCCCCGAAAGCCATGGCGATTTTAGTGCGGACACGCCCAGTTCGATGACGACGCTTACGCCAATCGCCCACCACAAAGATGCGGTCCCCCAGCGGCGCAGGATGACGCGGTGTTGGTTCATCAGACCAGCCACACAGAACCCAACGAAGTACGTGGCCGCGCTGAGCCATTTACGCCAGCCGTCTAGCGCGTGGTTGATGCCATCTTGCGAGAAGAAGGCCACGTAGCCGTTGAGCGCGAAGACAACGATAAAAACGACTGTTAAGACAAATGGCCACACACTCCAGCGGTCTTGAGCCAACGCAACCAGCGGTGCGACGATGACGAAAAGCAGGTAAAGCCAGACGAATTCCAGGTCCATGACCAGCCAGCGTGTGGTGTGGAAATCCGGACCGGGAATGTGTAGCAGCGCCACGAGCGACACCGTCAACACTCCGTACAGAGCGATGGTGGTGATGATAACGGTGGCGCGACGGGCGGCCTTGAGTCCTTGGCGAGCTACATACCCCGAACGGTGGCTGTCCCGCGCCATCGACGGCAGCAGAAAATAGCCCGAGATCATGAAGAAGATGGCGTTGCCCATCGCGCCCAGTAGGTTGATGCAGCCCAGCAGGAACAACCCCCAGAACGACGTGGACAGCCCACGGCAGTCCGTCGGGAACGGAGCACCATACGCCATCTTGTCGAACCAAGGGACAAAAGTGTGGAAAACTGCGATGCCGCCAATGGCCACCAATCGCAGCGCCTCGACGTGCCACTGGCGCGCTCTCCGTTCTGTCGTCCGTCTCAGCCGTTCCCCCGTCTCCCTCATCTTTTCCAGGGTACACATCTCTCCTGCGAGCGCCGGCATGATAGTCAAGTGGACAATATCAGAATAACAGGCTATGCTGGTCGTGCTTGTGTGGGGCTGTTTGTTTCGGCAAGCGGAAGGCCACTTTAGCTCAGTCGGTAGAGCGTCTCTCTCGTAAAGAGAAGGTCGACAGTTCGATTCTGTCAAGTGGCTCTTTTGTACCCCTTAGCGGAGCGGCTGCTCTTTCTGATGATGGAGGATCTGCCGTCCCGTTCTCGCGCGAGTGGCGAAATGGTAGACGCGCAGGATTTAGGTTCCTGTGTCTTTGACATGAGGGTTCGAGTCCCTCCTCGCGCACAGCCCCGGTTTTCTTCAGCTCTCTTTGAGAGTAGGAGCTGATCGCGATCCATCCGTCACTGGCGCGACGGCTTCTTCTTGCTCTGGATCTATTTTTAGTTGGTAATAAATGCATTGATGCGGTTGAGGCTGCGAATCCTGGTAGGTGTGGCCAACTATTGGGGGCGCTATTCGCCCGTGTGACCTCTTCGTCGTGGTGACCGCGCAGAAGCCCGTTCACGTGGGCTATTATCTTGAATCGACAGTCCAAACTGTCGATAATGTTCATGAACGTTGATTTACTGCGGATTGACGCTAACTTCTCTGGCTCGCAGTCCAGATGAGGTCTCGCAGGAAACCTCTTTTGTGCTGGCGGTATGATTTGCAGATGTTCCTCGGCCCAAGAAAAGCTATGGAATCTCTCTTTCACGCGAGAACAGCCATAAGTGCACAAGTTACGATGGAAAACAGTGTTGTCCTCTGGATTCCCTAGGGGGAACTATGAAAGAGCCGGAACCCAAGGGTTCCGGCTCTCCGAACGGGTGGACAACGTGGCTCGAACACGCGACCTCCTGAACCACAATCAGGTGCTCTACCGACTGAGCTATGTCCACCATACGGCGCATGTCTGCGCAACGTTTCAGAGCATACACCACAGCAGCGACCAAGGCAACGCACCGCGTGCTGCGACTGTCATGACCGCGTATCTGTTGTCCACTATTGTCCACTATCGGTCACCTTTGGCTCGCTTCTTGAGCAAGTGATTCTTGTGCAGGATGTCGATTACGATCCACACGCCCAGCACGAAAGCCACGACGTAGCCCATCATGCCCACGACCGGGATGCCGAAAATGACTGGCTGAATGCGGGCATAATAGACGATGGATGAGCCGACGAACAGGCCGGCAATGATGATGGCCATCGTCAATCGGTCCACGATATACGATAGCTGTTGCACGGCGCGTTGCGGATGGACGAGTTCGGCGTTGACCTTCAGCTGTCCGCGCGTCAGCTGGCGCATAGCCGTCTTGGAATCCGCTAAAGAGCTGAAGAGTCCGTGGGCGGCCCGCAATCCCTCCGTCGACAGGCTCGTGGTCTCCTTGCGCACAATATCGCGGACATTCTCAGAGCTTTTGACATGCTCTTCGATAACCTCCAGCATGTTAACATCCGGGATGAATTGCGCGAGGGTGCCTTCAAGTGTGACTAGTGCGCGGGCAACGAGCGTGACGCTGCCAGGTAGCTCTAGGCCGTTGCGTTCGACCATCTGGAATAGAGACATGATGAACTGGCCAACGTTCAGCTCCGCCAGATCAATGGTCCCGAAACCGTCGACAATGTCATCGATGTCGCTCAGCAGCGCGGTGCGGTCCACGCCGTCGGTGCTCTTCTTGAGGCGCGCCAAGCTCAGCAAATTGTTCTCGAGCTCTACGGAATCGCCTTTGGCCAGCGCAAAGATCATGCCACGCAGCAGTGAACGCATGTGGGACGTCAGACGTCCAGTCATGCCTAGGTCAATGAGCACGATTTTCCCATCGCGCACGATGATGTTACCGGGGTGTGGGTCGGCGTGGAAGAAGCCAGCATCCAGGATCTGCGCGGAATAGTTGTCGACAAGCTTGATGCCGATCTCCTGCAAGTCGTAGCCTTCAGCCTCAAGCTCGCGGGTATGGCCCAGGGGAATGCCACGCACATAGTCCATGACAACTACGCGCCTTGTACACCAGTGCAGGTAGACGCGCGGACAGTCCATGTAACGGTAGGATGCGGTGAACTTGCGAAACTCCTGCAGATTGTGCGCCTCCTCGAGGAAGTTAGTTTCGGAGCGGAAACTCGCCCAAATCTCCTCGACGACGCCTTGCAAGTCAACGACCTGTAAAGCGCCAAATAGGCGGGAAGCCCACTTCATGACGGAACGCATGATTTCGATATCCTGCGCCATCATCTCGCGGGCTCCGGGACGTTGCACCTTGACAGCGACATCCTCACCCGTCACGAGCGTGGCGCGATGCACTTGCGCCAGCGACGCGGAACCCAGCGGATGGCGGTCAATTGAGGAGAAGACCTCGTCAATCGGGCGCCCATACTCCGACTCCAGCGTGTCCAGCACGGTCTGGTACGGCATCGGATTGGCATGGGTACGCAGCTTAGCTAGCGCGTCGCAATAGGACTGCGACAAGATCTCCGAACGCATCGACAGGATTTGGCCGGCCTTGACAAAGGTCGGACCCAGCGCCTGTAGCATATTGCACAGCTTGTCTGGCGTCATCCCGCGGAATAAGTCGTAGCGGCGTAGCACACCTACAATCTGGGCCAATCGTCTGAGCCGACTGGCGCGTGAATTGTCGACGTCGTCGCCGAGTGTCTTCCCCGCCCCCCGCCAATCGCCCGCCACCTTGGCGGCGACAATATCGTAGACATCCTTGCTTCCCTGGGACGGCTCAGTCTCGCTGGGTCGCTGTTGCGCTGTCACCGCTACTCCACTGTCTCCTTGGAGTCGGCCGCCGCGAAACCGTCCGCCGGTTCGGCGGAATGAGTCGCGGTGCTATGGGCGAACTCGTTAACTTTGCGCACGAACTCCGCTCGCTCCTCGTTGGACATGAGCTTCATACGGTTTTCCAGGGCGGTATCGCGCATGACATTTGTCTTCTTCTTAACACGATGCGCCAGCTCGGAGTTGAGGGACTTTCCCTGCTCGACCGTCAACTCGCCTTTGTCAACGAGATCGTTGACAAGCTTCTGGCCTTTCTCTACAGTCGTCGCGATGGCGCCGATTCCAGCGAGGAACACCTTGCGTACGCCGCTGCCCAGTTCGAATCCAGCCATTTTTGATACCTCTGCTTTCCAACGCCCGGCGAAATCCAGGCACTTCGAGATTTTCTTAACCTCATAGCTTGCCGCCATTAGAACCTCCTATCCGTGTGGGAGAATCTTTGAGCACAGCCGTTTCAATTTTATCCCCAATTGCGGTCACTGAGGAGAGCCACACGCGGCACTGTCCCCGAAATGGAGGGGTTCCTGCTAAACTGGACGAAAATCCGGGCGATTAGCTCAGTTGGTTAGAGCGCCACGTTTACACCGTGGATGTCGGGGGTTCGAACCCCTCATCGCCCACCCGGACCGCGCGAAAGGAGCGACATGAACGACTTCGACAACCAGAACTTCACTGGGCCTGATCCGCGCCGGCTACGCCCCATAGACTTGCAGCAGCAGTACCTGCGCGGTCCGGGAATGTCGGAGAAATCGAAAATCGTCGCTGGCCTTTACGGCATCTTCCTGGGACTTTTCGGCGTTCACAATTTCTACTTGGGCAATACCGGCAGGGGTATCTGTCAATTGCTTCTGACGCTCGTAGGCTGGGCATGCGTGGGCGTGGGTCCGATTGTCTCGCTCATCTGGAGCCTAGTTGAGGGTATCAACATTCTCGCCTCACACCCAGGTTCGAAATGGCATCTCGACGCCGAGGGCATGCAGCTGCAGGACTGAGAGGCAGGAGCAGACAACCGGCACGAAACTGCGGAAAGGGGTGGCTGCAGGATTACTCCCCCAGTCGCCCCTTTTTCTACTTATGCGGCTCACACCCCCACAATGACGAACTCCAACGGATGCAATGCTGGATTCGGTTGCGCACCAGTTTGGCGCACAGCTCTCAACAACTGGTCTCTCAATGCTCGGCAGAATGGCGCTGACGTCCTGCTCCGAACGGCAGCAAGCGAATGGCGTTCCAGCCGGCACTAAGGCTCATCGGCTTGGCCGGGTTCATGCCAGCGTTCTTGGCAGCATTCTGGATAATCGACGGGCTTGCCGCGCCGTCGCGGCCTGGCTTGGGCGCAATAATCCAGAAGGGGTTGTCGGAATCCAACGGCGCCTCCGCGTCGACAATATCATCCGTCAGAGCGTCCTCGTCATCGCCGTCACGCCACCAGATGATGGCGCCGTCTACGGCGCCGTTATAGTCCTCGTCAACAAGATCCTGGCCGGTGATGGACGAAATCGCGTCACGGACATCTTCATCGACGTCCTCGTCCCACAGCCACTCCTGGATAATATCGTCTTTCTTAAAACCAAGCTCTGCAGCCTGCGTTGGGGTTGTGCTTACCACAAGAAAAGAGCATAGCAGCCGTTCTTTACTTCGCTACCCATCGTCACTATGCCTGCTCCCGTTCCGCACTACGCCGTGCAGGTCGGCAAATCTGCTCCCTGGCCTTGACCGATTGCCACAACGGCGTTGTAGGCCTGCAGGAGTGTCGAGACCTTAACAACCCGCAATCCCGCGGGCACGTAGCCCACGACATCGGAGCAGTTGCCGGACGGTGCTAGGAACCAGGACGCGCCGTCGCGGCGGGCGCCGAGCATTTTTAGTCGGATGCCACCGATTTTACCGATCTGTTCCTCCGCGGAAATAGTACCGGTGCCAGCGATAGTCTGATTACCCGCCATGGTGCCACTCGTTAGCTTGTCAATGATACCGAGCGCGAACATCATCCCCGCGCTCGGGCCGCCGACATCGCCTGCACTCATGTCGATTTTGATGTTCGGGTCATCCAGATTTGCCAGATGCCGCTGCGCGATGAATTTCAACGCTACGGACTGGGCCCGCCCCTGCGCGCTAGACATTTGCCCACTAATCTGCTTGTCATAGGCCCTCGTTGTCTCGCCGATGGGGAACACGACCTCGCGCGGCATGACCGCCTCCTGGGGATGGAACCAGGCCGCCAGCGTCTGCATAGCGTTGATCGGGACCCGGGGTGACCCCTCCACGTTGACGGTAACCATCAGCAGCTTGCCGCTCGTCGGCTTGACCGGCGCGCCCGCGATGCGGATAGTGTCTTCCTTCGAGGTCACGGCTCTGCCAGACGCGCCGTTGTCGAGCGTTTCACGACCTAGAACATTCATTGTCGGCCCGGGCATCTCAATAACATAATTTGTCGGAAGGAACAGGCACGCCGCCAGAGCGACGAACAACACCCATCCCACGTTTCGACGCCACCAATGACACTTTTCCCCTGATGGCTGAACAGATTGCAAGGTCGAGACCTTGCGGTGCAAAAAAGACATATTTTTCATAGTATAGACGGTTGTCAACGCACCAAAACAGACAGGACATAACAGCGATGGACAGCAATGAACTGCACCAGTGGATGATTGATTCCTTCGGTTCTCTCCAAGGCGAAGCCCTGTGGAACCAGTTCTCGCGACTCCCACGAGAAATCCAGGACCAGCTGCTGTCGCAGGATCCCAGTAAGCTCCCTAAGCCGCAGGACATGCACGACCTGCTGGCCGCGTTTGTCGAGAGCGGGATGTCGTCCTTCGCCCGGGCAGACGGCTCCGACGAAGAGCCTATCAACCGCCGTCTGGCGGCCACGCTTGCCGAACGCAAGGCTGGTGAAAACTCCCTCGGCTTTCTTAGCGCAGCGCAGGAGAGCCAGGCCCGTTCAGCTCTAAGCGCGGCGAACTTATGGCTGGACTCCGCGACGATCTTCGACCCGGCACCCGGCGAATCTGATGTGCTCACCCCGGCCACTTGGACGAAAGCAACCATTGGATCCTGGCTCACGCTGGCGACGCCTGTAGCCAAATCGGCAACCGCCGCGCTGGAGGCCGTGTTTAGCGAACGCCTAGGTGGCCTGAACGGCGAAATCACAGGTCTGTTTGCCGGTCCGGTGCCCATTCCCATTCCCGAGGGGATGAAGGATCCGCATCGAATCATGCGGCTGCTGGGCAGCACTACTTTCGCCATCCAGCTCGGACAGGCCTCCGGGCGGCTAGCGCACGAGGTGTTTGGTAGCTTTGATCAGAGCATGGCTATGGGAGCGAATCCAGCCGGCGCACTCGTGCCAGAGAACATCCAGGCGTTCGCCAACAGCCTGAAGCTGCCTGTTGACGAGGTTATGGATTTCGTTGCGCTACGCGAAGCGGCGCATGCTCGACTTTTCGCGTCGGCGCCGTGGCTGATGCCGCAGATTGAAGTACTCATCAACAAATACGCCCGCAGCATCGGCATTGACCTCGATGCTGTTGAGGAACAGCTGCGCGGAGCGGTTTCCATGAATCCCGAAGAGATTGGCGGAGCTGTTAATCTAGCCAAGGTCAGCATGGAGGAATCCCCGGAGCAGCTTGAAGCCAAACGCCGTCTGGAATCCATGCTTGCACTCGTCGAGGGCTGGGTGGACTGCACCACTTGGCGTGCCGGTAGCGCGTTCCTGCCGCACATTAGCCAGCTGCGCGAGATGATACGCCGTCGGCGCGCGGCGGGCGGTCCTGCCGAGCATACCTTCGAGAGCCTGCTGGGCCTGGAACTACGCCCACGCGCAGCACGTGAGGCTTGCGACGTCTGGGAGAAGCTCACCGCTGATGGTGTGGAATCTCGCGACGCTCATTGGACCCACCCAGACCTGCTGCCACAGATTCCGGAGGCGCAGAGCGACTCCAGCAATGCAGTTAGCGGAAACACGGCCAATAAAAGTAATACCCCAAGGGCGATGCACGAAGGCAAGTCCAGCGCCGGCTCCTCCAACCCCGCTATCACTGACGATTTCTCCGGCGCCACAGCGAACACTCCAGCTCCAAGCGACGCGGTGAACTGGGACGCCGCCCTCGACGACCTCCTAGCCGAAGAAGCTACAAAAGACAACAACGAGAATACGAACGAAACCGGAAACACGAACAACACCGATAAAGGTCCCAATCACGACGGTTCCGACGCGGATAATAACGATAACGGCAGTGACGTTTCCGACATCGGCAAAAACAAGTAACGTAGCCCCCTGTGGTGAATCGATGTCGACCACTCGTTCGGTAGGCCGACATCAATCAAAAACCGCAGCAGTATCATGCTGCGCGGCTTTCTCACTTTTTGCAGCGCTTTCTTCGGCCGTTTTCCTTTCCGCGAACCTATTCAGAGGAACCGGCTGGGATGGCGCAGCGGCGAAGCCTCGTCCTTGCGCAACGCATAGGACAGCAGTACCTGGCGCCGGCCACGAGTGACGGCGACGTAAAGCAGCCGACGTTCTTCCTCGATTTGCTCGTCTTCCGCAGCAGCGCTATACGGAATAAGCCCGTCGGACGCGCCGCATACAAACACGATGTTCCACTCCAAGCCCTTGGCAGCGTGTACCGTCGAAAGCGTCACCGGCGCCGGCAGTGACGAGACACTCCCCCGACGAATAGCCTCCCGGATAGAGCGGGGCACCGTCGGTTTCTCCGTACCGACGTCCCCATCGCGCCGCATCCGATAGGGGATGCCCGCTTCCTCCATCGCTGCGCGAAACGGAATCAGCTGTGCGTTGGTCCTCGTCAGAACGGCAATCTCGTCACCGGATTCTCCGATGGCCATCAGCCCAGCGATTTTCCGGGCGACTGCCCGTGCCTCCTGATCGTCAGTATCGAATCGGACGAATCGAAGGCCTGGATCCGCATGAGCACACGAAGTCGTAGTAGCAGCCGGTAAAGCTGCCGAGGTTTTCATATTCGTTGGACGCAGCCGTACATAGTTCCGCGCCTGCGGCGAGCGCTCCAGCACGCGGTTTGCACAATCGACAATAACGGGCACCGACCGGTAATCCGTCTCTAGCCTGATATCGGCCGATAACGGAGCGAACTCGCGCCCAAAGTTTAGCAGGTACCAGCTGGTGGCTCCGGCGAAGGAGTAGATGGTCTGCGCCGGATCGCCCACCACGCAGATGTTTCGATTCGCTGACGTCATGGATTTCGACCGGTTCCCCACGCCCAGCCATAGATCCACAAGCCGGTGCTCTAGCGGGGAAACATCTTGGTACTCGTCGACTGTGAGCCAGCCGATGGTATCGCGCGTCATCATCGCCGCTTCGTCCGAAGTTTCAATCAGATGACAGAGAATCAGCAGAATGTCGTCGAAGTCCATAGCGTGATGTTCGGATTTTTCCTGCTCGTAGCGCAGCAGGATGGCCTGCATCTGCTCGGGGTCCAATGCCGCCGGTGGGATCCGGCTCATTTGCGCGCACACGGCCGGGTAATCCTCAGGCGGAATCAGCTCCGACTTCGTCCAGGCGATCTCCGAGAGCACATCCTGAACTTCGCGAGGCGACGTACTGTGCGCCGGGGAGACACCATTGATGACGTCGGCCACCAGCGCCAGGGGATTGAGCGCCTCCGGATTCTGACTAGCTGGATCATGGCTGGACGGGGCGCCCATGAGGATGGGCATGTCGCCGCCAACAAGGTCGCGCCATACATGCCCCAGCTGCGAAAGTGCCAACGAATGGAAGGTCGCAGCCGTCACCTCGGTTGCTCCCAGCTTCCGCAGACGGCTCTGCATCTCTTGCGCAGCTTTGTCGGTGAAGGTGACGGCCACCGTCCGGTGCGGGTTCCACTTGCCAGTTGCGCATCCGTAGGCAATGCGCCGCGTGATGGTCCGCGTCTTGCCGGCGCCGGCCACCGCCAGAATGCGGACTGGCCCGTCGAGACAGGTCGCAGCGCGTTGCTGAGCGTCGTCCAAACCAGCCAGCAGCTCGTCAGAAGGGATTTGTGTCATAATCCTCATTTTTGCGCATATATCAGGATTTCGTCGCTTTGTTTGTATTAGTGTTGAAATGTGAAAAATCGGAGTCCCTATTTCCTTGCTGCGCTTGCATCTGCCATTGCTTCCGACCTGCGGATCGTGTCGGTGAGTCTGACAGATGATTTGCCGCGTATGGATGAGGGCAAGGATATCGTCACCGGCATCCTTCTGACCCAGAATGGCGACTCCTACGACATTAGCGTTGGCCTAGACGAACAGGCCTGCGCGCTGCTGCGCAAGCGCGCCGCCGCTGCCCGCTCCCTTCGTCCGAGCGGTGAACTGCTGCGCCGTCTGGGGTTCCAGCTCGAGAGGACTGTGTACACCGGCGACGTCAAGACGGATGACGGCCTAAAAACTGTCCTCATCACCCCGCAGCTCGAAGGATTTCCGCGCCCGTTCGAATCCCTGGACGTTTCCTTGTGTGCGTCCCTAGGAGCGGCCATCGCTAAAATTCACTGTCTCAAGCCAGACAAGCTCATGGAATTCGGCTACCAGACGTTCAGCGGTTCGGCTATTCGTGAAGAGTTAGAGACTTGGGTGGACCATCTGACTATCGAGCGCGACATTCCACGAGCCATTCTCAACCGCTGGGACCAGCTCATCACCGTCGACGCGTTGTGGGACTTCCGCGCAAGTCTCGTGCACGGCGATTACCAGGCCAATGATGTGCTGTTCCTCGATTCAGGCGTCAGTGCCATCCGCAACTGGGAGCGACTGCAGATCAGCGACCCGGCTCGCGACTTTGCGTGGCTGTTCGAGGACTCCATCTCCGATATGCAACGCGACGCCGTCTTATCGGAATATGGGCGCATCATGGGTTCGCATATGGACTCGCGCATCGTGCCGCGCGCGCGCCTGTGGCGTCAGATGAACATCGTCACCGACTTTCTCCGCTCTCTCGACTCCATGGACCGCGTCTGGATTGACGAAACACGCATCCGCGTGGAGAACCTCGCCTCCATCCTGACTCCTATCACCGCCGTTACGCCAGACAATTCCGTCAACGCCTCTCACATAAGCCAAGAGGACGCTGTCAAAGAGGATGCTAACTCCACGGTGACCGTCGGTACATTGCTGGGCAAGTCCGGTTCACCGCGAATGCGCGAGCAAATCCAGCAAGAGTTTGGCGGACCGTCTGTCCGCTGGGGCGACGGCACCGGCGACGCTGCGTCGGAAGCTGTAACAAGCATCCTGTCGACGTTCCGTCCTGGTGGTCCCGCACACTCCAACGTGCCGTCATCTGCTGAGGACGCTGCGCGCGTGGTGGTCGACGCCGCGCGCAGCACCGGTATCCAAACCGGTGACCTCGATGATGGCATGCGTGCCAATAACGCCGCCGCGTCTGCGGGGCGTCTTGCCGAAGCCAGCGCGCGCCCAGCCGCAGCTGGGAGCAGCCAGAGTGGCGCCGACGGCCTTACTGACCGAAACAATGTTCAGCCCAATGCCGACGCTTCCCATCCTGTCACTCATCCAACCGCCGCGGCCATCCCCCCGGACCCCGCTCTGGCAGCGGCCATGCTGCAGACTGTTGCACGCGCCGCTATCGCTAACCGCAACGGCGTCGATCTGCAGGCTGAGCAGGAGAAGAAGGCGAATCTGGATGAGAATGGCAATCCGAAGCCAATGAGTGAGTTGGACACGGCTCTATTCAGTGCCGCGTCCTTCGCCGCTAGCCAGCAGCAGTCCATCGAAGCAGACGTGCACGTTGCCGGTTCCGTCCGACTATGCGACGCGGGCGAACCGCTGCGCGAGCCGACCGCGAGGTCGTCTGCGGTCCAGCCGACGACGTCCAAACCTGTGGCAGTGTCCAACGACACCTACTCGATTTCAGCGGCACAGGCCGCGGCCCTGCAGTCCGCAAAGGACCGGCACATGACCATCGTCACGGCACATGCGAACAGCGAAAACGGCAGCGATGAAATCGCCTATCCAACTACGATGGTCCTACAAGCCACCATCCAGAGCGCGAAGAATGGAGAGAACAAGTGAGCACCAGCGAAATCAGTGTCGAAATTGGTATCAAGCAGGTCGGACGCTCTCTGACCTTCACTACGGGGCAGTCTGCCGACAGCGTGATGGATGACCTCAATGCAGCCATCGCCAACAGTTCCACCGCGCAACTCACGGATGCGAAGGGACGCCGCATCCTCATACCGGGATCCGCCGTCGGCTATGCCATCGTCGGCACGCAGACGGTGCGACCACTGGGATTTGGTCCACTCAACCAGTGAGTGTCGACCAGTCGGCCCAATAAAAAGGTTCCGTGCTTGGCATTTGCCAGCGAAGGACCTTTTCGTTCCTCACACAACCGGGATGGCTCCGCGACGTGCGATTTCCTTGACAGTGGGGACGTCCGTGCTGTTCTCGCCCAGCATGTTCGGCTTGCCGTCCTGACCGTGCCAATCCGAGCCACCTGTGACCAGCAGCCCCCACCGCTGCGCCAGCTTTGTTAGGCGGGTGCGCTGCTCCGGCGAGTTCTCGCGGTGGTTCACCTCTAGCGCGTCCAGACCGCAATCGACGCATGCGCGGATTTGATCATCCGAGAGGACAACGCGGTTGCGCGCGAACGATCCACCGTGAGCTAACGCCGCTACTCCTCCGGCGTCCTTGATGGCGCGGATGGCTTCTGTCACTGTAGGTGTCTCCACCGATACGTAGTACGGCCCGCGCTTGCTGAGAACACCGGCGAAGGCGTCCGCGCGCGTGCGGTACACGCCGGCAGCCACTAGCGCGTCCGCCATATGCGGCCGTCCGATAGTCGTCGCGCCACCCTCCTTAGCCTGGTCGCACACCGACTCCCAGCTGATAGGATAATCCCGCGCGAGGTTGGCCACCATGGTCCGGGCACGCTCGAGACGTCGCTGGCGAGTACGGGCGAACAGCTCGACCAACTGACGGCCGTCTGGATTGTACAGCCACGCCAGCACATGGACAGAGATTTTTCCGGCACTCAATGGCCAGTGCGTGCTCATCTCAGTGCCACAGATCAGGGGCATCCCCACCCCACGGGCAGCGTTCACAGCTTCTGTCCAGCCAGCTGCGGTGTCATGGTCAGTAATCGCCACGCCGTCCAAACCACGTTCGCGCGCTTCCTGCACCAATTGCAGTGGCGTACGCGTGCCATCCGAGAAAACAGTGTGGCAGTGCAAATCCCATCCTAAAGTCTTTTCCATAGGACTTATCGTAAGCTGGTGTCCGCAGTAAAGCGCGCCATGGCGCGATCACGAGAAAGGTATGACATGAATCCGACGGCGACGAGGAACAACTGGCGCGAATCCTGGAGACACCGGTCGACCGCTATCTATCTCGTCATGCTGATCATGTCGCTCGTGGCTCTAGTCGTCTCGTTCTGCCTCTCATCTGACACTCTCAAGATGGCGGCCAAACCGGACATCGTGCTGGCCTGCGACATCAACGCCGTCGTCTCCTGCTCAGACGTGGCGGCCAGCTGGCAAGCCGACCCCATCCACCTGTTCGGGATGCACTTCCCCAACTCATTCTTCGGCATCTGTTTTGAATCCGTGTTCGTGACCATCGCTGTACTGGGGCTAGCGCGCACGCGCTTCCCGCGTTGGTTTGTTCTCGCCACCTGGTGGGGCGGACTGGCCGCACTACTCTACTCCTACTGGCTGTTGAGCCAGGAGCTGTTCGTCATCAACGCCTTGTGCCCCTGGTGTCTGACACTGATGTTCTCCACCACCATCCAGTTTATGGCCATCACACACGCCACTGTCATCATCCAAGACGCTCCGCGCGCAAGCGGACGCTTCGCTGGGCTGCGCCGCCGTCTAAACGACTGCTACCGGCCGAACCTCGACCTACTGGGCGACGTTCTGTGGATCTTAATACTCTGCGCCGTCATCCTACTACGCGACGGCAGGCGCATTTTCGCCCATTAAACAACCATTAAATAAAACGGGGATCGGCGCAGATCGTCTTCACTTCAGCAACTGTTCCTCGCCGTCTTTCTTCGAACGGCGGCGATGCACGTGCGCGCGCGCCGTGCGCGACCGGTCGATCGTGGTGCGATGGCCGGCACTCGTACTGCGGTAGCTTGGATGGTGGTGGCGGATACCAGAGCGCGACCGGTGCAGGGTCAGCGCGCGCGTTCGTTTGGCCGCACCAGGCATGACCCAGTCAAACTTCACGGATAGTAGCCTTACCGCTACGACCAGCGCCACAATGAAGAGATCGAGGATAATCTCGGCGGCGAAATTGATGAGATTGTGGATGTAGGCTTTGCACACGAAGACCGTCAGTACACTGGCCCCCAGGGCGGGCACAGCGTAGAAATGCCGGTCCTTGATGATCATCGGCACCTCATTGATGATGATGTCCCTGCATACTCCGCCCCCAACGCCGGTGATGAGGCCAAGGAACACAGCAGTGAGGGCGGGCATGTGGTAGGCGATGCCCTTCGTGGTGCCGTCAACGGCGAAGAGTGCCAGAGCCAAAGCGTCGAACACGGTCGTAGTCCAGTACATCTTCTCCATTTCAGGATGGAAGATGATGACGATAATGCCTGAGAACAATGCGATACTCAGATACCAGTAGTTCGAGAGGTTAACTGGCGGGAAACAGCCGATGAGCACATCTCGGATAGTGCCGCCTCCCAAGGCGGTGAACCACGCTGCCACCATGATAGCGAAAGAGTCGTAGCCGTGCTGGTAGGCTGCCATGCCACCGATGGTTCCGCAGAAGAAAGTCGCCAGATATTCGACCACTAGGAAGAACCAGTTACTTTCCAGCGGCAATGGCGCTGCCTCCGTGATTGGAGTCGCGAGGGTTAGGACCGGCGTTGAGGCCAGGCCGGCTAACGCCGGATGGGCCGCGGTGAGCGTGCGAACTGGAACACTGGCCGCGACGGCGGCTCCCGTAAGAAGCAGTGACATCCTTCCCCTTCCCGTCGTTCTGCGCGTGTCTCATCACACCTATTATCATCGGAAGATGCCGAGCATGCGGAGGCGTGCCCATTCGTTTACAAAGCGCGCATCCGTCTTATGGTCGGGCGTGTCAGGTAAGGACATGGAGTTAGCGGGATCGTCGTCCGATTGGTTTCTTGGAAACTGCCGAATTATCGGCCGTAGATTTCTATGTTTCCGTTTAGGTTTCTTAGATGGGACTTTCGCGCAGAAATATTGCTATGGCAACGTTTCTATCAAAAATGGTAACGTTTCCACAGTGAAAAACATCGGGGATGCCTAGCGTTTTATTATAGATTATTATAGAATAGTGTGGTTAGGCTGTCGCCGACGACAGCCATGGAGGATACTATGAACACAACAGCTGTCCAGCCGTCCTCATCCACATCGGACGGCCCTATCGTCACTGCAACCCACGGCACGTATGCTAGGTTCCATGTAAATCCAAACCTCAAGAAGCGCTACGTTACCATCCTCGCCATGACCTTCATGAACATTTCGATGATGGTCGGCATCGGCAACGACGTGCAGATGGCCTTCTACGGTCTCTCCTCGGTTTTCTTCTACGTCGTCTGCGCCATCCTCTTCTTCATCCCTACTGCTCTGGTCGCCGCGGAGCTGGCGACTGGCTGGCCTGAAGCCGGCGGAATCTTCCGCTGGGTCGGCGAAGGCATCGGCAAATCCTGGGCCGTTCTCTGCGTCTTCGTCCTGTGGATCCAGAACGCTCTGAATCTCTCCCAGGCACCAGCCTCCTACACCGAGACTGTCGCTTTCTTCGGACCGAATTTTAAATACGCCATTAACTTCGCCGAAGACCCAACGAAATACATCAGCCACGCCGCGTTCCTCTGGATTATGATTGCTTGGATTGTCAGCTTCTGGATTGAAGCCTGGATCTGCAACAAGGGTGTCAAATTCTTCGACAAGATTGTCGCTGTGGGTGTCACCGTTGGCACCATCCTGCCACTTCTGCTCATGATCGTCCTTGGCATCGTCTATATCGCCCAGGGTCGCCATATCTACATGAGCACCAACCCGAAGGATCTTGTTCCAAATACTTGGGGCATGTCTACCCTCTCGCTCGCTGCGACTGTGTTCTTCGGATACGCCGGCATTGACGATAATGCTGTCTACGTTTCCAAGATGAAGCATCCGGAGCGCAGCTATGTCACTGCTACCATCTTGACGGTTTTTGTCTGCCTCATCATCTTCATCGTTGGTACGCTCATCATCGCCATGGTCATCCCGAACGACAGCATCAACGTTATCTACTCGCTCAATCAGGTGTTCATGGTTCTAGGCTCTACGATTGGCGCGCCATGGCTCTACTTGGTCATCGTCTACATCAGTATGTTCAATAACGTCACTGCCAACATCGCCATGTTCGCAGCCCCGTCCCTCATGTTTGGCCAGGCCGGCGGTGCCGGCTTTATGCCGAAATGGCTCCAGGCAAAGAACAAGCATGGCATGCCGGCGCGTCTGGTGTACCTGCAGTGCATCATTTTCACGGTTCTTTCCTTCGTCTTCGAACTCATGCCGAACGTCGAAGGCTTTGTCATCATGATCTCGCAGGCCACGACGGTGCTCTACCTCATCTACTACATTCTCATGTTCACCACTTTCCTGCGCATGAAGTACACGCAGCCCAACCGTCCACGCGTCTTTTCCGTGCCTGGTCACAAGACCGGCGCCTGGATTATCGCCGGCGCGGGCATAGCTACTAGCCTCTTCGGCATTGTCATGGCGATCTGGCCACCGGCCCAAGTGGCCGAGGAAGTCGGTTCGCCGGTCACCTACGTGACGGTTATCATCTTGCTGTGCATCATCATCGTAGCTATCCCGTTTATCCTGTCCGCAATCTCCAAGCATAAGAATTGGGTCGATCCGGCGAACAAGTTTGCCCCGTATACGTGGCAAATCGAAGGTCTCAAGAAGCCGGGCAAGTCGCTATCGAACGTGTCCACTACGGTCCTGTCTTACGACCAGAACTCCATGGGCATGCCAATCAAGCACCCCTTCTCCACGACCGACACCATGGCGAGCCTACCGAAGGAACTGATCCAGGACGCGCTTCTCGCGCAGGACGCGAAGGCAGCTACCGAGGAATGACCTCGTCGAGAACCGTTCCTGATTTGTCTCCCGACGGTTCCCCCCAGAGGGGTTCGCTTCCCACGGCGTCCACAGGCGGTTGCTCCTGGTAGAACAACGGTGAGGGGGTCTGTACAGGTTTCTCTGTGCAGACCCCCTCACCGTTTTTTGGCTCTCGTCGTTTTCACACGGCTCAGCTGAAGGCGACGTGCGCTGCGACTGAATACAGCCGAGACGAGAGTAAAACACGGGCGTTACCGACATCCCGTGTCCGCTAGACCTTGGTGACCTCCACGCCCAACTGTGTTATGTCGGCGGAAATTTCAACTATCATGGCGTCAGCCAACGTTTCGGACGCGATAAGCTCGCGGAATCGCTCAATAGCCGCCACGCCAACAGCGTCGGACGCTGGGACTGTCAGCGCTAGGCTGATGTGATCAGAGACATCGAAACCGGCGCCCTTGCGAGCGTCCTGGATGACGCGGATCGCGTCGCGCGCCCAGCCTTCAGCAACGAGTTCATCGTCCATGGCCAAGTCCAGCAGTACGAAACCACCCAACGCTAGCGCCGCGGATGCGGACTCAGATCCGTCGGATGCACCCGTTGCTTCAACGACAGAGCGGTTCAGTTCGTACTCGCCGTTCTGGAGGGCGATGTCGCCGTTCGGAGAGGTCACAACCACGGTGCCATCGGTCTCTACGCGCCAGTCGCCGGCCTTGGCACCGCGTATGGCGAACTGTACGGCTTTGCCTAAACGCGGACCGGCAGCGCGAGCGTTGATCTTCAGCTGAGACACCAACTCCAGGCCATGTTCCTTGGCATTGGCAACGGTAGAGAACTCAACGTCCTTGACGTTCAACTCGCGGGCCAGCAGGTCCTCGTACGCGGATACCGCCTCGATATCGTCCACGACAACCGCGAGGCGCCGCAGCGGCTGGCGCACGCGGATTTTGCGCGCCTTGCGCAAGGACAGTGCGGTGGAGACAACGTCGCGCACCTTTTCCATGGCGTTCAGCAGCTTCGGGTCGTCGCGTACGACCAGGCTCAGGGCGGTCTCCTCCCCGTTCTTCTCGTCGGCCAGGAACGGCCAGTCGGTCAGGTGCACGGACTCACCGCCCGTCAAACCTTTCCAGATGGTCTCCGCCTCCATCGGCAGTAACGGCGCGACAGCGCGGCAGAAGACTTCCAGCACGGTGTACAGCGTGTTGAAAGCGTTCGCGTCTTCGTGCCAGAAGCGTCCGCGGGAGTTGCGGATGTACCAGTTCGTCAAAGCGTCGATAAAGGCGTCCGCCTCGGCGCAAGCGTCGGAGATGGCAAAGTTGTCAAGATCTTTCTGCATGGCATTCACCGCGCGGTGCAGCTTGGCGAGGATGTAGCGATCCATGTTTCCGAGCCCATCGATTTCCTCAGCACGCAGCGGTCGGCCGTCGAGGCCGTTGCCCCTGTTCGCAGCGTTAGCGTACAGCGTGAAGAAGTAGTACGAGTTCCACAGCGGCAGTAACGTCTGGCGAACCGTGTCACGGATGGCTTTCTCGGTGACAATGAGGTTTCCGCCGCGCAGGATGGGACTGCTCATGAGGAACCAGCGCATAGCATCGGAACCATACTTGTTGAAGATGCCATTGACGTCCGGGTAGTTATGGAGGTGTTTGCTCATCTTCTCACCGTCAGAGCCGAGCACAATGCCGTGACAGATAACGTTCTTGAACGGAGCCTTGCCAAACAGTGCGGTCGTCATAACGTCTTGGACGTAGAACCAGCCGCGAGTCTGGCCGATGTACTCGACTAC
Source organism: Aeriscardovia sp. (assembly GCA_017386585.1). Lineage (GTDB taxonomy): Bacteria > Actinomycetota > Actinomycetes > Actinomycetales > Bifidobacteriaceae > RGIG7107. Next base: position 23,002 of record JAFNPO010000064.1, read on the forward strand.
GAAATCCGCTGGGAAGTGGTCACCGAACCACTCTTTGTTCTCGAACGGGTAGTGCTTCTGCGCAAAAGAGATAGAGCCGGAGTCGAACCACACGTCAAGCACGTCGGGAACGCGACGCATAGTGGACTTCCCGGTCGGATCGTCTGGGTTCGGCCGCGTCAACTGATCGATCCACGGGCGATGCAGGTTTGGCTGGCCGTGATCATCGAGCGGCAGGCAGCCGAAATCGCGTTGCAGCTCCTCCAGGCTGCCGTAGACGTCGATGCGCGGATGCTTAGGGTCGTCGGACTCCCACACTGGGATGGGAGTACCCCAGTAGCGGTTGCGGGTAATAGACCAGTCGCGGGCGCCTTCGAGCCATTTGCCGAACTGGCCATCGCGCACGTTGGAGGGAATCCAGTTGATCCGTTTATTCTGAGCGATCATCTCGTCCTTAACGTCGCTAACCTTGACAAACCAGCTGGAGACTGGTTTGTAGATGAGCGGCGAGCCGCAGCGCCAGCAGTGCGGGTAGCTGTGGAGGTAGCTCTTCTCCTGGATGAGGATTGCACGTTCCTTTTCCGGTATGAGGGCTAGCGGACCGGCGCTATTGCGTAAGTCCTTGATGATTGGTTTGTTCGCCTCGAAGACTTGGAGGCCTTCGTAGTCCGGCACGAGGCTAGTGAAACGCGCCGCATCGTCAGTGAAGTCGATGGTACCGATTCCGTGAGCCTTGAGTGTGTTCATGTCGTCCTCGCCGTAAGGTGCTTGGTGCACGAGACCGGTACCTTCGGTGGTGTCAACATAGTCAGCGGTGTAGATCTTGTACGCGTTCGGACCGGGCGTTCCGCCCACCTTGCGCGCCGCGTCGGACACGGAGTAGCGGAACACGGGATAGTACTCCCAACCTTCCATATCTTTGCCCTTGAGCGTTCGCAGGATCTCGTAATCCTCGCCCAGCTCCTTGGTGTACTCACCGACACGGGCTTGAGCGAACCACAGTTTCTTGCCAGCGAAGGCGCCTTTCACGGGCCGTACCTCAACGTAATCCATGTCGGTGCCGACAACGATGGCTAGGTTGTTTGGCACCGTCCACGGAGTAGTCGTCCAGAAGACAGCGTACGCGCCCGGCTCGTCCTTAAGAGCCACGGCCACAGTCACGGTCTGGTCTTGCTTGTCCTGGTAGACGTCGTCGTCCATGTGCAGCTCGTGGTTGCTCAGCGGCGTCTCGTCTACCGGACAGTACGGCAGCACGCGGTAGCCCTTGTAAATGAGGTTCTGGTCGTACAGCCGTTTGAAGGCCCAGATGACAGACTCCATGTAGTCAACGTCCATTGTCTTGATGCCTTTGTCAAAGTCAACCCAGCGGCCTTGGCGGTGCACGTAGCTTTTCCACTGCTCGGAGTATTTCATGATGGACTGGCGGCACATGTCGTTGAACCTAGCGATGCCTAGTTCGTCTATCTGGTCTTTGTTGGTAAAGCCGAGCTGCTTCTGTGCCTCCAGCTCCGCCGGCAAACCGTGCGTGTCCCAGTTAAAGACGCGCTCGACGCGGCGGCCTTTCATAGTCTGGTAACGCGGGATGACGTCTTTGACGTAACCGGTTAGCAGATGACCATAGTGCGGCAGACCGTTGGCGAACGGCGGCCCGTCGAAGAAGACAAACTCATTGCCGGAATGGTCGCCGGTTTCACGCTGGGAAATGGATTTGTTAAATGTGTCGTCCTTGTCCCAGTAATCGAGAACACTCTCTTCTTCCTTGGGGAAATTGGGGCTTGGATTTACGGACTTGCCGTCCTCGCCCACGGCGGACTTTGGATAGACCATGCACCCTCCTCGTGCTCCGCTTAATCCGCGCAGCCGCTGCCGCGCTACCATTGCTTACACGAGGACGATCGGGACAGCGGCCGATTGCGTCGACCGTCCGCGCGCGACACGCGCCGACCGCGGTACCACCCCGCTTACCGGACGACGCCGCGCGCCACCGGTCACTTGAAAACGGGCTGTGACGGGCCCTCCCGCCGGTTCTACTGGGAGCGGCAGCGTCAGGCGTCGCTCCGTTCTTCCGAAGGCTCCCCGCTGATGACGGATCGCTGCCAAACAAACGAAACTCTAGCATTCTGGCTTGTCAACAGCTGTTGGTAACAAAAACCGACACGGCAGTCAGGTGGGCTGCCAACCCACCCGGCGCTGGGCCTCCCAAGCGACTATGGCCCGGGTGTCGACACCGGCTTAACGCGAAGCTGTGAGAAAGAAGCCCAGCAAAGTCCCTAGATACTTGGCGAGTATTGGCGGTTTCTCGAAGAATAGTTCGTGGCGCCCTTGGGGCACGTTGTAAAAGCGGATGGGTACGCCAGACCGGCGTGCCTCGTCGACAAAGAGATTCTCCGCGCTTGGACGCACCCAGGAATCCAAGCCAGCTTGAAAAAGCAGCGTGGGGACGGCGATCCGGCGCACGTTGTGGGGAGACAGCACGTAACGATCCATCCGCAGAGCAGCCAGACCCCAGTCGTAGCTAGGCGAAGATAGGTGCCAATGAGGGTCGCCGGCACGGTGCGCATAATACCAGGATAGGCGCGCTAGAGACGAAGCTCCTTTATCCTTGGAGGCACTATCGGGATTGAAATCGGGGAACGAGAACACGCGTTCCTTTCCTTTACCCGCGGCCACGAGCGCGGCCACCACCGGGTAGAGCACCGTCGCGGGGGCTTTGAGCTGGGGCATCATCATCGGCGCCGAAAGAACCGCCCGCGTGAAGAGGTCCGAATAATCCTCCTCTATCGCAGCTGCGATGGCTGCGCCCATGGAGTGGCCGTACAGCAGTAGCGGGGATGGTAAGTTGAAGACTCTCCGCGCCTGACGCAGGGCTGCGACGAAGTCGGTCTCGTAGTTGCGCCAGTCCGTCATGCTCTGCACGTTCGGGTCACTCGTTTCGCGCGAGGAATAGCCCTGGCCGCGATGCTCCACTACGAGCACATCAAAGCCGAATTGCAAGAAGTACCAGGTCAGCTCGCGGAACTTGATCTCGGATTCGATGAAACCCATGGAAACGACAATGGTACCTGCCGACTTCTTTTTGCGGGAATGTACGATATCGGGATATTCGCGCTGCAGTGGCAGCTTGTCAAGAGTCACAGCACCCAACTCACCGTCGGCACGGCAGCGGGCCACGAAGGACAAGCAACGTACGAAATCCGCACCGGAATACAGCACGGAATGGATGCCAGAGCGCGCCTCTGGGCCTACGTCCTCGATTGGGACAAAATCGCCTTCGACGGGCGTCCACAGGTCATGGCGGCAGCGCGCCAGGACGGGCAGAATGAACCGGTCCATAAGATCGGCGTAGCTCTCCTCTGGCAGCGGTTCAATCCTCTCGACAAGTATGCTGTCGATGATTGCGGTGCTCGCGTCCGCGGAAAAGCTGGATGCATAAGGGACATCGGGCATATCTTCGGGCACGTAGTTGGGACGGATTCGCTTCGACATATTAGCCTCACTTTCCGCACTGTTTCTTGCTTCTTCAAACCTAGGGCTTAACCTGGAGACATGGAATTCCAGAATCCCACGGCCGTGGCCAGCGCTAAACCCACGCCACAGCACGCCAAGGACACCACGCCGGAAACCCCCTGGCCCGTCAGCCGCGCCTCCCGCGCTTTCCACGACACCATAGCGAGGACGTGGCCCGAGCTGTGGATCGGCGGCCAAATTTCCGAAATCAACACCCGCCGCGCCGGAAGTGCGTATATCACTCTGCGCGACAACGCGATAGAGGTTTCTATCCAGGTGATGGGTTTCGGGAAATTCGCCCAGCTTGCCCGCGATTTCAACCAGGGTGACCGCGTCGTAGTGCACGGCCGGGCGGACATCTGGCAGAAGCAGACCCGCTTGAGCTTCCTCAGCGACGACATCCGCCGCGTCGGCACGGGCAGCCTGCGGGCTCAGATCGAGGAACTGCGCCGCCGCCTCAAAGGCGAAGGCCTCTTCGATGAGACAAACAAAGTTCCGCTGCCGGCGGTTCCCCGTCGCATCGGACTCGTCTGCGCGCCGCAGGCCCGCGCTGAAGGCGATATCGTCACTAACGCGCGGCTACGCTGGCCGACCATCGAATTTACCGTAGTGCATGCCCACGTGCAGGGTTCACAATGCCCGTCCGACGTGGTCGCGGCCATCCGCCAGCTCGACGCCGATCCGAACGTTGACGTCATCATCGTGGCCCGCGGGGGCGGTTCTTTTGAGGACCTCATCGGTTTTTCGGATGAGTCCGTCGTGCGGACGACGGCCGCTTGCGCTACCCCAATCGTGTCGGCCATCGGCCACGAGGAAGACTGGACACTCATCGACCTAGCTGCCGATCTGCGCGCCTCCACCCCCACCGACGCCGCTAAGCGCGTCGTACCGGACGTACGCGAACAGTGGAACATCATCCTGCAGGCGCGCCAACAACTGGAAAACCGCATGTCTGCTCGCATGGATGCCGAGACGCGTCTACTCGAGGGCTACGCCAATCGTCCGAGCCTAACGAACCCGCTGACCATGCTCGAGCAGCCCCAACGCTTCGTCGACGAGTCGCTCACCAGGCTAAACATTGCTATCCGGCGCCTCGTGGACAGCGACTGCGCCGACATCGACCGATTCTCTGCCGCACTCACCGCACTCAGTCCGCAGTCCACGCTTAACCGCGGCTACGCTGTGGTGCAGGGTCTAAACGGACACATAGTCGATGACGTGGCCCTACTCGCCGCGGGTGACCCTATTGTTGTCACACTCAAACGCGGACGCGCGCAGGCCACGGTCACAGGGATCGACGCGAAATAAGTCACACTTCGCACCAATCCGCACTACATCAACCAGCAACGAAAAGAGGACATCATGGTCAACACCGCCGCTGAAAACACCGGGGATACCACCGGCGTGAACCAAGCAGATCAGAACGCATCAGCCACACAGGCAGCCCTTTCTGGCCTCAGCGCTGATGAGAAGGACCGTATCGCTTCCCTGAATTACGAGCAGGCCCGCGACGAACTCATCCAGACCGTCCAGAAGCTGGAGAGCGGCGGACTCGACCTAGACCAGTCTATGCGCCAATGGGAAATCGGTGAAGCGCTCGCCCGACGCGCACAATCTCTGCTAGACGCCGTACGCACCAAACTCGTTACCGCCCAAGAGCAGCAAGCCAGCGCTGGCACCGCCGCCGGCACGCAGGGCAACCTAGAACGTTAACCCGCGTCATACAATGGAAAACGTTCAGGGGAGCGTTCTCCCCTCATTGCCCCGGTAGCTCAGCGGAGAGAGCAGCTGACTTCTAATCTGCGTGTCGCCGGTTCGAATCCGGCTCGGGGCACCCTTTTCACCAGTCGTATATCACTGATTCGCGGCGCGGGCTTGCATTTCCTTACGTTGTTTCTGCAGATTCGCCAGCACGCCCAACAACCGCGATTGCACCTGAGGGTCCACCGTCATTGACATCTGCTGGCGTACCGCAGCGATTGAACGCAGAAACGAAGCGTCAATGAACGAAAGCATGAGGCTCGTCGCATAGGCGCGTGTCTCCTTCGTTGGCTCTGACATGTCCCCCGTGGTTAGCGTTGAAGAATGTGACGGGTTGATGATCATTGGCAGCGGCATCACTGCCAGTTCCGACACGGCCGTTCTCAGGTGCGGCCCGCTGGATTCCATCAGCTCCTGTGCCCACTGCTTAGGCGTCATCTGAACAGCTGTGGACAGCCCTCCAGCTACCGTTACCGCCAGGAATAGCTGGCGGAAAATCGGCGTCTCGAAACTGTTAGCTGATAGCTGATTGAAAAGTGTAGCGTCGACAGACGCGGGTGTCTGGATGAGCACTCCCAGGAACTGCTGCTCGCGCAGGAAGGTCTGGTCGTCGATGCGGAAGTACCGCTGGCGCTGACCGTCAGCGCCGACCAGTGCGCGACGCTCTAACTCCTGTCGAGCCAATTGCTCAGCCTGCCGCTGGGCTTCCTCGTACTCGTGCCCGGGAGCAACGGCGGTTCGCCCTCTTCGCGAGCCGTAGGCATTTTCGTCCTGGACATGTAGCGCTACCCGCGCGGACGCCACCTCCTGAGACATCACCGACACGGGCACGCCCAGACGGCCTGCTGTCTTACGTGTGTACGCTTCGACGAGCGAGCGGTCCTTGATTTGTGCGATAACGGGCGCAACAGCCTTCATCGCTCCCACAACGCCGGTCGTATACTGTGTGTCGTACCGGTCGATAGCTGTGTTGATAACAAAGTCGTATAGGGGCTGCGGATTGCTCACAAGTCGGCGGACGGCCTCATCGCCGTGCTGGATGCGCAGGTCGCACGGGTCGAGGTTGTCCGGTGCGACGGCCACAAAGGTCTGCGTGAGGAAGGCACCGTCGAGGCGAAACGCATGCATGGCGGCTTTCTGTCCGGCTGCGTCTCCATCGAATGTGAAGACGACCTTCGAGCCGTTAACGGGTCCAACGAGCTGGATGGCACCCAAGGAGTCATCGGAGATAAGCCGACGCACAATCTTGGCGTGATCGTAGCCAAACGCGGTGCCACAGGTGGCCAGCGCCGTATCCACGCCGGCAATGTGGCATGCCATTACGTCCGTGTAGCCCTCAACGATGACAACCTGTCGCTTGGCGATAATGGCGTTCTTGGCCAGATCCAGTCCGTAAAGCACCCTCTTCTTTTCGTACAGCTGGGTGTCGGGCGTATTGATGTACTTGGCCTCCAGACGGTCGTCATCATACAGTTTGCGGGCCCCAAAACCTAGCGTACGACCTGCGGAGTCGCGAATCGGCCAGGTAGCCCGGCCTTGGAACCAGTCGTAGATGTCACGCTGCCCCAGGCGCGCCAGTCCAGCATCGACTATCTCCTTGCGGGTGAAGCCTTTGGAAGACAGATAGTCGACAAGGGCATGACCTCCCCGAGGAGCGTAGCCGCAGCCGAAGTGCCGAGCCTGGGCAGCCGAAAAGTTGCGCCCTTCCAGTAGCTGATGCGCCGCCGCAGCCTCGGCGGTGTCGAGGTTAGCCTCAAAAAATTTCTGCGCTTCCTCGTTGGCCTGCAGCAGCCGCAAGCGCTTGGAACCCTCTTGGCGTACAGCCTTGCCCGGTTGCGTCTCGTAGTGCAACTCAATGTTGTACATGTCGGCTAGCTCCTCAACGGCTTCGGCAAAACCTATGGAGTCGCGCTTTTCAACGTAGCTGAAAATGTCACCGCCGTCGCCGCAGCCGAAGCAGTGCCACACGCCTAACGACGGGCGCACGGAGAAGCTCGGTGTTTTCTCGTCGTGGAATGGGCACAAGCCCATGTATGTCCCAGAGCTGGAGGACTTCAGGGTTACTGTCTGCGATACCACGTCATAGAGGTCGGCAGCGTTGCGCACCTGTTCGATGTCCTCTTTCTTGATGATTCCAGCCATGCTTCCCTAATTCGCTTTCCTTTAGCTTTGTCACTGCTCCGAATGGGTTCAACGCCCAGACTGTACCCGCGAACGCTCGCGGTCAACAAAGCAGCGAGTGCAGGGCCAAGGCGCTGCCGTCCGTCAAGCTTGCCACCTGGTCGACGGCTACGCGCAGGCGCTCACCGTCGTCCGATGCTCGGTACCAGTCGTCGAGGAACTGCGTCTCCAGTGCGGCTGAAGGCCGCGGACTGTCGGCCATCATGACGTCGACGAGGTCCGAAACGATGCGCAGCTGTTCCTCGTGAAGTGGCAGCTGCTCGTTAGGTGCCATAACGAAGTAGACGGAGATGCCTTTGAGCGCGACAATCTCGTATTCGGTTTCCGTGGGTACGACGACGTTCGCTCCGTAGCGTGTCAGCGGCCGGTCGCCGTACTGCTCTCGTGTGGCTTGCTCGACAGATAGGGCGAAGCGGCCGATGAGATTACTCGTGGCGGTTTTCAATGCCGCCAGGGACGTCCGCGTGCCGGTGAAGTGCACGGGCAGGAGTTTCTGCGCGCGGATCCGGTCGAAGGCCGCCTCCAGGCTGTCGGAATCCCACTGTTGGCCATACCACTGGCGGGCTTTAACGATAATTCCCTCGACGAGCCGCGGATCTTCCAATGCGATTGGGTTGAACGACCCCGCCTCAATGGCATCCTCGACGTCATGTACCGAGTAGGCGATGTCGTCAGCCAGATCCATCACCTGGCACTCCATCGGCGTGTGGTCCTCAGGAGCCCCCTTCTTGAGCCAGCGGAACACGTCTATATCGTCCGGATACACGCAGAACTTAGCATTGCGTTCCCCTTTGGAGTGCTGGGCTGCCTGTGCATAAGTCCAGGGGTATTTGATACAGGCATCCAAGCTAGCGCGGGTGAGGTTAAGCCCGACAGATCGGCCATCATCGGCAACGATCTTCGGCTCCAGACGGGTCAACAAGCGCAGCGTCTGGGCATTGCCCTCGAAGCCGCCGATGTCCTGGGCGATGGCTGCGAGGGCCCGCTCCCCGTTGTGGCCGAACGGCGGATGACCGATATCATGCGCTAGGCAGGCGGCGTCCACCACATTGGGATCGCAGCCCAGCAGTTCGCCAATCTGGCGGCCAATTTGAGCGACCTCCAACGTGTGCGTTAGACGGGTACGGGCAAAGTCGTCGGTGCCAGCCATCCGGATTTGGGTCTTAGCGCCCAGTCGGCGCAGTGCGGAAGAATGGATGAGTCGGGCGCGGTCGCGTTCAAACTCGGTGCGTGTATGCGACTTTGGTTCCTCTGGTGCCCAGCGTTCCTCGTCCTCGCGCACATAGCCTTCGAAAAGCGGTTCCTCGTCCGGCGTTGTTTCGCCGGGAATAGGAACAAGTTCAGACAAATCTGCCATAAGGAATCTTTTCAGCTGAGAATTGAGCGCGGGTCCATTAGAGCTAGGTCGGATTCCGACAGCACGTCGCGTGCGTGAAGGTACAGGCGCGGAATACGGTTGCGCAGGCAGGTGTAGATAACGTAGTTGATAGTGTCGGCGCATTCAGCCCAGTCATCTGCCGTCGGCTCGAGAGCGGCGGCGCCGCGGCCCGGAGCGAATAGTTGGACTGTGTCGCCCTCACGCACGTCGAGGTCGTCGGCGTAGCCATGCAGGTCGATGAGGAACTGGTCCATGCACACGCGTCCGGAGACGTGGCAGAGACGTGGGCCGTTTTTGGTGATGACGCGCACTGGAGCTCCGAGATGTTCGATGCCCAAAGCTCCTTGCTTGTCGAAGCCGGATGCAGAGCGTTGAATGCCATCGGCATAGCCCAGCGGTACGATTGCTATGCTGGTGGCCTGGGGTGTGCTGTAGGTACGACCGTAGGAGATCATTTGGCCGGCGGCCACGCGCTTGACAGTTCCTAACTGCACTTGCAGAGACATTGCTGGTGTCAGGCCGAAGTCGAACGGTGTTCCCATACACGGATCGGCCTCGTAACCGTAGAGGCCGTTACCGGGACGGACCATTTCGAAACGAATGTTCGGTCGGCCGAAAGTAGCGGCAGTGTTGGCTAGATGACGAATACGCGGGGACACTCCGGCGACCGTCATGCGGTTGACGAAGTCAGAGAAAGATGTGACTTGGTGGTTCGTGTTTGCTACGAACAGGGGGTTGCTGGGCGCGTCGGCAACGGCCAGATGGCTATAGACACCTACAATGTCCAGTAGGCCGGCTTGTTTGCCGGCGGCGAGCTTGTCTAGCGCGGCGTCGAACTCATCGGGCATGAATCCGTTGCGCCCGAAACCGGTATCGACGGCCACGTGGATGCGAGCAGGACGAGCCGTGCGGCGGGCAGCGGCCAAAGCCGCGTCGATGCCGACAAAGGAGCCGATACCCAGGTCGACATCGTTAATGATGAGTTCGTCTAGCGGGGCTGTAGGCGCGCTGCTCATCCAACCGATGATATGGCAACGGTCTGGACCGATGCCGGCGCGGCGTAATATCAGCGCTTCGCTCACCTTCGCCGTGCCGAGCCAGGTTGCACCTCCCGCGAGCGCCGCTAAAGCAGTTGGCACGAGGCCGTGGCCGTAGGCGTCGGCTTTTACCACACCCAGGACGGCAGTATCAGACTCCGGACCGCCGACAGTCTCGACGAGGCGCTCCATGTTTCTTTTGAGAGCGGCCATGTCCACAATCGCTTGCGCGGGCATGGATCGGCGCGCTGCTTCGTAGTTCGCACGCCCCTGTTCATCCAGCTCAACGTCGGCCACCCGGGTCGTACTGCGGAAGGTCTGGGCTGTTAGGACCGACGGCGAGGATGGGCGGATGCTTAGCATGGCGGACGCGGTGAAAGGAGACTGGGCTGAGGGCATGGCTAATCCGTTTCTTTCGCTTTGAGACGATTTTCTGGGACACCGTTCCATTGTGCCGCTCATGGAGTGGGGAATCGCCAGTGCGACCGTCTCTGACACAGGCTTCTTACGGGAAACAGCCTCTTTTCGCGGTTCGCGAGACCCAGAGAATGCGAAAGCTATGCCGCGAGGTTGTCCTGCGGTCCGCTGATGGGTTTCAGCAGCGGATGTCGTCATCACTTCGTTGTCACGGCCTCAATGTTCTTAGTTAGTGCCATGACCCAGGCGTCAAGATTTTGGTATTGCTGTGGCATGGTTTCGGTGAAGTCAACGACCGGGATACGCGCCTTCTTCGCCTGCTCTACAATCATGTTCGTCGTGGAGTTAGCTTCTTGGACGTTGTCGACGAGCAGGTCGATCTTTTTCCCGTTGATGAGGTTCTGGAACTCCTGGATGTCTTCCGGAGCTGGGTTGGACTGATTGAGTTCGGCTTGTGCAAAGCCAGTTGGGGTTTCACACTGTAGTCCGAGGTCCTCCATGAGGTAGTGAGACACCGGCGCGGTGGCGGCGTACGTCTTACCATTGAGCTTGGCGCGAGCAGCCGACAGCTCTGAGTCGAGCTTGTCCTCGCCGGATAGCCAGGTCTGGTAGTTCTTCTCGAAGGTGGCCTCGTCCTGTGGAGCGGCCTTCTCCAGAGCGGCGAGATACGCTTTAGCAGTGGCTTTGCGCACGGAGGAGGAGAACCAGACGTGCGGGTTCGCGCCCATTTTGATACCGCCAGCGGACGCTGCATCAACGATGTCGCCACGGCCTTTATGTGCGGCGTTGGTGGCCCACTGATCATAGCCCGCTCCATTGACGAGAACGACTTTTGCTGCCTCGATTTGCGCGACATCGTTGGCTTCCGGCTCAAACTCGTGAGCGTTGACGTTATCATTCGACAGGATAACGTGCAGGTTAACGTCCTGGCCGCCAATGGTCTTGGCGATGGATTCCCACTGGTTGACACTGACGGCCACGTCAACCTTCGACGTGGCCGTAGTGGAAGATGACGGGGATGAGTTGGACGCACCGGCGTTGCCGCAAGCGGCCGTCAAAACGAGAAACGCTGTCGCCGCCGCGATCGCGGAGAGGATGCGGAGGAGCTTTTTCTTCGTTGCTGCGAATGTCATGGTTGACGCCATTTCTACGCCGCGAGGAGCGGCTTCACGGAATCAGATAAGACAAGGCGGATGCGCCTTACCCAGTATTTAACCATAGATTCTGGCAATGGACCACGATTTCCCACTATGGGTGGAAATGCAAGGGGGATGACGCTGTGCAGCCTCTTTCCTCTTCTGCACGGTGGTTCTGGCGAATCTTGCCGCGCGTCTCACAGCGGAATACGCGACCGAAAAACCCAGTGCTCGCCGCTGATGGGATCATCCAGCTCTAGACAACGCGCCACCAGCTCCAGCGGGGAGCTGAAATCGTCGTGGGCGCGGTCCACGACTCGCGGATACAGGTCGTCGCCCACGATTGGTAGGCCCACACTGTTCATGTGCACCCGTAGCTGGTGCGTTTTGCCCGTACGCGGATGCAGGATGTAGACGGCCGTGCCCGGATGCGCTGCCATCGCGGTCCGGTCGGCGTCGGTCAGTGCGGCCTCTGGCTTGCGTTCGACAAGCGTACGCGCGTTGGGGTGGCCTGCCGTCTCATAGGCCTGTAGGACGCCGACCTCTTTGACAATCCGTGACACGATGACACACGGGAACATCATTCCCTCATCAACGGGCGCCAGGCATTCGTAGGTCTTTGTCACTTCATGCAACTGGAACTTCGTCTGATAAGCCCCGCGGTCGTTCACGTGCTTGACGAAAAGGACGACGCCGGCCGTCGCGCGGTCGAGACGGTGCGCTGGGATGAGATCCGTATTACCGAGCTGTTGACGCAGCTGTATTAGAGCCGTATTGCGGTACCACATGCCCCGCGGCATGGTAGCCAGAAAATGCGGCTTGTCGACAACGATGACGTGCGCATTCTCGAACAGGACGGTGCATTGGAACGGCACGTTTGGCTCTTGCCTAACGAAGCGGTGGTGTGGACGCCTCTGGTTTCCGGTCGTTCCGTCTGTCATCAGTGTAGTGATCCGCGGAAGACTGGACGGGACCGGAACGACGCTGCCGACGTGGAGGATCCGGCGGCCAGCACAGCATGGATAGCGGTCGGCACTTGTTCCGCAACCTGCGACGCTGTCAGCGGACGGCCCACGATCGCTGTGTCAGCGGCCATGCCCATCAGAGCGGATTCAGCGCGTAACGGCTGCTCGGGGTCAAGCACCCCTGAAGCGAAACCACCGGCTACGCCGTGGACGAGTACCGCGGACGCGATTGCCGAAGCGAAATCCACGTTGCCATTCAGCAGACGCGGCCTCAACTGAGCCAGCACACCGCCCAGCACACCCGCTAGAACGTCGCCAGTCCCGGCGCTAGCGAGCCAGTACGTCGGAGCAATCACCTGCAAAACTCTGTTTTCCCGGATGGGGCTAGGGCGGTTTCCACCAACGTGGCCAGTGGTACGGGTTCTGCCCGGATGCTGTTCTGCCGTATTCTGCCCTGCTGTTCGCTGGTCTACGGTCGGACGATCCGAAGCTACCTCCGGAGCTGGCACAATAAGCGTGTGCGCACACTTGAGAACGACGGCGCAGCCGAACAGGTCGCGGGCGCGTAAGGCCCAAGCAGCTCGGTCGGACCGGATGGCATCCTCAGTCGCGTCGATGACGCCAGCGGACTGTAGGAGGCGCGCTAGTTCGCCAATGTGTGGCGTGATAACTGTCCACTTGTAAGTGCCACCCGGCGTCAGCTCATCCAACGCTCCTGCATCCACCACGCACGCCGGCGACGCGGCAGCATCAGCAGCCTGTTCGCTTCCAGCAGCGGCCAGAAGATGGGACATGGCTCCACGGCGCGTGTCCTTTACGCTGTTCGCCACGCCGGGACCCATCACCCAGGCGTCGCATCGGCCTTCACCCAGCACAACCTCCGGGCAGCGCTGTAAAACTAGATCCTCACAGCGATGCGGACCAACGTAGCGCACATACCCTGCTCCACAGCGGTCGGCACCCATTGCCGAAAGCACGGCAGCCCCTGGGTACTTCTCTGAACCCGTCAGAAGGCCGACGACACCCCGAGTGTATTTGGAATCGACCGCGACGGGTGCCCGGAGAACGGCAGCCGCGTCCTTGAGAGTAAACCGTTTCATGCGTCAACCACGGCTCGTATCACTCCACGGTGACAGACTTGGCGAGGTTGCGCGGCTTGTCTACATCGAGGTTCTTAGCGTTGGCCATGTCCATTGCGAACATCTGCAACGGCACCACATCGACAAGCGGACTCATCAGTGTCGGGCACTGCGGACGCCAGAAGATGACATCGGCGTAGCGTTCCACATCCGGATCCCCTTCCTCAGCGACAGCAATCGTATAGGCACCCCGGGCCTTGACCTCCTCAATGTTGGAGATGACCTTGTCGTGTAGCACATTGCCCTGGCGCGCGGAAGGCACAATGACGACAACCGGCACACCTTCCTCGACAAGTGCAATGGGACCGTGCTTGAGCTCACCAGCGGCGAAGCCCTGCGTGAAGACGTAGGCAATCTCCTTAAGCTTGAGCGCGCCTTCGAGCGCAACGGGGTAACCCACATGGCGCCCCAAGAAGAGGAACTCTGGGCGGTCAACGAGCGCATCGGCCGTGGATTTGACAATGTCGGCATCGTGCTCGAGCACCCACTGGATTTTACCCGGCATGGCGCGCAGGCCTTCGATGACGCCGTGAATCTCGTCGCGGTACATCGTGCCTTTCACCTGTGCCAGATAGAGTCCCAGCAGGTAGCAGGCCGTGATTTGCGCAACGAACGCCTTAGTGGATGCCACTGCAACCTCCGGGCCAGCATGCGTGTACAGCACGGCGTCGGATTCACGCGGAATGGAAGAACCCTGCGTATTGCAAATGGCCAGCACTTTAGAGTCCTGCTCGCGGGCATGGCGAATGGCCATGAGCGTGTCCATGGTCTCACCCGACTGGGAGATGGCCACGACGAGCGTGCGCGGAGTGAGAACCGGATCGCAGTAGCGGAACTCGTGCGCGAGCGCCACTTCAACGGGGATGTGGACCCAGTGTTCGATGGCATATTTGGCAACGAAACCCGCGTAGGAGGCCGTGCCGCAAGCGACGACGATGATCTTATCGATGTTTTTCAGCGTGCTCTCATCGATGTGCAGTTCGTCGAGCACGATGTTACCGTCGAGGTCGAAACGACCCATGAGAGTCTCACGCACGGCAGCCGGATCCTCGTGGATTTCTTTGTCCATGAAGGAATCCCAGCCCCCCTTTTCAACGGCGGAGGCATCCCAGTCTACAGTGAAGCGGCGCGCCTCGACGGGATTGCTGTCGAAATCGGTGACTTCTACGTGGCCGCCTCGGATCATGACAGCATTATCCTGGCCAACCTCCAGTGCATCCTTCGTGTAGGCCACGAAGGCAGTTACGTCCGAAGCGAGGAAACTCTCGTCCTCGCCCAGCCCAATGACGAGTGGCTCGTCGCGGCGGATGGCGCACACGATGTCCGGTTGGCGCACATCGATGGCGAGGATAGTAAAAGTGCCGGAGAGCATCCTACCCAAACGACGCACAGCGGCGAAGAGATTCGGCTCGCCGGTCTCTTCGATAATCTGGTTGGCGATCTTGCCCAGCAGCTTGGCGGCGACTTCGCTGTCAGTCTGTGAGACGAAGCCGTAACCTTCGGACTGAAGATTGAACTTCAACTGGTTGGCGTTCTCGATGATGCCGTTGTGGATGAGTGCAATCTTGCCGTCCTGGCTAATATGCGGGTGCGCGTTGATGTCACTCGGCTCGCCATTGGTGGCCCAACGCGTGTGGCCGATGCACACCTGCGCCGGCGGCAGCGGATGCTTCGCCAGCTCGTTCTCGAGGGCGCTAAGGCGCCCGGCTTTCTTGCACCAGGCAACGTGGTCCATTCCCGGCGCGACGCACGCAACGCCAGCGGAATCATACCCGCGGTACTCCAAGCGACCTAACCCGTGCAAGCACACGTCCAAGGGCCTGGTCGAAACGGTCATAGGTCCTGAATATCCAACGATTCCGCACATACGACCAGTCTAAAACAGAGGCGCCGACCGCCGTTCGAGGTCTTCCGCAACCTTCACGACTCCTCTGTGACCGGCGCGACGCACGAAAAATACCAAGAAACGACGGACCTGACACATGGCTGCTACAACCCTCGGGGACCTGAAACAAAATAGCCGCGCCAGCTCCTCTCAGCGGTGATTCGTAAGGTTCTGGAGACGAATGGCGCGTTGCATTGCGCGCTTGTCATCCTCGGCGCGCAGTGCAGCGCGCTTGTCATACTCCTTTTTGCCGCGCGCCAGAGCAATGCGCAGCTTGGCGCGGCCGTCCTCGTTGAAATAGAGACTCAGCGGCACAATTGTGTAACCTTTGGCCTCTGTGCGGCGCGAAAGTTTGGCGATTTGCTTGGCGTGCAGCAGGAGCTTGCGCTTGCGGCGGGGGGCGTGATTCGTCCACGTGCCATCAAGGTACTCGGGGATATTTGCGTTCTCCAACCACACCTCGCCGCGCTTGTCGATAGAGACAAACGCCTGCGCCAGGGACGCGTGCCCCATGCGCAGCGACTTGACCTCGGTGCCCGTCAACGACAAGCCCGCTTCCAACTCGTCTTCCAAGAAATAGTCATGCCGTGCGCGACGGTTATTGGCGATGACTTTCTCATTGGTCTTCTTCTTCATTCCCTGATCCCTTCCAGCATCCGCGTTCCCAGCTGCCGCGTTTCACGTTGTTTCGTTTCTCATTGTGCTCCGCGCCGCCCTTAGGTGCGAGGTCTTGCATGACACGCTTGTCAGCTGACTTTCCCACTGGAAAAGGCGCTGCCGGGGATCCATCCGTTCGCGGATTCCCGGCAGCCCCTTGCTTCAAAAGTGCGGCTCACTCGCCAGCCTCAGCCTCCTCGCTGAGGCGCTCATGATGGCGCCAACGAATGCCGGCGTCAATGAAGGCGTCAATGTCACCGTCGAAGACGCTATCCACCTGGGAAGTCTCGTAGCCGGTGCGCAGGTCCTTGACCATCTGGTACGGATGCGTCACGTAAGAACGGATCTGGTCCCCCCAGCTAGCCTTGACATTACCCGCGAGCTCCTTACGTTTTTTGCGTTCCTCCTCCTTCTTGAGCATGAGAAGACGGGACTCGAGGACCTGCATGGCAGCAGCCCGGTTCTGGATTTGGCTGCGCTCATCCTGCATAGACACAACCAAGCCGGTAGGCAAATGGGTGATGCGCACGGCGGAGTATGTCGTGTTCACACCTTGGCCGCCCGGACCGGACGCCTGAAAGGTGTCGACGCGAATGTCAGAATCCGGTATATCGATGTGGTCGCTTGTGGCAACCAACGGAATGACCTCGACACCAGCGAAGCTGGTCTGGCGGCGACCCTGATTATCGAACGGCGAGATACGCACCAAACGGTGCGTGCCACCTTCAACTGACAGTTTTCCGTAGGCGTACGGCTCGTTAATCTGGACGGTCGCGGACTTAATGCCAGCCTCCTCACCGTAGGAGGTGTTAAGCACCTTAGTCTTGTAGCCATGGCGTTCGGCCCAGCGCAAGTACATACGTAGGAGCATGCTTGCCCAGTCGGCTGCGTCGACGCCGCCCGCGCCGGAACGGATGGTGACGACCGCCTGCCGTTCGTCGTACTCGCCGTCGAGCAAAGTGCTAATCTCCAGGTCGGCAAGGTCCTTGCGGATTGCCTTGATGTCGAACTTGGCTTCGGCGATGGTGTCAGCGTCCATCATCTCCTCTCCCAGCGATTCCAGGGTTTCTACGTCGTCAATGCGTCTCTTCATACTGTCAATTCGCTTAAGCATTGTCTGTGTGCTCGATAGCTTGGAAGTGATCTGCTGGGCGTGGTCCGGATCATCCCACAACTCTGGCGCTGCTGCCTGCTGCTCTAGGTCGGCGGCCAGCGCACGCAACTTATCAAGATTGACAGCGTCGGAAATAGTGGCGAATGTCTCCTTCGCAGCGGTTAAATCCTGGGTAAAATCAATGTCTGCCATAAACTCCCTTACGCTTCCGTTCGGGGGGCGCGGAGCACCCCGCGCCCGTCTACCGTGCTAGTTCGGTCACTTCCGGCGCGCAGTCATGATGATTGGATCACCGTCAGTGATGCAAATCTCATGCTCGGTGTGGGCGCCGCGCGAACCGTCGGCGGAATGCACGGACCAGCCGTCCGGGTCGTCGGCGATTTCGTCCGTGCCGGCCATGAGCCACGGCTCAATGCAGATGACGAGACCTGGACGTAGACGGTAACCGCGGTGTGCGCGACCGTCATTCGGTACATACGGGTCGCAGTGCATGCCGCGGCCGATGCCATGGCCACCAAAGACAGTGTTAACCTTGTAGCCGCGCTCGTGGGCAACAGCACCGGCAGCAGCGGACACGTCGCCCAAATGGTTACCGGCACGGCACTGGTCAATGGCAGCTGCTAGGGCGTCTTCCGTAGCTTTGATGAGGTGCAGATCCTCTGGACGGGCGTGGTCGCCAACCACGAAGCTGATAGCGGAGTCACCACACCAGCCGTCCACCGTAATGGACAAATCAAGGGACAACAGGTCACCGTCCTGGAGTACGTAGTCGTGTGGAACACCGTGGAGGACTACATCATTGACGGACGTGCAGATCCAATGGCCGAACGGCACAGTTCCCATTTCGTTGTCGTTGACGTACGGCGAGCTGGCGCCCTTATAGTCGGCAATGCGTTTATGCGTGTACTCGTCAATCTCTAGCAGATTCGTGCCAACCTTGGTCATGTTCTTGAGCTCGCTGAGGCAGTCGGCGACAAGCTGCGCCGCGGGGCGCATGGCTGCGACCTCCTGAGGGGTCTTGATTTCGATCATCATTCCTCTTTTCGTTCCCGCCGCGGACGGCGCAGACGGGCCGCTAAAATAAAGAGCCCCGGGTGTTTCCCCGAGGCTCCAGCAAGACGCGGATAGGGCGAGATTCGAACTCGCGGAGCCATGAATGACTCGCTGGTTTTCAGGACCAGTCCCATCGACCGCTCGGGCACCTATCCACTGAGCGC
>JAFNPO010000065.1 GCA_017386585.1 Aeriscardovia sp.
GGCCCGGCGAGATCGTGCGCCAGCCGCACCAGCCGCATTTCCAGAGCCTGGCCTACAACCGGCTGAACGGCGGCGTCGAGCGCTGGTTCGAGCCGATCACCGAGGCGGTCGTCGGCCTGCCGCTCAGCCGCCGCATCCTCGACCTGTCGCTGGACGTCTTCGGATCGGTCGCCGCGCCCGACCCCGGCTTCCCCTGGCGCGTCGAGATGCACCAGTTCCGCATCGAATCGCGGGCGGGCGAGGCCGGACGGCCGACGCCGGAGGGCGCGCACCGCGACGGCGTCGACTGGGTGCTGGTCATGCTGGTCGCGCGGGAGAACGTGTCCGCCGGCGTCACCAACATCTTCGATCCGGCCGGCCGGCCGCTGGGCGACTTCACCCTGATGGAGCCGCTGGACGCGGTCTTCATCGACGACAGCCGGGTGTTCCACGGCGTGACGGCGATAGAGGCCGTCGACCCGGATCGCCCCGCCTATCGCGACGTGCTGGTCGTCACCTTCCGGCGCCGCGACCGGTGAGGCGAAGGCCTGACTCATTGCTGGCCTTGGCCGCAGTTGCTTACCGCGGGTCCTGATTGGGGGGAGTAGCCACGCCGGGAAACCGTTGAGCTGCATGGCCTAGCCTAAGGCCTGGAATGGAGCGGGCGCTCGTGAGCGGAAACTAGAAACCTAAAATCACAACACCTATGATTATCCAGAGAAAGAGCAGCAGTAGCCCCGCATAGCCCGCTCCTGTAACCCAGAACCATCTCGGGGACTCAGAGCGTAACTCTGAACGGCCGTAGGCAGACGGCATGCGACCCGTCGTCAGCCCCACGAAGAGCATCCAACCGACCATCTGCGGGATAAACAAGAAGGCAGCGCCGCCCAGCAATGCCCACCAATCGCTCGTGAGCCCGCCGATGAGAATCCACGGAATTGCAGCAACGACTAACATCGCAGCCATGAGCGCCAAGCGCTGGCTCGCTTTCCAATCCCACCAGATCACGATGGCACTATCTTATGTTGAACTAATGTCCGCAACGTAGTTCGCCATCCGTCACGACCGGCTAGATGTCCTGAATCTAGAGCGGTTCCAACGGCCGCTAGTGGCGCGTCGGGCCCTCTGAAGCCGACGCCGAGTTCGACGAGAAAGGGGGCTCAGATCGCGGGCCAGTCGGCTCCGGTCAGGTTCGGCTGGCTGTTTAGGAACCGCTCCTCATAACTTGGCTCCCAAGGAAACGCTCCGTTGGAGTCGGGCCATACAAGCTGGACGCAGGGCCAATCGTCGCCGGCGTAGAACCAGCGGTCCCAGCCAAGGTGCTCCCGATAGAATCTCTTGGAGACTGGCAGGAGGACGGCTTCGATGTTGGCGAATACGTTTGAGAGCCGTTGCCCGACCTGGAGAGATGCGCCCGCCGAGACATCACGATAGATGTCCCATAATACGGCGTGGGCGATGTCAGGTTTGAGCGAAAAGACTATGATTTCTGGGGCTTGATGGTGAACCCAGAAGCCGGTCGTGTATGAAAACCCCGGCCCTTCCTCGTCCTCGAAGACGCTGGTTCGGAACCAACCATGCTCGCGAACCTGAGCGACGAAGTTCCTTTCCTGAGCGTCCAGCTTTTCCAGAGGGGCATCGAGGGCGGTTAGCATCGTCGGAGCTTCGCGGCTCTCGCGGCGGTTTGCAACGACGAGGCGTGAGTCTGCTCAGGTCGCTATCCGACGCAGTCGGCTAATGTCCGGAAGTTGGAGCGATCAAAACGGCCGCTATTGGCGCACTGCCGAGGAC
>JAFNPO010000066.1 GCA_017386585.1 Aeriscardovia sp.
AGAAAACGAGGCGATCTGGCATTCAAAAGGCTATAGTATTAATAGCACGATCAACGCTCTCGAGTTCTCAAACCACCATGCTGGTCTCAGAAGCCAGCCGACCCTGCCGACCGCTCCGTGAGCAGCAAGATAAGACTGTAACCCCTTTCCCGCCCATCACGCAACCCATTAACCAAAACATATTGGAAATACTAGGATCCATCGGCGTGTCGCAAACACAAAAAACAAAACAAAACAGCAGACTATAGGGCAGTGCAACGAATAAAATATTTAAAATATTTTGTAAGAAGAGATTGCCCTTTTCGAATGCGGATTTCCGCAGAGAAATGAATATCCAGACATCCGTCCCCCTATCTGAAATTCCCCTCGACCATTCAACGTGCGGCCAGTTAACACACGATGAGACGGCGCAATCATAGAACGAACAAAGGAAGAGAAGGTGGGGAAATAAAGATGGAAGATAGAAATAAAATATAAAAGAAAGCCTCCCTGACGGGAGGCTTTCACATCAGAAACTACCGTTCACTCACGCCAAAGCGTTGGAATCGAGAGTAATGCCTGGACTCATCGTGGAGGACAGAGTCGCGTGCTGGACGTAACGACCCTTGACGGTGGAGGGACGGAGACGCTTGATCTCAGCGGCAACGGCCTCGAAGTTCTCCAGCAACGCCTTCTCGTCGAAGCTCATCTTGCCGATGGGGAAGCTGAGGTTGCCGTTCCTGTCGACGCGGAACGTAATTTTGCCGCTTTTAATTTCTTTGACGGCTTTGGCCACATCCATGGTCACAGTTCCGGTCTTCGGATTTGGCATGAGTCCACGAGGTCCAAGGACTCGCCCAAGACGACCGACCTTGCCCATCATATCCGGAGTCGCCACGACGGCGTCGAAGTCAAGGAAACCATCCTGGACTTTCTTGACGAGATCGTCGTCGCCGACCACGTCAGCTCCGGCAGCCTTTGCGGCTTCTGCCTGGGGGCCACGCGCGAACACGGCGACGCGGACGGTCTTGCCGGTACCGTTGGGAAGGGAAACGGTTCCGCGAATCAGCTGGTCAGCCTTGCGCGGATCTACGTTGAGACGATAAACGGCGTCAATGGACTCGTCGAAGTTGTATTTCGGCATCGACTTCAACAGGGCGATGGCCTCTGCTGGGCTGTACAGCATCGAACGGTCGATCTTCTCGGCCGACTCGCGATATTTCTTGGAACGCTTAGTCATCTGCTTCTCCTGTCAAGCAGTCACGGTTCGAGCTAGCGTCAGCTCTACCGCAAATCCTTTGTTCTCTCAATTATTTTCCGGTAACAGTGATGCCCATGGAACGAGCGGTGCCGGCGATAATCTTTGCGCCAGCTTCGACGTCCTTAGCGGACAAGTCAGCGAGCTTGGTCCGCGCGATTTCACGACACTGGTCCCACGTCACGGAGCCAACTTTGGCGGTCAACGGGTTGGCGGCACCCTTGGAGACGCCAGCGGCTTTGCGAAGGAGGTCCGCAGCCGGAGGAGTCTTCAGAACGAAGGTAAAGGAACGATCTTCATAGACCGTGATTTCAACAGGGATAATCTGCCCTGTCTTGTCCTTCGTCTGGTTGTTGTACGCTTGGCAGAACTGCATGATGTTCACGCCATGCGAACCCAGAGCCGGGCCGATTGGCGGGGCCGGATTAGCTTTGCCAGCTGGAATCTGAAGCTTGATCAGGCCAGTAACTTTTTTGCCTTTTTGAGCCATATCGTGGTTCTTCTTTCTCTGAAGCGGTTAGGCGAACACGCTCGCGCGCATCTCCCGCAACCGATGCTGTGTCGCCGCGCGCAGCGCGGCAACCGTTTCAGTTTACAAAGAAGATAAAAAAAGGCAAAACAAAAGGTGCAGCTCTCGCTGCACCTTGAAAAGTAGACAAAGAAAACACAGAGACCGGGGCGAACCCGAGTCAGCTGTCACTCGTTTTCGAGCTTCTTCACCTGGTCGAATCCTAGTTCGACGGGAGTGTCACGATCGAAGATGGACACAAGAACTGTCAGCTTCTGGTTATCCGGGGACACCTCCGAGATGACGGCTGGCATTGATGCGAATGGACCACTGGTCACAGTGACGGACTCGCCTGGCTTGAAGCTGACCTCAACAACGCGCCGGGTCCTCGCGGTAACCTTGTCGCCGGCTTCTTTGAGTGCCTTCTGAGAGATCATCGGTGCCATCATGGCAATGACCTCCTTGCGGCTCAGAGCTACCGGCTCGCGCTGCACGCCAACAAAACCGGTCACAGCCTCTGTCTCGCGGACGATGCGGAACGCATCCTCATCGTTGTCCACCATGCGGACCAAGACATACCCCGGAGTGCGTACGCGGTTGAGGACCTTGCGACCCTTCTCAGTATGCTTCTCCACCTCTTCCATCGGTACTTCAGTCTGGAAAACCTTGTCCTCTAGGCCGAAGTTCGCGATACGGGCCTCCAGGTTCTGTTTTACGCGCTTCTCATAACCCGAGTATGTGTGCAGGACGTACCACTTGCCCGGCAGGGTGCGCAGCGAACGGGAGAACTCCTTGACAGCCTTTTCGCCGGCATCGAGCTCTTCCTGCACCGGTTCCTCAGTCAGCGTGGCGTAGACCTCAGCAGCTCTATCCACCGCAGAAGACTGACTATCAACGGCTCCCTGCTGTTCGCCTTCCACGGAAACGACCTTATCTTCCGTCATTGAGCTGCCCCACCCCTCTTTCAAACACTAATTAACCAAAAATCAAAAGAACAAGCTTACCCGTTCCGAAATCCAGGACGGTCACTAACACCATGAGCAGCACCACGAAAATGGCGACGGCGACGAACCAGTTGAACAAATCCCTGCGCGTCGGGGCGACGACTTTACGCAATTCGGCAATAACCTGCCGAATAAACAGACCGATGCGCATGAAGAAGTTCGGCTTGACAGCCTTCATGCTCTCCGGGTTGTTATTTGCCATCTGACGTCCTCACTATCGTCACTACGACGCAGGGGAGGCGGGACTCGAACCCACAACCTACGGTTTTGGAGACCGTTGCGCTACCAATTGTGCCACTCCCCTATTCCCACGACGCCCGTGGGAATGGAGGCAGAGCTAACTGCCGAACTTCCATCCTAGCGGATGTCAGGACATTCGTCTACCGCGTGGCGGACGCGGCGCCGTTCGGCATTCGTGCGACGCTTAACATAGCCGACGTCGCGCAGGCGAATGTCCTCGCCGCGGCTAACGACCGGCGATTTGTCCAAACCTTCCGCACCGGCAGCAATCGTCGGATCCCAGTTGAAGAAGACCTGTCCCCCTTCCGGACCGATATGGACCTCATCCCCGGCGACAGCGCCAGCCTCGCGCAGCGCTTCCTCGACACCCAACCTCGCCAGACGGTCGGCCAAGTAACCGACGGCTTCGTCATTGTTGAAATCAGTCTGAATAATCCAACGTGACGGCGTTTCGCCCACGATGTCGAACCAGTAGCTGCCATCGCGGTTGCCGCGACGGATAATGGAGAAGTTCGGCGCCTCGCTTGCAGCCTTGTTGCGCTTCATCGCCAGCGGCTTGATGACAACGCGGCCATTCTCCTCGGCTTTCGCTTGCAGTTCACGGACCCGCTTCCGAGCCTGCGCCACCATACCCGATAACGCAAACACTAGCTGTTTCAAGCCTTCATGCGATACGGCGGACACGATAAAAGTTGGCAGGCCCATCTCCTCAAACTGCGGCTTAACCATTTCAGCCAGTTCGCGTGCATCAGGCATGTCCGTCTTCGTCAGAACCACCACTCGTTGACGCTCCTCCATCGGAATGGCACCTAGCGGCAGGTCCAATCGTCGCGTGTAATGAGACAGCTCGTTTTCGATGACCTGATAGTCGGTCACTGGGTCGCGGCCTTGTTGCGGAGTAGCGCAATCGATTACGTGTACAATCACCTGGGTTCGTTCAATGTGTCGGAGGAATTGTAGGCCCAACCCCTTCCCCTCGGATGCTCCGGGAATCAGACCGGGGACGTCGGCGACGGTGAAGCGGTCGGTGCCGGCCTTGACGACGCCCAGATTCGGCACAAGCGTCGTGAACGGATAGTCAGCGATTTTAGGACGTGCTGCGGAGATAGCGGCGATGAGACTCGATTTACCTGCCGATGGATAGCCCACGAGGGCTACGTCCGCTACCGACTTGAGTTCGAGGACGACGTCGGTCGCCTGACCTGGCTCGCCCTTCAGAGCAAAGCCCGGAGCACGATGCGCTTTGTTGGCTAAAGCATGGTTGCCCAGGCCACCGCAGCCGCCTCGGGCCACCACGAACTTATCACCCTCGTGGCTGAGGTCGGCAAGCTGCTCGCCGTGATACTTCGGCTGTCCCACAGGCCCCACAGCTCTGAACACTACCGTCCCAATGGGCACGGGCACGACAACGTCCTCGCCGTGCCTGCCGTCGCGGTAGTTACCCTCACCGTGCCTGCCGTTCATAGCACGCCGATGCGGAACGTAGCGAAAATCGAGCAGGCTCGTCTCGTCGACGGATGCCCTGAGGATGATGGATCCGCCGCGGCCACCGTTGCCGCCGTCCGGGCCGACCAATGGCTTATACTTCTCACGCCTGATTGACGAAGCGCCGTTGCCGCCGTCTCCACCCTGGAAATGCACGATGACACGATCCACGAAGTCTGCCATCCTTGATCCTTTCACCTGCCGTTGTTTCTTTTGGCATATTAGCAAGTGGCATGCCGGCACCACCGACAAAAAAGGTCGCACCGCAATCAATACGGAGCGACCTTTCCTATATTCGCGCAGACGTCTCATTCCTGCGCGCACGCTAACTCAGCGGGCGGAAGTGACTTCCTGCTTCTCTGCCAGCACATCGACGACCTTGTGATCGTGGCGCATGCCGAAACGAACGATGCCGTCAACAACAGCGAACAGCGTGTCATCCTTGCCCTTACGGACGTTAAGACCCGGGTAAAAACGAGTGCCACGCTGACGCACAAGGACATTGCCGGCGATAACGGACTGGCCGCCGTACTTCTTGACGCCCAAGAACTGCGGCTGTGAATCGCGACCATTGTGTGAGCTGGAACCAGCCTTCTTATGTGCCATGATCTGTCTCCTCTAGTTCTCGGTCTCAGGCAATCTTGGTGATTTTGACGACGGATAACTTCTGGCGGTGTCCCTGGCGGCGGGCACCGCCAATCTTATTGTGGAACTTCTGGATGACGACTTTCGGTCCTTTGACCTCATCGTCAATCACTTCACCCTCAACATGGATCTTCGCAAGATCCTGAGCCGCAATCACGGCCTTGGAACCATCGACAAAAAGAACAACGGGAAATTCGACCGTACCACCTTTCTTCGCCGCAAGGCGGTTAACGGTAATCTCGTCGCCAACCTCAACTTTCTCCTGGTGTCCGCCAGCCTTCACAATCGCGTACATAGCCCCTACCTTGCCTGTTTCAAAATTTTACCTCACCGCACCAGGAACTTTAGGCACGATAAGACACCGACACACGAATATACACTGAAGAATGTACAAAACGCCGCTCGTTTCGTCAAACCCCGCTATAGGAGAGAATGAATTCTGTTCCGCAAAGTACCACAGGGCTGATGAAAACGACGCGTGTTTTTACTCTTTTGGGTTGTCTCTCTCGCCCGTGGAATCGGCCAGCTCGCTTTTTTTCGTGGCCGCAGCGGCGATGGCAGCGAGCTTAGCCTTGACTTCCGTACTCGAGCCAGTGGATGTCAGAACGGACTCTCGCGTCGACGCTGTGACGCGCTGCAGTTCGGCATGACGCCTGCTGCGAGGTTTCTCAAACGGGTCACCGCCTTTGACCTCGTATGGATCGTCGGCGGAGGAATTGATAGTCGGATCCTCATGGATGATGAAGCCACGGCCATGGCAGGTCGGACACTCCTCGGAAAACGCCTCAACCAGTCCCTGTCCTACACGTTTGCGAGTCATCTGAACGAGGCCCAGGCTGGTGACCTCAGCTACTTGGTGCTTCGTGTGGTCGCGCGCCAGGCACTCTACCAGACGGTGCAGCACAAGGTCACGGTTGGACTCCAAGACCATATCGACAAAATCGATCATAATCATACCGCCGATGTCGCGGAGGCGCAGCTGGCGGACGATTTCCTCGGCTGCCTCCAGATTACACCGAGTGACGGTTTCCTCGAGGGACTTACCCTTGCCAATAAAGCGGCCAGTATTAACGTCGATAGTCGTCATAGCCTCGGTACGGTCGATGACAAGAGAGCCACCGCTGGGCAGATACACCTGGCGCTCCATGCCCTTGCGTAGTTGGCTGTCAATCTTCCACCGATCGAAAACATCCTGGCCAGCGTGCTCGGCTGGATCCCAGTAGTGCAAGCGGCCTAGTAGGTCCGGGGCCATTGTGGAAAGATAGTGCTTGATGCGGCCGTAGACGTTTTCGCCCTCAACGACCAGCTGGCGGAAATCGTCGTTAAACGTGTCGCGCACCACCCGAATGGCAACGTCCTGCTCGCCGCGCAGCAGCCGCGGGCGGTGCGAGTCCTCGAACTCCTCATACTGCTTGAGAACATCATTCCACTGCGTTAGCAGCATTTGATAATCCTTAGCGATGGCCTCCTCCGACGCACC
>JAFNPO010000011.1 GCA_017386585.1 Aeriscardovia sp.
ACCGGGAGAAGGGAGGCGGAAACGGTGAAAGGTCCGAAGCTCCTGTGTTTGGACATGGCGGCGGCCCTGCTTCTCATCGTCGCCTGTCTCGTGGAACGGTGGTGGCTGGGCGCGCTCGGCGCATGGCTGTGCACGCCCCTGGCCCTCCTGTTCGACGACCTGGCGGGAAAAGAGGATGAGGAGCGGAACCGTTTAAACGGCCCCCTATGACGGACAGCGGCGGCCGGCGTGCTTGTCGAGTGTTATTGACGTTTGCTGGAACGCTTTGGGATTGATTGCTCCACGGGGTTTCCGGCTATCGAACAAAGAAAACAAGAGAAAGCGAGTTTGGCTTGCGCACTATGTTTTGGCGCGGCCTGGCGGCTTTCATGCCCGGCTTGTTCTCCGCTGTAGCGGGCAGGCTGGACGC
Source organism: Aeriscardovia sp. (assembly GCA_017386585.1). GTDB lineage: Bacteria > Actinomycetota > Actinomycetes > Actinomycetales > Bifidobacteriaceae > RGIG7107. The sequence goes on from JAFNPO010000011.1 coordinate 410, forward strand.
ACGAACGGCTCTCATAATGATGGTCATCATCATGCTGTTGGCTGTTCTCGCCGCCATCTGGTCGCACCGCAGGTCACAACGCGGGGCACGCCTTCAAGGAGACTGGTTTCCGACCGGTCGGCATGCCCCGCCATCCTGTGCTAGATCTAGCAGTGAACATAGTAAGCGCAGTGCGAGGACCAGTCAACCACCGGTTTCCGGCGGTGTTCCCCGTGTTGCCACGCTTTCAATCGTTTTCTTTATCCGAGACGGGAGCGTCCCATTCTCCGGTCTGCTGCGGTTGTCGGCAGCGGATCGGGGAACGGGACGCTTCCTTTTCCCCACTCTGGCCTGTCGTCTCTGAGGACTGGTGATTGGCTCCATCCTCGAGGATGGGATTTCAACGCTTCCGTGCATGCTCCCGGAAGAATCCGGCGAGCTGATCGTAATCCATGCGTTCGCATACGACGGCCTCGATCATTTTGTACAACTCGTTGTTCATCGGATCGGCGCTGTCATCGATGTCGAGATCAATTCCGCTGGTTTTCAGCAACCCTAGCGACGCGCGCACGGTTGTTCTTTTGTTGCCGTCCGCGAAAGCATGGCGGGTCGATAGATGCACGGCGAAGAAAGCGATCTGCTCGTAGATCGTCGGGAACTCCCTTCCGGAAGCGAATGCCGCGTATACGACCGGGGAAACAGCCTGCCCGTCCATCTCGCGGTCCAACGGCAAGCCGCCGCTTTCGAGAGCTGCCGCATGCGCTCCGCGGATTTCCTCGACAATGCTGTCGAGGCTTGCCTCGTCAACATATATCGGGCACGGATCCTCGCTGCTCATGCGTCGGCCAGTAACCTGAAGGTATTGGGGTATTCCTCACCGACGCTTTCGATGCAGGAGGCCAGCGTGTCGCTTGCCGTCGGTTTCTCCCGGTCCCTGGAACGCAGAATATCCTGCCGGGTGATCGGCGGGTTCCCGCCTTGCTTGCGCACGTTGCTCCAAGCGCTTCCCGGACGCTGCGACCAGACGAGGAAGTCGAAAGCGGTGAAATCCTTGTACTCTTCGGCGACAGCGTCGACGATTTTCTCGGCTTCCCGCAGAGCGCGCCCGTCGACCGGATGCCCGGAGGGAGCCGCATGCTGGATCGGCTGTTTCCCGTACTGTTCGAACGCCTGGTACACTTCCGGTTCGACCGGCCCGTAGTCTCCTGCTTCGATCCTGGAATCGAACAACGGTTTTCCCGTCGTCGCCAAAGACTCCACCTGGGCATAGTAGACGAGCTTGTTCAAGGAGGAGTTCGACAAACCCAGATCGGAATGCCGTTCGATGAACAGGTTGGCCACGTCCAACGCTCTCATCCCGATCCCCTTTCCCGTGAATAAGCGGAACCGTTCCGCTTCCTGGCCATGAGTCTAGCAGTCGTCTACCGGAGCGGGCAGGCCGTCCTGTCTGCTAGACTGGATGGCGAACGTGTTGCGCAGCGCGAGGACTGGTCAACCACGGGTTTCCCCTATGGTGTTCCTCGTGTCGCCTCGCCTTCGCTAGTTTTTATGGGATTAGGGGGTGCGTCCTGGTGGCACGCCCCCTTTTTTTCTGTGACACCACGGAAACAAGCTTCACATAGTTCGCGTAGAGGATCACGTCGGCCCGGCCAATATCAAGAAGAGAGGGCGCAACGGCTGTCCAAAGGACAATTTTCTTTATGAAGCTGTTGTTTTTCCGCAATATATGTTACTCGATTTTTTATAAGCTCCTGAAACGCAGGTAATACATTAACTGC
>JAFNPO010000067.1 GCA_017386585.1 Aeriscardovia sp.
CGACAAGCGGGACTACCTGCAGAGGGCGATCGGCTTTTCCCTTTACGGGCTTCTGACTGACGGTGGACAGGACCCTCTTCTGCATATCTGGTGCGGGCCTCACGGAGCGGGCAAGAGTTCGATTTTCAACCCCATAAACGCCGCCCTGGGGTCTTATGCGGCCACCTCCATAGACGTCAAAGTATTTACTACGGCCTCCGGGGACATGCACAAACAGCATGAAAAAGCCCAGCTCTTCGGCAAGAGGTTCGTCCTAACCAACGAGCTCGACGACAACACATGGCTCGCTGGCGACACCCTCAAAGGCATAGTTTCCAAAGACCCCATAGAGGCGGAGCAACCCGAGCGAATACCCCGATGGTAAGATTCGCGCGGTGTACGAACCCATGGCCGACGTTGACATCGTCACGCCGAAGGACTATATCGGCGATGTCATGACCCTGTGCCAAGAACACCGCGGTGAGATGAAGAATATGGAGTACATCAGTGCCGAACGCGTGGACCTGCACTACCGCATCCCACTGGGTGAAATCGTCTTTGACTTCTTCGACCAGCTTAAATCCCACACCAAAGGGTACGCGACGCTTGACTACCATGAGGACGGTGAGCAGGGCGCCGATCTCGTCAAAGTCGACATCCTCATCCACGGTGAACGCATCGACGCCTTTAGCGCTATCGTCCACCGCGACAAGTCTTACGCATACGGCGTCATGATGACGAAAAAACTGCAGAAACTCATTCCGCGCCAGCAATTCGAAATCCCGGTTCAAGCGGCTATCGGCGCGCGCATCATCGCGCGCGAAACCATCTCCGCACTACGCAAAGATGTGCTCGCCAAATGCTACGGCGGTGATATCACCCGCAAGAGGAAACTTCTGGAGAAACAGAAAGCCGGCAAGAAACGTATGAAGCTGCTCGGCAACGTCCAGGTTCCGCAGGAAGCGTTCATCGCGGCACTCTCAACGGTGGATACCACCGACAAAGACACACGCGACAAGATCCGTGCGGCCGCACGCAAGGCCGCAGCATGACCAGCACTTTCAAACCCGGCGCCAGGAAGGATACCGAGGGATTCCGCAGCACCGGCACCAACACGATACCCGCTTCAACCTCCGGCGCGGACACTTGGCGACAGATATGTCGCCAACAGGATGAGCACGGTCGGTATATCGCCTGCAATGACCAGTCCCGTACGCAGGAGCCGTTCGAGGTGTACGTTCACATCCCGTTCTGCGTGAGACGCTGCGGCTACTGCGATTTCAACACGTACACCGCCGTCGACATGGGTTCGGGCGCCAGCCGCGGCAACTACGTGAACCTCGCAATTCGGGAGATGGAGTTGCTGCACCGCTGGCAGCAGCGCAATGGCGTCGAACCGAAACCGGCTTCCACCGTGTTTTTCGGCGGCGGCACACCAACCATTCTACCTTCGCGCGACCTCGTCCGCATCGTCACCGCCATCGATGCGTTGTGGGGAATTGTCCCCGGCGCGGAAATCACGACCGAAGCGAACCCGGACACAGTGACAAACGATTCAATAGCCGAGCTGGCCGATGGCGGCTTCACGCGCGTCTCTTTCGGTATGCAGTCAGCCGTGCCGCGCGTGCTGCGCGTCCTCGACCGCACACACGAACAGGCTAACGTCGTCATGGGTGTTGAAGCTGCTCACCGCCATGGATTGCGCTCCAGTATCGACCTCATCTATGGGACACCGGGCGAAACCCCCGAGGAGTGGGAGCGCTCTGTGAGTGCGGCGTTAAACCTTGGCGTGGACCATGTTTCCTGCTACGCACTGACCGTTGCGCCGACGACAAAAATGGGCCGACGCATCCGGGCTGGTATCCTGTCGGCGCCCGACGACGACGACGAAGCCGACAAATACGAAATCGCCGACGCGCTGCTAGGAGAGGCAGGACTGCACTGGTACGAGATTTCCAACTGGGCTCGCTCCGGTCAAGAGTCGCAGCACAACCTAGGTTATTGGCACAATGTTGACTGGGCTGGCGTCGGTCCAGGCGCACATTCGCACTACGGGCGCCTACGCGCCTGGGACATTGCGCATCCGAGAGAATGGGCGCAGGCCCTGAACGCTGGAGTCCTGCCGTGGGCAGGCGACGAACTCATCACTGATGCGGAGAACGTCGAAGAGATCGTCCTCCTCGGACTGCGCCTGCGCGAAGGTCTGTCCCGCAAACGCCTGGAAGCAGCAATCAGACATCCGCTTCCGCCGACCGCGTTGCAGGAAGCGAAGCGCCTGGAGGGTGAGGGACTAGTAGAACGACTGCACACCCCAAAAGGCGAGACGCGCATCCGGCCGACACTACGAGGACGCCTCCTCAACGACATCATCGTGGAACGCCTAGCGGACAGCTTGGCGATACAGGGGTGAACGTAGAATGTTTGCCGATAAGAGCGCCGCAAGCCGGTGTAGGAGGGCAAAGCATGACAAACAGGGAGCAGCGCAGGACGAACGGACGCACGCAACGCCAGAGTGCGAAGAACGAGCGGCCGGAAGCCAGTGGCAGCACGACGACGCAAGCCAGCTTCGACCAGCGAGTCCGGACCGTCGAGAATGTCGCGCTGGAGTGGCGTCCCGGCCGCGTCGCCACCATCACCGACGCCGACGTCGCCGCGTTATCTCCCGACCCGATGAGTTCGCGTCGACACACCGGCTGGGGCAACGCCAAGATTGTCACCTGGACCGTTATAGTGCTATCGGCTCTTGCTTTCATCATCGTCATGTGGATCCCGAACCTGCCGATGTGGGGCATCGTCACGGTCAGTGCCGTTTTTCTGGCGGGCGTCCTCAGCCTGTTCATCGTGCAAAGTCCGCGCGACGTCAATCCATACGTGGACGAGAACGGTACGGCCGTGTGACGCGCCAACGCGCGAGAAGAGGTGGAACAGGCAGCGAACACCATCCATCGAAGACCCAGGACGACGGGATTCCCCAGCCCTCCTCGATATCCAACCAAATCCACGTGTGCAGGCCGGGCTGTCTGCATACCTTCAGACCCTTTGCCCGGTCTGTAAGTCACTCGCCTGTGGACTTGCTCGACACCCGCTGTCAAGCGGGCTTCTGTCTCTATGCCTATGGAGTATCCCAGAGTGGTTCAATTGTCCCAAGGAGTAGACTGTTCGATGGGTTTTCGACAATGAGGTACGGCGAATGACGAAACTACTCCTGCGGTATTTGCGCCCTTACAAGCCACAAGTGGCCCTGTTGGTGTTCTTCCAGGTGATTCAGGCGTTTCTAAACCTATATCTGCCGAACTTGCAGGCGGAGGTGATTGACCAAGGCGTCGCCGTTGGCGATGGCAGCAAAATCTACCACATCGGTTTCATCATGATTGTCATCGCTGTCGTTCAAGGCTTAGCGAACATCGCTGCGGTGGTAGTCTGCTCGCGCATTTCGACGCGCCTGGCATACGAGGTGCGCCGCGATTTCTTCTCCGCATCGGAGAACCTATGCCAGGCAGAAGTTGATCGGTACTCAACGGGTTCGCTCATCACCCGTTCCACGAATGATATTTACCAAGTGCAGAACGCCACGTTCCAGGCGTTCCTCTTCGTGCTGCAGGCGCCGATTATGTTCGTCGGTGGCTTGGTCATGGCCATTCAGCAGAATGGCGAGCTGACGTGGTCCATCGCGGTTATCCTGCCAATCGTGATGCTCGTCACTGGCATTATCTTCTCCAAGATTGGCCCGCTGTTCAAGCGGCTGCAAGCTAAGCTTGACGCCATCAACCTCGTCATCCGCGAGCAGGTCACGGGTGTGCGCGTCGTACGCGCCTTCGTCCGAGAAAGCACAGAGTCGCAACGTTTCGAGAAAGCGAACACAGCAACAAGCGACGTCCTGCTGCCGGTCGGTTTCCTCATGGGTGCTCTGGGACCGATTATGTGGTTCATCACCAGTATCTTCAACATTGCCATCATGTGGTTTGGCGGACACCTTATCGAATCGGGTAACATGCCGATCGGCGCGCTACAAGCATTCATCCAGTACCTCATGATCATTCTCATGGGCTTCATGATGGCCGCCATGATGTCGGTCACACTGCCGCGCGCGTCGGTGGCCAGCAAACGCTTGCTAGAGGTCATCAACCAGAAACCAAGCGTAGCGGCGCCCGCCCACCCGTACTTCCCGCAGCGGTGCAAAGGGCGCCTGGAGTTCCAGGACGTCAGCTTCACATACCCCGGGGCATCGGCCCCTGTCCTGGAGCACGTCTCCTTCGTAGCTGAACCAGACCAGATGACGGCTTTCATTGGCCCCACCGGAGCCGGAAAAACAACGGTGCTGGAACTGGCCCAGCGCATCTACGACACCACGGATGGTCAGATCCTGCTCGACGGTCACGACCTGCGCGAATTCGACCCGCACCAATTGGCCACCCTGTTCGGACCCGTTCCACAAACAGCCCGTCTGTTCACCGGAACAATCCGCTCGAACATGCGCTTCGGCAACGCAGACGCCACTGACGAGGAAATCTGGAAAGCTCTGAGAATCGCACAAGCGGAGGACTTCGTCCGTGAAATGCCTGACGGTCTCGATTCACGCGTCTCCGAAGGCGGCACAAACTTCTCTGGTGGCCAAAAGCAGCGCCTATGCATCGCCCGCGCTCTAGTGCGCAATCCCGTGCTCTACGCAATGGACGACTCTTTCTCCGCTCTGGACATGACGACCGACAGGAAGTTACGCCTAGCACTGCGACCGGTGGTCTCCCACTCGACGTTCCTGCTGGTCGCGCAGCGAGCCGCCTCAATCCGCGACGCCGAAAAGATCATCGTACTGGACAAGGGCCAGATTGTTGGCGAAGGCAACCACGAGTCACTGATGAAGGACTGCGACGTCTACCGGCAAATCGTCGACTCGCAGGGCGGAGACCGCACCGGCTCCGCGAACACCGTCCAGGAAGGGGGAAAGTGACATGGCGCGCGTGAAAGCAGCACCCACGTTGAGCAAAGCCGACCGTGACTCGGTCCTCAAACGCCTGGCGTCCTACCTATTCGAACACAAAACATGGATGACGTTAGCCATCCTCACCGGCGCGGGCGGCGTGACCCTCACCGTTCTCAGTCCAAAAGTCCTAGGCAAAGCCACCAATATCCTCTTTTCAGGTCTCATGTCGGAGGAGCTCATCAAAGCCGGATTTCGCCCGGGCACACCCAAGTCACTCATCATCAAACTGATGGACGCCCACGGTATGGGCAAGATCGCTGGCATGGTCAACTCCATGAATATCAACCTCAAACAGGGGATGGACTGGACAGCTTTCGCTCACGTCCTGGTGTGGGTAACAATCATCTACATCGTCGCATCTCTGCTGCGCCTGTGGGAGAACTACCTACTGTCTAAAATCGTGACAGAAGCCGTATACCGTATGCGCCAAGAGATTGAACACAAGATTAACCACCTGCCGCTAGCCTACTTCGACCGCGTGCCGCGCGGCCAGATCATGTCGACCACGGTCAACGACGTCGACAACATCACCTCGTCGCTGCAGCAGATTCTCGGCCAGATGCTCTTTTCAATCTTCATGCTCATAGGTGTCATCGTCATGATGCTGACCATCTCTGGCGGCCTGACACTACTGAGCCTTGTGTCCATCCCACTGATTCTCATCGCTACGCGCGTCATCGTCAAGAAGTCCCAGCCGAGCTTCGCTGCCCAATGGGACGCCACCGGCGTCATAGACTCCGACGTAGAGGAGACTTTCTCCGGTATTGGCGTCGTACGCGCTTACGGCCAGCAGGCGAACTGTGCACGACGCTTCGCCCGGGAGAACGATCGGTTCTACCGGGCTAGCTTCCGCGCGCAGGCACTATCCGGCTCAATCAACCCAGTCGGTAGTTTCCTAGGAAACCTCGTCTTCGTTGCCGTCGTCATTGTCGGCGGTCTGCAAGTCATGCACGGCACCCTGAGCTTGGGTAACTTCCAAGCTTTCGCCCAGTACACCCGCCAAGCACAACGTCCAGTCAGTCAGCTAGCCTCCATGTCTACCAACCTCCAGTCGGCACTCGCGTCCGCCAAGCGCGTCTTCGACTTTCTCGATGCTCAAGATGAGACCCCCGATCCAGCTCATCCGCTGACCATTCCGACGCGCGCAGACGGCCATATCAACGGCCATGTTCGCTTCAACGACGTCTGCTTCTCCTACGACCCGAAGGAACCGCTCATCGAAGACCTGTCCCTCGAGGCTAAACCGGGCCAGATGATCGCCATTGTTGGGCCGACTGGCGCCGGCAAAACGACCATCATCAACCTGCTCATGCGCTTCTACGAGATTCAAGGCGGCCGCATCACCGTGGACGGCGTAAACACTGCCGCCGTGACCCGCCACGATCTGCGCTCGCACTTTGGCATGGTCCTGCAAGACACTTGGCTATTCAACGGCACTATCCGCGAGAACCTTCTCTACGGTCTCAAGCCAGGCCAGGAGATCACCCAAGAGCAGTTCCTCGAAGGCACGAAGGCCACGCATGTGGATGACTTCGTCAGCCACTTATCGCAGGGCTACGACACGCCAATCGACACCGACAACAGCTCGCTGTCTCAGGGCGAGCGCCAGCTGCTGACCATCTGTCGGGCGTTTCTGTCCGACCCGGACATCCTTATCCTAGACGAGGCGACTAGCTCCGTCGACACACGCACGGAGATACTGGTACAGCAGGCGATGAACACGCTGCGTGAGGGGCGCACCAGCTTCGTCATCGCACACCGCTTGTCGACCATTCGCAATGCGGACTGCATCCTTGTAGTTAATCACGGTTCAATCGTTGAACAAGGAACCCACGACGGGCTGCTCGCCCGAGGCGGCGCCTACGCGAAGCTGTATAACTCACAGTTTGAAAACGGGGAGGCAGACTAATCCGATACTATCTACCCTCAGGTGGTTCCTGTGCCTGATACGATGGCGCCGTTATCGACGATTCTGGAAAGGAAGAGGATGGCGGAGCAAGCACACGAGCGTATTGAGCAGGAAGTCCAAAAGAAATCGGGAGCGGAGTCGGGGAGGCCGTTCCGTGCGGGTGAGAAAGCGCAGCTGACGGATCGTAAGGGTAAGAAGATCACGATCCAGCTGCGGACCGGCGAAACGACCCAGACAGACCACGGTCTTGTCAGGCACGACGACGTCATCGGCTCTGTCCCTGGCGAGGTGATAACGACTGTTAGTGCATTACGTCACTCGTTAGGTTCGACATCGGCAGCCCAGCGCCGTACCGGAGGCTGGCAGTTCGTCGTGTTACGCCCACGACTGATGGACTATCAGCTGTCCATGCCACGCGGCGCACAAATCATGTACCCCAAGGATATCGCGCAAGCGTTGATGTACGGCGACGTGCGCCGAGGTATGCGCGTGTTAGAGTCTGGCGGTGGCTCGGGCGCGATGTCCCTGGCGCTTGTCGATACTGTTGGGCCGAAGGGATCTGTAACGACCATTGAGAAGCGCGCTGATTTTGCGGACATTTGCCGCGGCAATGTTGAGATGTACTACGGATTCTTACCGCGATGGTGGGAGTGTGTCACCGACGACTTCGATCATGTCGCTTCGCTAATGTCGGCCCATAGCGTCGACCGCATCTTGTTCGATCTGCTGGATCCCTGGAATCGTCTCGACGAGGCCTGGCGGGTGCTGGCGCCGGGCGGCATCATGGTCGCCTATGTGACGACAGTCACGCAAATGAGCAAGGTGTGTGAGACGCTACGCTCCTCGCGACGATGGACCGTACCCGAGATCATCGAGGACATCGAGCGGTCTTGGAAGTCCGAAGGACTGTCCGTGCGGCCGAACCACCAGATGATCGGACACACCGGCTTCATCGTCACCTCACGGACGATGGCCGAAGGCTTCCCAGCTTTAACGGCGCACACCCACGGCTCCAAGGACATGTACGTCGATATCGATTGTCCTGGTGAACTGAAGAACCTGGAGCTGCGCGGTGACCTCTCCGACCGCAAAATCAGAAAGACGCTGCGGGAACTGGGTGAGAACCTCGCTATCCTGCGCGGAGAGAACCAGAAAATGGCGGAGCAAACTGTCGTCGCGTCAACCACGTTCGACGGGCAACGAGAACCATAGTCTCCGCGCTAGCACGCCGACAGCGTGGCTATCAGAAGAGTGAAACAGATGAAGTCGCCAACCCGATACGACAGCATCTACCGGCGTTGTCACCTCATAGCCATCCCCGTATCTGTCTATCGGGGGACTGCGAAAGAGTTATCCAGCAGCTCCTGTTTGATTTGGCGGTCATTGGCCAAGGCACGGAAGGGACTTAAATCTAGGCCAAAACTGTTGGGGAATAGGACATTTGAAAACTATCGTTGGGCAGCGCGAAATTGACTTCGTCACAATCCACGAACTGGCGGGCAAACGGGACGCCTTTAGCCCAGCACGAGAAACGCTTAACGTCGGTGCGTGTCCGATCCGGCTAGAAACACGTACCGGCCCGTCGGGCAGACAGTGGTGTCGAATCTGAAGATTCTGCAGGAGAATAATCCTGGTTGGAGAAATGGGGCCAGACGCCCAGAAGGAGCTTTAGCCGGTCCGGGGCGCCCCAAGGAGAAGTTCGACGGCCTCAGGGCGCTGACAGATGTACGCTGCTGGATTTAGTGGGGGATGGTCACCGCCCAGAGCAAAAATCTGGGCTGCTAACGCCCAGCCGTTGAACTGATGGCATCTACGCGTCGGAGATACCATTGCCGACGAGTACCTCATGGATGATGCTGCCTGGAGCCGATGCGCGCTCAATCAGCATCCGATTTGTCGGGTTCGCACCAGCCTGACAGATCGGCGATGTCGTCGGCCGTCATTTTATCCATGAGGAAGTGGGAGATGACGCCATAGCCTTCGTAGCTGGGATGGAAGCAGTCAGAGCACCAGAACCATTTCATTTCTCCAAAGGGGATGCCGTGCGTCCACTCTAGGTACGTGACGTCTTCCATCGGCTCGCACACCTTTTTGACGGCTTCCGCCTGGGCGAAGACTTTCCGCTTCAGGTCGTCAGCGAGCGCCGGACCCAGAGCAGGAATGGAGTAGAGCTGTCCGGCAGGGAAGATGATGACACGGTGGGCGTGCTGGCGAGCCATGTCTAGGGATTCACGCAGCTCCTGGATCCATTGACTATCCGGGGCGCGATTGGCCATGATATCGTTCGAGCCGGCGCAGATGATGAGGCAGTCCCATTGGCCATCGACGACTGGCAGCTGGCGGTAGCGCACGCGGCGTAACGTGGCACCGAGACGTCCGTCCGTCCGCCAGGCGATGGACCGGCCCGTGGCGTCGGCCAACAGGGAGCAGAACTGGGGGATGAGGCCGTGTTGCTGACTGCTGGTTCCACAGGCTGCTGCCATGGAATCTCCCACGGCTAGGAACCGCAGGGGCGGCAGTCCGGCGACATTCGCGGCAGCGGCGCAATCTTGGGACGGTTCAACGGTTCCAAAACGATCGCCGTCCGGTTCTTTCGCTAGGACGATAGTGCGTTTAGCCTTCCAGGCCTCGGCGAGGACACGGGCTTGATGCACCAGATTCAATGCCATTCTTTTTCCCTTCTTGGTTTTTTCACTGATGGACTATGCCGTGTTTTTTTGTTCATTCCTCTGTAACGAGGTCGAGATAGGCGTCGTCCCAAAGGTCCTCGTCTCCGTCAGGCAGTAGCAATACGCGCTCGGGGCGCAGCGCCGTAACGGCCCCTTGGTCGTGAGTGACCAAGACGATAGCGCCCTCATATTGGGAGATAGCGGATAGAATCTGGTCACGGCTTTCAGGATCGAGGTTGTTGGTCGGCTCGTCGAGAAGCAGGACGTTGGCTTGGCTGGTGACGAGCGTGGCGAGCGCTAGGCGCGTCTTTTCGCCACCAGAGAGCACACGAGCGGGCTTGTATACTTCGTCGCCGGAGAAAAGAAAGCCGCCCAAAATGGTGCGGGCCTGGGTGTTGTCCAGGTCGGGGGAAGCGTGCTGGAGGTTCTCTAGTACTGTCGCGTCGGTGTCTAGGGTGTCGTGCTCCTGAGCGAAGTAGCCGATTTTACAGCCGTGGCCGTAGACGATTTCTCCAGTGTCCGGTTTGTCCTCATTGGCGAGGATACGCAGCATGCTGGTTTTGCCGGCACCGTTAACTCCCAGGATGACAACGCGCGAACCCTTGTCGATAGCGAGGTTGACATCGGTGAAGATCTCATCGGAACCGTACCAGCGGGAGATACCCTTGGCTATGATCGGTGTTCTACCGCAAGGCGCCGGGTTCGGCAAACGCAGGTCGGCGACCTTCTCCTTCTTTGCCTCGGGGGCTACGCCCTCCATGAGCTTCTCCGCGCGGCGCATCATGTTGCGTGCGGCGACGGCCTTGCGAGCCTTGGCGTGTAGGCGGATGCCTTCCTTCATGAGACGGTCAGCCTTCTTGCGGGCAACCTCGCGTTCACGTTTGCGGCGTTCCTCGTCCAGGACCCGCTGCTTGAGGTAGGCGCTCCAGCCGAGGTTATACATGTCGATGACGCCCGTGGCTGCATCGAGGTGCCAGACGCGGTTGACGGTCTCATCCAGTAGCTCCGCGGCGTGGGAGATGACAAGGAAACCGCCCTTGAAGTTCTGCAGGTATTTCTTCAACCATTTGATGGAGTCTGCGTCCAGATGGTTAGTTGGCTCGTCGAGCACGAGTGTGTCCGCGTTAGAGAAGAGGATACGCGCCAGCTCGACGCGTCTTCTTTGACCCCCGGAGAGTGTGCCCAACGGGCGCTTGAGGGTTTCTTGGCTCAGGCCTAGGCTTTCGCCCATTCGGATGGCTTGCGACTGGGCAGCATAGCCGCCAGCGTTCTCGAACTCGCCTTGAGCCCGGTCGAAGCGTTTCATGGCTTTCCCCATGACCTGAGGGTCCGAGTCCGTCATCTCTTTCTCGGCTTTGCGCAGGCGAGCAATGATAGCGGCGATGTCGCGAGCGGACATGATACGGTCCAGAGCGATCTGCTCCTGATCGGCGGTGTGGGTCGACTGTGGCAGATAGCCGAGCTTGCCAGTGGTTGTGACCGTTCCACCTGCGGGAAGCATGCCGCCAGTGATAACGCGGGTGAGCGTAGTCTTGCCGGCGCCGTTTCGGCCGACGAGGCCAATGCGGTCGCCCGCGTCGACGGTGAAGCTGGTCGGCGACAGCAGTTGGCGCGCTCCGATGCGAATCTCGAGGTTGGTGGCAGTGATGCCCATGCTGATATTGACTTCCTTTATGAGGGCGTAGTCCGTGGCGGACCCCCGGCGCGAATCGTCGCGAGCGGGAAAGAGAAATACGGCGTCCATCATAAGGTGCTCGTCGGACGCGCGCCAGCACATTTTCCGACAGTGTTACGCCTTCATCGGACAAATGTTCGCCATTAGTTGCCGGACGCGTATTCTAGAGGAAACTCGATTCACTGGATGCCCGCGCGGGCGGAAGAAGGCTTGAGATGGCCAACGCACCGGTCACCGTTCCATTCCCGACGGTCCCTTCGCCTCAAGGAACCGTCATCGCTGACCTGAGTGACATGCCACGCGACCGCAAGATCATCCTCCAGGGCGCGCGCGAGCACAATCTTAAGAACGTTGACCTGGAGTTTCCACGCGACGAGATGGTCGTGTTCACCGGTCTATCCGGCTCGGGAAAGTCGTCCATCGCCTTCGACACGCTGTTCGCTGAAGGTCAGCGCCGCTACGTGCAGTCTCTCAGCGCCTACGCGCGCCAATTCCTCGGTCAGATGGACAAACCAGACGTTGACTTCATTGAGGGCCTCAGCCCGGCTGTGTCCATCGACCAGAAAACAACGAACCGTAACCCGCGCTCAACTGTCGGCACCATCACGGAGATCTACGACTACCTGCGCCTACTGTTCGCCCGCGTGGGTGAACCCCACTGCCCAGTATGCGGCGCCCCGGTCGCCAGTCAAACACCCCAGCAGATGGTCGATACTCTCCTGCAATACCCGCAAGGCACGCGCTTCCAGGTGTTGGCGCCCGTCGTTGAAGGTAAGAAAGGCGAGTTCAAGGAACTGCTGGCTTCGTTGGCAGCCGACGGCTACGTTCGCGCTCTCATCGACGGAAAAATTGTGCGTCTACCGGTCGACGTCCCCCTTAAGAAGCAGAGCAAGCACTCAATCGCCGTAGTCGTCGACCGGCTGGTTGTTAAACCGCAAGCGCGCCAGCGTTTGACAGACTCGGTGGAGACAGCGCTACACCTGTCAGGTGGGCGGATGACCGCTGACTTCATCGACCTAGACGTCAACGATCCACACCGCCACCAACTATTCTCCGAAAACCGCGGCTGCCCTAACGGTCACCCGTATGAAGCTGGCGAAATTGAGCCACGCACCTTCTCATTCAACGCCCCGTACGGCGCCTGTCCAACCTGCTCCGGCATCGGTTACAAATTGGAGATCGACCCCGAACTCGTCGTGCCTGACCCGGATAAAACGTTGCGCGAAGGTGCCATCGAGCCGTGGTCGCAGAACAAGACTGCTGCGGAATACTACGAGCACTTGCTCGAAGGCTTAGCCGACGAACTCGACTTCTCCCTGGACATCCCTTGGAAGGACCTGTCCAAGAAAGCGCGTGACGCCATCCTGTATGGACACGATTTCAAGGTTGACGTGTCCTATCGCAACCGCTGGGGACGACTTCGCGAATACAGCACCGGTTTCGAGGGCGTCGTCAGGACGCTCCAACGCCGCCGCAAAGAAACTGAATCCGACTCGATGCGCGAATACTACGAGTCCTACATGCGTCAAGTGCCCTGCGAGGCATGCCACGGCAAAAGGCTCAAACCGGAAGTGCTCGCCGTGACCGTTGACAGCAAATCCATCGCCGACGTGTGCGACATGCCCATCTCGAAAGAGCTGGAATGGGCGTCCAGCTTACGGTTGACGGGTTCAGCCCGCCAGATCGCTAGCGAAGTTCTCAGGGAAATTGTCGCGCGCCTGCGATTCCTGCACGATGTTGGCCTCGACTATCTAACCCTATCGCGTTCGGCCGGAACACTCTCCGGCGGCGAAGCGCAGCGCATCCGCCTGGCTACGCAAATCGGCTCCGGCCTCGTGGGCGTCATGTATGTCCTCGACGAACCCTCCATTGGCCTACACCAGCGTGACAACGACCGCATGATCGCCACTCTTCAGCGCCTACGCGACCTAGGTAACACTCTTATCGTCGTCGAGCACGACCAGGAGACCATCGAAAAGGCTAACTGGCTTGTTGATGTAGGACCCGGCGCCGGCGAGAACGGCGGACGCATCGTCTACTCCGGGCCGGCGAAAGACATTACCGCCGCCTCCGCATCCATCACCGGCGACTACCTTGCTGGTCGGCGCCGCATCGACGTACCGAAAAAACGGCGGAACGTTGACCAGTCCCGTATGCTCCGCGTGGTCGGCGCTCGCGAAAACAACCTGCGCGGAATTGACGTAAACATCCCGCTGGGAACCCTGACAGTGGTCACCGGCGTCTCCGGATCTGGCAAATCCACGCTTATCGACGACATCCTATACCCGGTGCTTGCCGATCGGCTTAACGGGGCACGCATCGTGCCTGGTAAGCATACGCGCGTTGAGGGCCTTGAGAACCTCGATAAGGTCGTCCACGTTGACCAGAATCCTATCGGCCGAACGCCTCGCTCCAACCCGGCCACGTACACCGGCGTCTGGGATAAGATCCGCCAGCTGTTCGCTAAAACCCCTGAGGCGCAAGTCCGCGGGTACGGGCCGGGCCGGTTCTCCTTCAACGTCAAAGGCGGCCGGTGTGAGATCTGCCACGGCGACGGAACAATCAAGATTGAGATGAACTTCCTGCCGGACGTGTACGTTCAATGTGAGACGTGCCACGGTAAACGCTACAACCGTGAGACGCTGGAGGTGCTCTACAATGGCAAGAGTGTCTCCGACGTCCTCGACATGCCCATCGCTGACGCAGCCCGTTTCTTCAAGGCACACCCGTCGATTTCGCGATACCTGGACACGCTCGTCGACGTTGGCCTAGGCTATATCCGTTTAGGGCAGTCCGCCCCGACACTCTCGGGCGGCGAGTCGCAGCGCGTCAAGCTTGCCACCGAGCTACAGCGCCGATCCACCGGCAAGACAGTCTACATCCTCGACGAGCCTACGACGGGGCTGCACTTTGAAGACGTTAGCAAGCTGCTAAAGGTCCTCCAGAGTCTAGTGAGCAAGGGCAACACGGTCATCGTCATCGAGCACAACCTTGATGTCATCAAATGTGCCGACTGGATTATCGACCTTGGCCCGGAGGGCGGCGACAGAGGAGGCACCATCGTTGCACAGGGGACACCGGAACAAATCGCCGCAACGCCAGACAGCTGGACCGGCAAGTATCTCAATGCTTTATTGGAGCAGGGGGTGCGATGAGCGCAGTGATGCCAGGCGACTCGCCAGAGTCCTCGTTTTCAACGAAGCTAGCGTCTGTACCAAAACCGTTGGGTATGAAAGTGGTCACTCCAGCGCGCGAACTAGGCAATCGGAGCGCCAACACAAGCAAGTCTCCGCTGCTGGGCGACTCGCGTGACTTGTTGCGCCCTAAGACCTCCGACATTCCTACCAAACCCGGCGTCTACAAATGGCGTGATGCCGACGGCCGCGTCATCTACGTAGGTAAAGCCAAAAACCTCCGCAACCGGTTAACCTCCTACTTTCAGCCGCTGAACATGCTCCACCCGCGCACGCAAGCGATGGTTCTGGCTGCTCGCAGCCTCGAATGGACCGTCGTAGGCACCGAGCTGGAAGCACTAACGCTCGAATACACCTGGATCAAGGAGTTTAACCCACGCTTCAACGTTGTTTTCAAAGATGACAAAACCTACCCGTTCCTCGCTGTCTCCTTCGGCGAGGAGATACCCCGGACCTGGATCACGCGCTCGCGCAAAACCAAGAAAACCCGGTACTTTGGCCCCTACGCCAAGGTTGCCGCCCTCAAGGAATCCCTCGACGGGTTGCTGCCACTATTCCCAGTGCGCACCTGCGCTCCTAACGTGTTCCACCGAGCCCAGCGGTTAGGACGCCCGTGCCTCCTGGCCTCCATCGGCCGCTGCTCCGCGCCCTGCATCGGAGCTATTTCACCAGCAGAACACCGGAACATGGTATCGGAACTGGTCGCAATCCTCACCGGCAGGCTCGGTGCCCGCTACATTCACACACTCACCGATCAGATGAAACAGGCGAGCGCCAACCTCGACTTCGAAAAAGCCGCCACCCTGCGCGACAAAATCGCTATGATGCGCAACCTTATCGAAGAAAACGCCGTCGTATTCGCCGACGACGTCGATACAGACGTCTTTGGCTATGCCGGCGACGACCTGGAAGCTGCCGTTCATGCCTTCTTCGTCCGTTCCGGCACCATCCGCGGCGAACGCAACTGGAGCCTCGAGAAAGTGGAAGACGTCTCCGACCAACAACTCATGGCCGACATGATTATCCAAATCTATTCCCAGCTCTTGGATACGATAGACCCACATAGGTTCCGCGCCACCAGCGCCACCAGCGCCCCATCCACCCACGTCACCTTGACTACACAGCGCGACGCCGTTGCCGCTTCGCAGTCACCCACCGCCATGACTACCGTTACCCGCGCCAAAGCCACGCGAAACCATCACCACCGCGAACAACAAACCGGTCGCGTCGACCTCTTTTCTGAAACCGCGCCCATCCCCCCCGAGATCCTCGTACCCATCGAACCCGAGAACAAACAGCAACTCGAGGAGTGGCTCACAAGCGTCCGTGGCTCTACCGTCACCATCCGCGTCGCCCAAAGAGGCGACAAAAGACAGCTCCTCGACCGCGCCAACCAAAATGCCCAACTCACCCTTGACCGCGCCAAAAAACAACGCACCTCCAGTCTCGAAGCCCGCACCCACGCCCTTAACGAACTCGCCGACCAGCTTGGCCTCGACAAACCACCTCTGCGC
>JAFNPO010000012.1 GCA_017386585.1 Aeriscardovia sp.
ACAATCCAGGTGTCCTGCTGCGTTTGATCCAGGCGGCCCGCCAGTTCCCGGGAAGCGAACTGACCGTCCAACCGGCCACCGTATTGGAATGGGCGTATCTCGCCCTGTTGGGCGGACGGGGCGGCGTGTCCTCCAGCCGCTCCCTGGGGTTAGCGTTGCGAACCATCGTCATGAACGTTCGACGGGATACGGCCAACCGGTTGCAACGGGACATGGTGGAAGCCGCGGACGCGGCCCTCGCCCTCTATGGCGGCAGCGGCGCGAAAAACGACACCCCGAAACGAGCGGACCGCGACATCCAACAACTCGCGCAAGCCCCGCGCAACAAGCTCAACCAGCTGTTGGACGTGGGCTGGCTGTTCGACACGAGGCGGGCGCGCGCCACCTGGAGCAGGGTATTGGACCAGCCAGCGGACTACATGATCATCGCCGCCCCGCATGACGGGTTGAAACTTCCTGACGGCATCGACCGCGTCATCGGCAGCTGGCTCCTCCAATCCCTCTACCAGACGATCAACAGCCGGTGCGACGGCTGGCAGGCGAAAGGCAAGCACACGGCCATCGTCTGCGACGAGGTGAGCCTTCTAGCGGCGGGAAGCCCGAGCAGCCTCGTGTCGTTGCGCGAACAGGGGCGCGGGTTCGGCGTGATCCCCGTGTTCGCCACCCAATACCCCGATCAACTGCCGGACGTGTTCCGTCAGAGCATGCTCGGCTACGGGACGTTGTGCGCGTATTCGACACGCGACAAGACCACGGCCCGCCTGTTGGCGGACAAACTGTCGGACACGGACGACGGGTCGGACGGGTGGACGAGCGGCGTGGTCGTCAACCTTCCCCAGTACACGATGGCGGTGCGCACGGGCACGGTGGAACAGTTGCAGCCCGCGTTCATCATCCGGACGGATAATTTCGATTTGATCGAATAAGCCAAGAAGAGGGCGTAGCGGATATGACAGCCGCCGCGCCCTCTCTTTTTGATGTTGGCCGGGCCGACGTGATCCTATTACGGGAACCATGCGAAGCTTGTTTCCGTGGGGTCACAGGAAAAGAAAAAGGGGCGCGTCACCAGGACGTACCCCCCCTAATCCCATAAAAAACTAGCGAAGGCGAGGCGACACGAGGAACACCGTAGGAACCTGCGGTTGACCAGTCCTCATGCTGCGCAACACGTTCGCCATCAAGTTTAGCAGACAGGCGGACGGCCTGCCCGCTCCGGTATGACGACTGCTAGACTCATAGCCAGGAAGCGGAACGGTTCCGCTAGTCCACGGGAAAGAGGATTCGGATGAGAGCGTTGGACGTGGCCAACCTGTTCATCGAACGGCATTCCGATCTAGGTTTGTCGAACTCCTCCCTGAACAAACTCGTCTACTACGCGCAGGTCAAGTCTTTGGCGACGACGGGAAAACCGTTGTTCGATTCCAGAATCGAAGCAGGAGACTACGGGCCGGTCGAACCGGAAGTATATGAGGCGTTCGAACAGTACGGGAAACAGCCGATCCGGCATGTGGCTCCCTCCGGGCATCCGGTCGACGCGGACGGTCTGCGGGAAGCCGGGGAGATCGTTGACGCTGTCGCCGAAGAGTACAAGGATTTCACCGCTTTCGACTTCCTCGTCTGGTCGCAGCGTCCGGGAACCGCTTGGAGCAACGTGCGCAAACAAGGCGGGAACCCGCCGATCACCCGGGAAGACATCCTGCGTTCCAGGGACCTGGAGAAACCGACGTCAGACTACACGCTGGCCTCCTGCATAAAGGTCATCGGAGAAAAATACCGCAACACTCTGAGGTTGTTGGCTGACGCATGACCAGTGAAGATCTGTGCCCGATATATATTGTTGACGAGGCGGCCATCGACAGCATTGTCGAGGTTGGGAATTAGCAAAAAAGGGGCGCAGCGCCTGTCGTGGGTGCTGCGCTCCTTTTTTGCTAATTCCCAACCGCATGAGCAGCGAGAATCCGTATCCAATATATATTGGCGAGGCGAGCCTCGACAGTATTGTCAGGGACATCCGCAGAGCCGGTCTCTCGAAGAGGACGGGACCACCTACCAGCCGGGCTGGAGTGGAAAAAAAGGAAGCGTCCTGCTCCCCGATCCACTGTCAACAACCGCAGCAGACCGGAGAACAGGACGCTCCCCGCTAATCACATAAGAACTATTGAAGGCGAGGCGACACGAGGAACACCGTAGGAACCTGCGGTTGACCAGTCCTCGCGCTGCGCAACACGTTCGCTGTCAAGTCTAGCGGACAGGATGGCGGGACACGCCGACCGGTAAAAAACCGGCCTATTCAAGGACGTGCCCCGCGTCATGGCTTGCGGCGCGACCAGATGGCGGCGAGAACAGCCAACAGCATGATGACAATCATCATTATGAGAGCCGTTCGTGCGTCCAGCCTGCCCGCTACAGCGGAAAACAAGCCGGGCATGAAAGCCGCCAGGCCGCGCCAAAACGCATTGCGCATGGCGTATACCTGCCTTTGTTCTTAGTTCTTATGATCAGCTGGAAACACCGTGAAGTGGTCAGCTTCAAAGCGTTCCAGCAAACGTCAATGATACACTCGACAAGCACGCCGCTGGCCGCTGCCCCTCATAGAGGGCTGTTCGAACGGTTCCGCTCCTCATCCTTTTTCCCCGCCAGGTCGTCGAACAGGAGGGGCAGGGGCGTGCACAGCCATGCGCCGAGCGCGCCCAGCCACCACCGTTCCACGAGACAGGCGACGATGAGAAGCAGGGCCGCCGCCATGTCCAAACACAGGAGCTTCGGACCTTTCACCGTTTCCGCCTCCCTTCTCCCGGT
>JAFNPO010000068.1 GCA_017386585.1 Aeriscardovia sp.
GCTCTGTAACAGTGTTTTCCTCTGTCTTAGTGTCAGTAGTAGGGGTAGAGGTTTTCGTGCCGTCAGAGGCAGGTTTTGGCATGTTAGCGACCGTATCCGTGTCAGAGTCGGCGGTCATGCCGAGAAGAGCTTTAATCTCCTCCAACGTGCCCGCATTCGTATCATTCTCCGCCACCTTCAACAGAGCGGCCTTCATGTTCTGAATTTCGGTCAGAAACGTTTGCGCCTGTGCGGCCAAATCCTCTTTGCTGTAGCACACGTAAGTAACAGATTCCATTGAAACTCCTTTCAAAAAGGTTCACCACTATTTTACCCAGCGAGTGCGACGTTCATCGAACCGGTCATCACCACACCCGAATTCAACGTCATCCCATTATTATCCGGCTGCCAAGAAAACGTCGTCGCTCCGTCCGCATAATTGCATGTCCACTGTCCAAACACATTATTAAGAGTTGCGCTAGTGGCGGCCTGCTGGTTTTGAACACAATTATCAAAAACACTATCCAACGTCACCAAAGTATTATGCTGCCAGGCTCCAAGAGTGACACTCTGCGAGGGTATCCAATACACGGACAGTATCGCCATGACCGGCTTATTGTTGATGCTGAAAACCACGCCGTTAAAATTCAACGTGTCCGCTGCTGCCGCGTTTCTAGTGTAGTTGACCGGCTGAATATTAAGCCCTAAAGCGGTCAAACTAGACACCTGTGATTCAACACCCGACACAGTGTTTCCTAGGCTATTGAGGCTCGTTTGTAGGCTCTGAACACTGTTCTGCGTGCTTGTAATATTCGACGCCAGAGACGTGAGGGACGGCAATACGGGAACAGTCCACGACACAGTAGCCGACCCGCCCTGCCAACTGATAGACGCTATCTGGTTGTCAACCGTGCCGTTACTGATTCCCAGCATGGAACCGGTGTTCAATGTTGGAGCGGTAGGGTTGCCCGTGACCGCAGTACCAGTCACCACACCAGGAACAACACTTTCCACCCCGTTCACACACTCATAACGTAAAACCACGCTATCCGTGCGTAAAGGTGTGGCGCTCGCAGGCCCCGTCACATGAATAGTAGCCGTCGAGTTCAAACACACAAACCGACCGTCAACTAGGAAACAGCCAGACAAGGAGAGCATGTCGTCCGTGCCCATGGAAACGGTTGCATCACTACTCCTATAGACGCTGGACGATCCAGCCCACATCAAATTAGCGGACTGTTCCTCCCCCACCGTCGTATGCGGATACCCGTAAAACCCAGGCCACATGTTCCCCAGATTCAACGTATTAAAACCACTAGGAACAGATCCCCAGGAGCCGACTGGTATAAAACTCACTTTCTCCTCCGTTTCTTGCGACGCTCCCTATTCAACAGCATCCACATCGCATACGCATGAGAACAAAACCTGTTATTGCTTTTCACCGACCCCCACGAGTCGGGACCATCATGCGGCCTATGCCCGCTATTACACCATTGCCCCCACGGGCAGGTGCAATACCACGTGTTTTTCGTCCAATCATTCCGCTCATGCACGCGAGCGCGAGTGCTCACATACACGTCGTACGTGCCGTCATCACCGTCTACCGTGCCTTTCACATGGTAAGAATCCAGTTCGTCCGTATGCACACACCCGGTATCTAAAAGCCGTCGGGCTTTTGTTGCCACATCCAACCAGGAAGCAAAACGCGACTCATGCACATATTTCTTATCCTGTGGACGGTTGCCCCAATCCATGTGCCATAACCATTTTTGCGCCTGATAAACAGACCGAGCGTAATGTTTCTTCCCTTGACGGTCTATGACGTAGTATCCGCGCCCGTCTTTTTCTATTCGTGGAGTCATAGGTTCACCTGCGGTCCAAAACCACTCCCCTGCCAGGTGCCACCCCACTGATACAAGCGCATCGCATTCCCCGCCGGTTGTTGCAACACTTGAAAAGCCACCGGAGCAATCGACGCCGCACTAGAGGGTGAAGCGTTACAGGTTAAACAGACAGGATACCATGACACATTGTTCCAGGTTTTCACACCGCCTGTTTGAATAGCCACACTCCAGGTTAAATTCCGACTATTCACCAGCAGATTCGCTGTCGTGCCCTGAAGAGAACCACTGTCAGCGTCCCATTGGAACAGCACGTCCGCCAACAAGGACGGTCCCAAACTCAACCGGAGCATTTCCGACCCTGACCCAGTCACCCAGCCGATCGTGGTCCACCAACCCTCAGCCAAAGTTTGAGTCGTACTCGCCACCAGCACATCACTCATGCCGCGAATCCAAAAATCACTGACAAGAGCAAGACCATCCGGATCATCCATCGCACAATACGACC
>JAFNPO010000069.1 GCA_017386585.1 Aeriscardovia sp.
CGGTACGAAAACGAGAAGATGCCTACCACACTCAGCTAGGCCATGAAAGATGCGTTCACTCCTCCCCCGCTTGCCTTTATCTCGCATCACCAGCAAAGACGGTCGGCACGGACACCGATACGCGTAATGGGATAATCTGCCCTTCACTGCTACGAACGCCGCTGGGTAGAGGTGCCCAACCTGCTCACTAACAGCAAACTCGTCGTCGTGACGTCGGCTGCGCCA
Organism: Aeriscardovia sp.; assembly: GCA_017386585.1. Taxonomy (GTDB): domain Bacteria; phylum Actinomycetota; class Actinomycetes; order Actinomycetales; family Bifidobacteriaceae; genus RGIG7107. Next base: position 226 of record JAFNPO010000069.1, read on the forward strand.
ACAAGAGGGGGTTCCTATTGGCGTGAACCATTCGTGCGGTATAAGGGCATAGGAATGATGCCATTCCCAACAACACTGTGACCCACGTCAACGAGCAGGGCCTCAAACATCCGACCAATACGGTCCATGAAGATTGAATACATCGAAAATCCCGCACCGGCAGCCAACGACGACAAACCAGTAGAGCAGTGGGAAGAGAAGCAGCGGCCGATACACAACGAGAAGATCATTACCCATTGCTCATCGTCCCATACGCGTAGAAGTGCGGAAGGGACACTGCTTCTCTCCTCCGAGACGGCAACAACGCTCCTACACACAACTTAGAGACAGAGAACAAGGAAATACTCCAACCCAGCGCTCAGAGCCTGCTATCTCTGATCGCTTTATCACCGTTGTAGGTGACTTTGTTTTAGCCTTGTCGCTAGAGCGAAGCCTTCTACATGGACTCGTTGCCAAGTCCAGCTCCAAGCCTCACACGACTCTCGCCGCCGCTTGGTTCGCGTTTCGCCGGATGCCGCATTATCCCGCCTTTGGGGTGGGTCTGTCTGACGCTTCCTCCACGCGCGTTTAACGTCTCCGGGGCACTCCCGGCGACTTGAATATTAATGGCCGCATTCACATCACGGTCGATGACAAGCCCGCACTCTTCGCAATGGTAAATACGCTCAGACAGGGACAGCTTGGCTTTCACCGTCCCACAGTTCGAGCACGTCTTCGAGCTTGGATACCAGCGGCCGATGACGTGAAGCCTCGCGCCGGTGCGTGCGGTCTTGTAGGTCAGTAGGCGTCGGAACTCCGCGAACGCGGCGTCCTGAACCGATTGGGCGAGCCTGTGGTTTCCCATCATGCCCGCCACGTTCAAGTCCTCGATGCTGATGTCCGCGTAAGTATGGGCGAGCATGGTGGTGGTCTTGTTGAGCGCGTCCGAACGCAGGCTCGCCACCCGTGCGTATAGTCGGGCGACCTGCGCTCTCGCCTTGCGGCGGCGGTTGGAGCCTTTCCGTTTGCGGCTCAGCTTCCGTTGGGCTTTTTTCAACCGTCCGAGGTTCGATTTAAGTGCGTGAGGGTTGTGTATCACGGTGCCGTCCGACAAGGTGGCAAGCTCTTTCACGCCTAAGTCGATGCCGACGCTCCCGCCTTTGGGCGGCGATGGGATGGACAGGTCGGCGCGTTCAACGGTCAGGCTGGCCTGCCAGCGTCCACCACGCTTGGATACGCTCATGCGCAACACTTTCGCGCCGTTCACTCGCTCGGACACGTTCTCCATGCAGTGGACGCGGCCTATCTTCGGGAGCCGCAACGCATGAGGGTCACAGTCAATGAGTCCAAACGAGCCTGTCGTGTACGCGAATCTGGGAACCGCCTTGCCCTTAGATTTGAAGCGTGGAAAGCCCATCCTGCGGCCTTTCCGCTGCCCCTTGCGGAACGTAGAGAAGTTCTTCAGTGCGTCGGACAATGATTCGAGGCCGCTGTTGTATGCCTCCTTGCTGTTCTCCAGCCACCATGTTTTCCCCGTGGTCTCGTCCACGGCGAGTGTGTTCTTGGCTTGGTTCCACCACCGGCGCAGCCCGTAGTACGACCATTCGGGTTTATCGCCACGTTCGAGCATGTCCTTGACATGAGCAAGTCCCGCATTGTAGACGAAACGCGCCGCACCAGCATGGGACTCCAAGAGTCGTTCCTGCCGTGGCGTCGGGTCAAGCGCCACCTTAACCGCCTCAAACATCACGTGCCCCCTCAACGCAGCGCCCGTCTTATGCTTGGCTGCGCGGCGTCCGTACAGTCTCGCGCAAAACGAGGTCAGCACCTCGGTCATGTCACGCACCCAATCGTCGTCCAGTTCCGTGTCGTCCACCACGATAATCCGGCGTCCCTGCGCTTTCAACGCACTCTCCACCAGTCCCACGTTCATGCGGGCGAACCTGTCTCGGTGCTCCACGATGATCATGCCCACGGTCGGGTCCGGACAACAGCCGGTTGAGCTTACGCCGCCTGTCGTTCATGCCGAAACCCGTCTCCGTGACCACCTCGGGCTTCTCGACGCCCATGCTAAGAGCGAACGCCTTGAGCCGGTCGGCTTGACGTTGCAGGTCGTTCTTTTGGTCGCCGCTGGATACTCGCGCATAG
>JAFNPO010000070.1 GCA_017386585.1 Aeriscardovia sp.
CCTGATCCAGACGAGACGTGCGGATGATAGCCGTCACAAGTTTCATCACTTCGCCTCCTTGATGACGGAATTCATCGAATCCTCAAAATCGTACGCGCGCTCACCCTGGTCAACGATGTCGATGCCGGCAAGTTCCTCAGTCTCGCCCACGCGCCAGCCGAGCGTCTTCTCGAGACCGAAAGCGATAAGTCCAGTAAGCACGCCGGCGTACAGGATAACGAAGAAGATCACAATGAGTTGCGCGAACAGCAATCGGATTCCTCCACCTACAAATAGGCCACTGCCATTGGCAAACAGGCCCGTGGCCAGCAGACCGACGATACCGCCGACGCCGTTGACTGCCACGACGTCCAAAGAATCGTCATAACCCAGGCGGTACTTCGCACTCACGGACAGGCAGGCTGCGATGCCGGCAAGCACGCCCGTCACTAATGCCCATAGCGGGGACATGAGGGTCACGCCCGGTAGGATGGTGACCAGGCCGGTCACCATGCCCGACGCAGCCCCCAGTGCAGTGAAGTGACCAGTGCGCAGACGTTCGACGCCTAACCAGGCCAGCGTCGCCGCAGACGCGCAGACGACTGTATTCAACCAAGCGTAGCCGGCGGAGCCGCCGTCCTGCACTGCCGAACCGGTAGTTAACCCAAAGCAGCCGAACCAGATGAAGAACGCGCCCAGCATCGTCAGCGGTAGGTTGTGGGGCTTCATCGGCACGAATTGGAAACCGCGCCGGCGCCCGATGATGAGCACAACCATCAGCGCCGACACTGCTGAACCCACACCGATGAGGGCGCCACCCGCAATGTCGCTGGTGTGCACTCCGATGGCTTGGGATAGCGCACCGTTGGGCGACAGCAGCCCGCTGGGACTCCACTCCATGTGCGCCAGTGGCGCGTAAACCACGGTCACCCAGATGGCTGCGAACACTAGCCAGGTGCTGAACTTGACGCGCTCGGCCACGGCTCCGGAGATGACCGCGACGGCAATCATCGCCAGCACGCACTCGAAAGCGATACCGATGCAGGAGTATAGCGACCCATTCGAATTGAGCGCCACGAACTGGCCATCCTTGAAACCGATGGCATCATGCAGCAGGAACCCCGTGAACGGGTTGCCGACGATGCCGGCGCCGTTGCCTCCGCCGAACGCCATCGACCAGCCCCACAACACCCACACCAGCCCGGTGACGACAATGGAGCCAACCGAGAGCATGATCATGTTAAGGATGCTTTTGACGCGCACCAATCCACCATAGAAGAAAGCGATACCTGGGACTACCAGGAACGCCAAGCAGGAAGCGAGGAGAAGCCACGCTATGTTTCCGCTGTCCATGTCCGTCCTTTCGATAACGCGGTTGTAATTTTGCTCGCGTCCACCTTACTATTCAGGACGCAAAGCTTCCGGGCATTGAAACCCTTGGTACGCAAGACCGTCAGACTCACCGTTCTTTAATCGGCAAGAATACCGTCAACGAAGCCTTCCGGATTGAACACAGCCAAATCATCCGGACCTTCTCCTAGCCCAACGAGCTTGACCGGCACACCCAACTTGCGCTGCACAGCGATGACGACACCACCCTTAGCGGAGCCATCGAGCTTGCTGAGAACAACACCAGTAACGCCGATTGCCTGCGCGAAGACAGACGCTTGCCTCATGCCGTTCTGGCCGGTCGTGGCATCGAGAACGAGCAATACCTCGTCCACTGGGATAGTGCGTTCGATGACGCGGCGAATTTTACCCAGCTCGTCCATGAGGTTCTGCTTATTCTGCAAGCGGCCGGCGGTATCGACGATGAGAACATCGGCGCGCTGTTCCATTGATTGCTTGGCGCCGTCGAAGGCTACGGATGCTGGGTCGGCGCCGTCCTTGTCGGAACGGATAACGGGGATGCCCACGGGCTTAGCCCAGGTTTCCAGTTGGTCGGCTGCGGCGGCGCGGAAAGTGTCAGCCGCGGCCATAACAACTTTCTTGCCATCAGCCACCAGCAGACGGCCCAGCTTGCCAGCGGTCGTCGTTTTACCGGTGCCATTAACACCCACCATAATGACGGCGGACGGATAACCATTCTTCTCGAAGCTCGCGGATTCCGCCGCCAGAGCACGAGTCGCGCCGATATCCACGGCCCCCAGCAACTTCTCCTTGAGCATCTGGCGCACCTGCTCCGGACTTTTGCCACCCTGGATACGCGCGTCCTCGCGCAACTGGTTGACAATCTCCTCGCTTGCGTCGGCGCCCACATCGGCCATCAGGAGCGTATCTTCGACGTCCTCCCAGTCCTCTTCGCCGAGATTGTCACGCGAAAGAATCATAAACAAGGATCGACCAAAACGCCCGCTGGCCGCCAAGCGGGAACGCAAACGAGCAACGCGGGACTGACTGGATTCCGGTTTCCTGGCTCCCACCTCCAGTTCGGTGCTCTGTCCGCCACTTTCCTGTGGCTGCAACTCCTTCTCTGAGGCTACTTCGTGGCCGTTACGACGCCCCCGCTTTGCGACAAGAGAGATAGAAATCGCTGCGATGACAATCGCGACGACAATGACGGCGCCGATAATCAGCGCGATGATTCCCGACGTAGATACCATAGTTTCCAGCCTAAGGAATTTAACGGACAGCGGTTTTCACCGTCAACGACGTCACTTCTGAGTATTTTCCTTTTGCTTGGTTTTCGACACCAGATGTGCCAGCAGCGGCGATGCGGCCTCATCCTCGGACGTCTGATGACGCTGCGGCAGCGGCACCGACGGCAGGTTCGAATGATAGCGCGGAGGAACCTGCCGGGACGCTTGACGGACGCTCGTTGGAGTTTTCGCAGTCGAAGAGCCGGCAGCACGCTGCGCTGGAGACGACTTCTTCTTCATCATTGCTTTGACCTCAACGACGCTGGAACTCGTCGCCACAACCGGCTTAATGGCCGCACCTGGAGAGGCTGTTGACCCTGGCTGGACCTTGCGACGTGGGACGAGTCGCATACCCGGCGCCACAACCCTCGCCGACCTGCGGCGCTGCTCTTCGACCTTTGCTTGCCGTTCGGCCGCTTCCTGGCCGTCAGGAATGCTCGCTGAAAACGTGCCATGCGCCGACTCTGCATACGCCAAGGCCAGCACGCCGATAGCTATCGCAACAATAACCAGAAACCAAACGACAAATGTAATCCACACTCTTTCCATACTGCCATAACGACCGTCCTTACGACCGTTCACCGCGCCCACAACCACAAAAATCCCGCTGTTTGTCGGCCCCCGCCGACACGGTCGCAAACCCTCCTTTACCCCACCCCTGATACCATCCACCCTGGTGTGAGAGACTAGAGCTATGGCACACACTTCACGAATGACTTCCGGCGAGCGCCGGGAACAGTTGATCCGAGTGGGGCGCTCTTTGTTCGCCAAGGAGGGCTTCAGGACGGTCAGCGTCGAAGAAATCGCCAAAGCGGCGAAAATCAGTAAACCGATTGTCTATGAGCACTTCAGCGGTAAGGAGGGTTTGTACGCCGTCATCGTTGACCGAGAAATGCGGACCTTGACCACCGCGCTGAACACTGCTCTAAACAACCAAGATGATAGGCCGCGCGAGCTGGTGGAGAAGGCAACAGTCGCGTTTCTTACGTACATCGAGGAGAACTCCGAGGGCTTTCAAATTCTCGTGCGTGATTCGCCGGCTACTCGGCCCGATAGCTCTTTCAGTTCCCTGCTTGGCGATATCAGTGCTCGTGTCGAGTATCTGCTGACGGCGACATTCCCGAAGCACCATATACCAGTCAAGAGCGCGCAGTACTACGCTCAGATGCTAGTGGGTATGATTGTCTTCACCGGTCAGTACTGGTCTGATCATCGCAAGTTGAGTAAGGAACGACTAGCTAGTTATATCGTTAACCTCGCTTGGCGTGGCCTGAGCCGTATGGATGCCAATCCGGTGTTGCGGTTCGCCAACACGGATGCGGCGTCCGGGTCAAAATCAAAGTCGAAGAAGCTGGAGGCGTCTAATGTCGATAGCACGAGTCCGGACTCGCTTTTAGCCGAGTCTTTTGATGCTGACTCGTCTGATCGATCAGAGGACGCCCCGTCTAGCGCCGACTGACGGTAGCTGAGGGATACGGCGTCCCGACATTCTCACCTGGAATATTCAAAGTTCTGCTTCCCGTTCCGAGAAGCAGGTCGTCGCCTGTTTTTCGAGACGAACCGTAGGGCTTACGTTGTGCTGCCTGTTAGCGGTCAGCTGAGAATGGGTCTAGATTTGTTTGGTTCGAATCCGCTTTGTTCAGACTTAATAACTGTTTGATGTCCGGCTATCCCCAAGCCGAACCACCCGCATCCAGTCACACTCCAAGGGTTCATGTCAGCATATTTCGGTGCTGTAGTGCTTCACCGGTTCAGCAGATGGCCGTGTTTGGCTAGGAGTGCGATGCCCTTCGCACTCAGCCAGGACGCCGATGCTGAGAGAACACTGCTGACGACGGTGAAGACTAACAGTTCAAAGATGCCGGAGTTGCCGTCCTTGGCGTCGGGAACGCGGTTCTTGGATGACTGGCGCTTCCACAATATCTTGGCGATCTGCGTTGCTGCGAACGCCGCCGCCGTCGGTACCACCTTCGCTACAATCTTGTTCGGTTCGCCAGCTGGCTTCGGCGCTAGCAGACTCTGTCGACGGGCGTCAATCACTCTGTTGACCTTGTCCATGCTCGAAAAGACCTTATCCTTTGCAGATTCCAAGTCTTTGCTGGCCCGGTCCGTCTTCTTCGTCGTCATTGCAGCCATGACATTCGCCTTTCTGTGTGATTTCGATGGCCCGCTCCTCAAGCGCAACCTCGTCTTTGTCGTCTTGTCACAACAGTATCAGCACGCTGTCCATCGACAGCTGGCAGCAATCCCTTATTCCTGCCAATACGTCCGCATCCTAACTTTCGGCCAGCGTCACCGCCGTCGGCGTCACGAGCTGGTATCATTCCCCCCCTGCACAGCCATCCCTTACCGCCTCGCCACAAGCCTAATGTCACCGCAGGTGGTGGTCCTTAATCCACTGCAGAACGTCACGCAGCTCACGCGGTCCGACTTCGTGCTCCATGCCGGGGTACACTCGCACGTCGGCGTCGGTGTGGCTTTCCAACCACTGGGCCGTAGCTGACAGTTCCTTTTGCCCGATTAGTGTGTCGCTGCTGCCGTAGCCGAAAAAAACTGGGATACCTGCTCCATCCCGCTTTCGCTCCTCCAGCATGGCATCGGCTAGATGAGTGCCGTCCAATAAGCCAGGAGCATGGAAACCGGAAAACACGATAGCACCGGCAATGCGATCTGGAATAGTCCTCAACAGCTGCGTGACCATCATGCCGCCCTGGGAAAAGCCTACGGGCACGATTTTTCGGCCATCCCCCAGGTTTTCCTTACACCAGCGTTTGATCAGACGAGCGTCGACGGTCGCTTGCCAATCGAGTTCCTTGCCTGACACCGTCACCTGCGTGAACCACGAGTAGCCCGGCACATAGTAGCCCTCGTCCGCGAACAGCGCGGACATCGGCACTGGTGCGCGTAGACTGGCGTAGTCATGGCCATCGGCAAGATACCGGCATACTGGCAAAAAGTCTTGTTCATCGGATCCCCATCCATGAAGCCCCAAGAATACTGGCTCCATTGCCGACGCGTTCCTAGTTCGGGGCGCCTCTCCACGCTGCCAATCGCCGATAGCCGTTAGCTGATGCTTCGTGTTCGTCTCGAAAGCCTGATGTGCGGTATCCTGCATCCGTTTTCTCCCTTGTTGTCTTTTCGATTATTTTCTGGTTATCTTCTTTGTCGCTCTTCTAGCTTAGAGAATCATTCCCCACTCTTGCCTATTTCTGGTTTACATCTCGTTTCGTCCGCTTTTGGATTCCTGTCAGGCATTACATCCCCAAGGAGACCTCACCTCAATCAGACAAAATCCGCTTCGCTGCTCGTCAAATGCTGCTGTATCATACGGCACTGGGTCGCGGACGCGGCTCCGTAAGAAACTATCTCGAGATCGTCGTCGCTCAGAAATTTTGAACGGCGTCTTTTCCACATGGGATTCGTATCTAGCCAATGCGGACTTAAAGCAAATGCATGAACAGCCGGAATGTTGAAAATGCGCGGGAGGTCCTATCTAGGATCATATTTGGTGGTGGTGTTTTTGGGGTCAACCAAAACCACACACCCCACCACCACAAAAACAAAAAAAGGAGGGGAAGAAGAGAACCCCACAGGACCCTCAACTCCCCCTCCACCAAGGAACGCGGCGGCGTGCTACTCTCCCG
>JAFNPO010000071.1 GCA_017386585.1 Aeriscardovia sp.
CCACAGTACCATCACGGCGACTTCATACTGATTTAGGCAAAAAAGAAGGCCTTACAATCATCTGATTGCAAAGCCTCACTTTGGTGCGCCAGGCAGGATTCGAACCTGTAACCTTCTGATCCGTAGTCAGATGCTCTAATCCGTTGGGCTACTGGCGCGTATCGCTTCAAACGAAGTAACACAGCTAACATACACCAAACTTGGGAAAACGCCAATTCGACACGCAGACATTTTTCCGTGTGTCGAATTGGCGTTGCCAGCGGCATGGATGCTGTCAGCGCATCACAATCCTGTTCATCGGCATGGCAGGATCGATGGAGAAATCTAGACCACTTGGCTTCACGCCCGACTGAACGAGATTGGAGCCTAGCATTGCAATCATCACGCCGTTGTCCGTGCACAGCGAGGTACGTGGCATGCGCACCTCCACGCCATCACGCTTCCCTTTCCTCACCAAGGCCGCACGCAGTTGCGAATTCGCGCTGAAACCGCCACCCACAATCAGTGTCGGCGAACTAAACTGGCGGCAGGCCGCCATTGTTTTCTCACTGAGAACGTCCGCTACGGAATCAGCTAGGGACGCGCACACATCGTCAATCGGCACGTCAAGGCCTTCCATACGACGCTGTTCAATCCACCGAGCAACGGCCGTCTTAACACCCGAGAAACTGAAATCATACGGATGCTCACGCGCAGAACGGCCCGTTGCCAAGGCCTCGGGAACATGCAGCGCCTTCGAGTTACCTTTCTGCGCGTGCTGGTCGACGATAGGGCCACCCGGGTACGGGAAGCCAAGGAGGCGGCCGATCTTGTCGAAGCATTCGCCGGCAGCATCGTCCAGCGTGGTGCCGATGACGTCGACGGTTGTGGCCACGTCACGCACGCGTAGCAGGGATGTGTGTCCACCGGAGACGATCAGGGCGACGGTGTTCTCTGGAAATGCGCCGAACTGCAGCTGCGTCACCGCGACGTGCCCAATGACATGATTGACGCCGTAGAGCGGCTTGCCAGCAGCATACGCCAAGGCCTTCGCCCCGGACACGCCGACCGCGAGACAGCCGGCTAGGCCGGGTCCCGCTGATACGGCGAGGGCGTCGACGTTGCTTAACTCCATGTCAGCTTCCTGTAGGGCCTTTGACACGACCGGAACGAACGCCTCAGCATGGGCGCGGGAAGCAATTTCTGGAATGACGCCGCCATAGCGGGCGTGCATCTCCATCGACGATGCGACAACGCTCGACAGCAGCTCACTGCCGCGCACGACGCCAGCGGCTGTCTCGTCGCAGGTTGATTCGATTCCCAGAACGACAGGCGCGCTCATCCCTAATTCCCTTCCATATCCAAACTCATCGTCACGGCGTCCACATCTTCCGGCTGGTAATAATGGCGCCGCAGACCCAGGTCTGTAAAGCCCAGCGAATGGTAGAGACGCTTCGCCGGCTCGTTGTCAACTCGCACCTCCAACAGGACTCGCCGACACTGCTGCCGTTGCGCTGCCCCAATCAGCTCCCGCATCAGGCAACGGCCAATTCCAGCGTGCTGACAATCCTTCGCCACACCGATAGTCATTACTTCGGCGTCGACGTTGCCGTACCAAATCCCCGCGTAGCCGCAAATCTCCTCTGTGCTGGGAACGTCTAGCTGCGAGCGCCGCGGAGGGGCGCCAACCCACACATAGTAGGCGCGGTCGGGACCGTCCAGCTCCCGCTCTAACGCCGCTAGGCTCCACGACGCTGAAGTGAATAGTTCCGATTCCAAGCGGGCGATGTCAGCTAGGTCTGCGTGACGCATGTACCGGATCATTGGACGCTCCGCATCAGTGGTTGTCCGCAGTCCAGCTTGACCACAGCAGTCCTTCCTGGAGTTCAGCAACCGTGTCGGCGGCCGAGACTGGCGCTTCCGCGCGCAGCTTCGGGCTAATCTTCGCTTCCCGGGAGTTGACAGCTTCCTGGCGTGTGGAACCGGAGAGCACAGGCTTGAGTGCTGGTGGGAGCTTGGCGTCCGGGCGACGCAGATATAGCGGATTAGCAGAAACGTCCTTCCCCAGCGACCGTCGGCGCCCCACTAGGCGCGCAATCAGCGCCAAACCTTTGGCGCCGGCGGCGTAGGTAACAGACCGGTCGTCAACCCGCGTCGTCCCGCCGAAGGCGCGCCACGAGGACGCATAGGTCGCCGCTCCGTGGCCGATGACGGAGATTGAGCAGCCGTCCAACCCCCTGGCGGACAGCGCTGACAGGACAGTGCGTGTAATATCGTCCGGATAGTTGATGTCTATTCCTGTCAACGGCGTCACGGTGGCTAGATTGGACAGCTGATCAGCCGAGTCGGCGTCCGCTGGTGCTCCTGGCGGCTCGAGCAGGAACAGCTGATAGTAGAGCTGGTGGCGGCGAGCGTCGTTAACGGCGAGCACGCAGCGGGCGCAATCCACGAGCCGACTGGTGGCAGACCACCAGGCCTGCGGTTCCAGCACATCCTGGCCGCACAGGCGTGCGCCTGTGGCGGAAGCGAAAGCTTTGGCGAAAACGATACCGACACGCAGACCGGTAAACGGACCGGGGCCGGTCATCACGACGACGTCGTTTACATCCGACGGCGCACAGCAGGCATCCGTTAAACATTTCTCGACGTTCCGCTCCAGCCTTTCGACGTGTGAGCGCGAATCGTCTTCGTGCAAAGGCTTTTGGCCGACGAGACCGACTGTCAGACCGTACGTGGTATCGATGACCAGCGTTCGACCCCCCGGCCGGCGCGACGTCTCATTCATTATCCGTCCCTTCTGGTTGTTGTCTCGATAATACGCGTAGGGGGAAATGGGCCTGCCGGAACGTGGAGATTAATCCACCCATCCGCTGAGTCCACGTTTCGCTGGAAGGCACGAAGCGGACTGTCCGTACGCCATCCGCCGTCAGCTCGTCGCAGCCGGTGGCGCTGCGGTCAATGAACACGTCCATGCGGTCCAGCGACAGGAGTCCTGCCATTTGCTCGCCCCACTCCATGAGGACGACGGTTCCCTCGCTCGGCGACTCCAGCTCCTCGTCAAGACCTAGTGACTCTAACTCGTCCATCAGTACCGACTTGGCCACATTCCCGCGCTGCGCTGCGCCAATGCGGTAACCGTCCACATGGACGAGATGCGCGGCAGAGCCGTTTGCAAACCGGCCGTCCATTTCGCGAGCGATGGTGAACGTCGGCGATACTACCGGAGCCTTGATACCCAGGCCGGTGCCCACGCCCTGCATGAATGTCGTCTTACCGGCACCCAACGGCCCCGACAGTAGCACGACATCGCCGGATTGCAGCCACGATGCGAACGCAGAACCACAGGCGCGCATGTCTCGCGTCGTTTGAACACGCACTTCCGCAGCAATCCCCGGCAACGGTATCTGCTCTTGACTGTCCTGATGCTTCACGTCCTTGTCCCTCCCGTTTCCGCTTTCCCTGTCACTGTTTTTTCGTCACTGGCGTGCGCACCTAGCAATCAACTCGACGGCCTGCTCCAGCGCGAAGATTGCGTCCCCGGAACCCCCTTTGGTTTGCTCGTCGGCGCGTGCCACCGCTTCGAAGCACACTGCGAACCTGTCGGACGAGAAGCCCCGCGCCTGCATCCGAACCTTTGACGCCAGCCAGTCGGGCATTTCCAGTTCCGAGGCGGACAGCGCACCACTGGCAATAGCGGACACTCGGGCGACTGACCGTAACTTCGAAGCCAGGGCACCGACAATGCCGGCTGGTGCGACACCCGACGCAATCGCTCGACGCAGCATTACCACGGATTGGGAGACGTTACCGCTCAGGGCAGCGTCAGCAACCTGGAAACCCGTGGCTTGAGCGGTCATACCTGTGTACTGCCGCACCGTTGCCACCGAGACCGGGTCCTCCGCAAAGTCAGCACACAGTTGATCGCACATCGCTGCCAAATCAGACGTGCGTGCCCCGTATGCTTCGACTAGCTCCCGGGCGGCTATCGGTTCGACGGACCGTCCCTGGGTACGGAACTCAGACATCACGAAGGAAACACGGTCGCCTGTGTTCTTCAACGGCATAATTTTATCGATGACGGCGCCATGGCTTTTCAACGTCGCCAGAATACGAGAGCCTTTAGACCCAGCGGCCCGCGACGCGATGACGACGGTGTCCAGCGCGGAACCGGAGCCTTTCCTGTCGAGGAATGAGGCCAGGACCGACACGACGCCGTCGGAGGCGTTCTCTAGATTTGACATCACGACGACGGCGCCTTCTGCCAGCAGCGACGGCCCGATAGCGCTGTCAAGGTCTAGGACGCTCACGGTGCCGGCGTCCACCTCGATAACCTCAGCTTCCGGCAGCAGCCGCTGATACGCCTGGGAGAAACGCTGCAACGTCTGATGGTTCACGTATTCGTCGCCGCCGTCGATAATCGTCAAGGCTGTCATGTTCTCCGCAGACGCGGGAACCGCTAGAATGGACGGTTTGGCAGCACGTCTCGACGACAACCTCGACGTGGCTTTCGACGAGGCTACGGCGCGGCGATTCTGATAGCTGCTCATGGTCTCACTGTCCTCATTTCTCTGGACAAGGGCTGCAAAGACTACTGTTTGGCAAGTTGCGCGAGACAGGCTCAGGATGCCCCTTAAAATCGCCGCGAGCGCCTCACCACCGCAAGTATTGCCGCAGACAGGCGAGCGCACCCATGGACATCGAACAACACTTCATACTCTCTTCCCTAGCGTCTCAACATTGTACTGGACACCTCTTCGCACCCGGAGGCGCGGTGAGATTAAGATGACCGGTCGGCGTCTAGGTAGCTGCTGCCTAGACGCCGACCGGTCAGATCATTTCTCCGCGCAGTTTCGTCGTACCCCCCCCATCATGGCCCTAGCGAGCAGGGAGCCTATTAAGACTGCTCCGAGAAGTGTCATTGCCGTTGTTACCGTCTCGGAAGTTCGGTTCCTGTCCAGACGGCAATCAGCGTCCACCTAGCGGGCGAGTGCTATGTCGGCGCGAGAATGGCCGCCAGCGCTAATCGAGGGGTGAAAATGGGTCTACGGGCCGCTGTGCGGCGAAGGCCTCTCTCATTCGGCAGGGTATTCCTCGTGCTGGCAAGCCCTAGCATCGGCGCGATGTCCACAGCGCGTCCGGAACCGCTCTAGGGAACCGGTGATGCTAGACCTCCGCGCGTAACACCGGAAAGGAGGATTCTTCGAGTCCGGTGGGTCGGCCGCTCTTTCTTGCCCTCCTTGAGGGCAAAATCACAGGTGGAAAACTCAGCAGTTTTTGCATCTGAATTCTAGATATGGACCGCCCCGGCTACGGATTAATTCCCGTCATGTGAGCCGAAGCCCTGGGCAGAAGGTCTTACCCTGCACATTGCTGTCACTTCTGTGGATAAACGTCGTTCGCCCATTCCTTCTGCTGTTGGTCCTGTTCGTAGTGCAACGCGTGGTTGGAGTCTTCGACGAACTTCGTGTTGACGTGGAACGCCACGCCGTCAAGTTCACTGACCGGAATGATCCAGCCGCCGCGCGTTTGGTATACCTCGTCGGCTTCTTTCAGCCTGGTCATCGAGAGCTTCTCATACCGGGTCGTCATCCCCTGACGGCGACCATAGGCGAATAACTCGCGTTGGGTGGTGCCGAAAAGCGTGCCGATGATCGGGTCCGGAGTGACTAGCTCGTTGCCGTAACGGGCCACGATGGACGCGTGCGGGGATTCAAGGACGTAGTCGTCCGTGGTGACGAACAGCGCATCGTCGGCACCGCGACGATGCGCCTCGCGCTCGGCCGCCATGTTTACTACGTAGCTGAGGGTTTTGTTGCCCAGCATTAGCCATGGGGCCTTGGCGGCGATTTCGGAGTCGCGTCCGGCGGAGAGACTAACCATGCGCATCGGGGTTGTTTCGTGGCGCTCACCTTTACCGTCGAGGTACATCCACACGGATGGCATACCTGGGTAGTGTTGGCGGCCGACGCCCGTCCCCGGATCGGCACCACGAGAGACGAGGATGCGCAACATCGGATCGTCGTGACCTCCGTCGTAGTGACGGATTAGCTCCCAGCAGGCGTCACGGAAGGCATCAATGTCTGGTTTGGGCATATCCAAACCGGCGGAGCTGTCCGCCAGACGGTGCAGATGCAGGTTAAGGGAAACGGGAATCTTGCCGTCGATGATGCTGATGGCCTCGAAGAAACCGTCGCCACGCATGACGGCGCGATCAAAGATACGGGATTGGTAGGAGTCAGGATCAACAAAAATGAGATGGTTGACGGCTACGTGCGCTTCCTCACTCGCCGGAAAATCGTCGTATGGGAATAGCTCGGAAGCCTCGCCGCGAGCCAATTGAATTGCAGGCATTCTTCCTCTTTTCAATCAGAGAGCAACTCGAACCATGCCGTTGCGGGGCCAGGAAAAGAAAACAGGCAGCGGCTCACAACGCCACTACCTGCTACCTTACTCAGTTTCGGCCATTACGCCGGAACAACCGAAACAATTTTCGGTGCCTTGACAATTACCTTCCGTGGCGGCTTGCCGCCAAGCCACTTCTGCACGGCCGGCAGGGCCAGCGCCTGCTTCTCGAGCTCTTGTGAGGAGATGTCAACAGGCACCTGGAGCTTGCCGCGAACCTTCCCCTTGACCTGTACTACGGCAGTCACATCGTCAGCGCCCAAGTACTGTCTATCGGCAACCGGCCAGGGCACATGGGACAGGCCGCCCTGGTGGCCCAAACGGCTCCACAACTCCTCGGCGATGTGCGGAGCAACAGGCTGGAGCATGAGCACGAGTGGCTCAACGGCGGCACGCGGTACCGACTCCAGCGAAGTCAAATGATTATTGAGCACAATCATCCTGGCAATGGCCGTGTTCGGGCGCATGCCCTCCATCTCCTCGGTAACTGCGGCAATCGTGCGGTTAACAAGCTTAAGCGTCGCCTCATCAGGAACATCCTCCGTAACGATGGCCTCACCGGTCTCCTCGTCGATGCAGTTACGCCACAGGCGCTGCAGGAAACGCATCGAACCGGTGACATCTTTCGTATTCCACGGACGGGACTCGGCCAGTGGACCCATCGACATCTCATAGAGGCGGAAGGTGTCCGCGCCGTACCGC
This sequence comes from Aeriscardovia sp., assembly GCA_017386585.1. Lineage (GTDB taxonomy): Bacteria > Actinomycetota > Actinomycetes > Actinomycetales > Bifidobacteriaceae > RGIG7107. Next base: position 7,084 of record JAFNPO010000071.1, read on the forward strand.
TCGTACATATCGTCCGGAGTGACGATATTTTTAAGACTTTTGCCCATCTTGCCGAACTCACGGAAGACGGGCTTGCCGTTCCACACGAATTGCGGCTCAGAACCGTCAGTACCAGTACCCTGAACTGGCTCAACCTCGGTGGCCGGCACGTATTGGCCGCGCTCGTCGGTGTAAGCATAGGCCTGCACGTAGCCCTGGTTAAACAGCTTATGAAACGGCTCGGAGCTACTCACGTACCCAAGATCGTAAAGCACCTTATGCCAGAAGCGTGCGTACAACAGGTGCAACACGGCATGCTCCACCCCGCCGATGTAAAGATCCACACCCCCGGATTTACCAGCCGTCGCGTTGTGTTCCGGCCCCATCCAATAGCGCTCCTCGAGCGGATCGACGCAATGTTTAGGATCCAAGGGGTCCAGATAGCGTAGATAATACCAGCAGGAGCCGGCCCAGTTCGGCATAGTGTTCGTCTCGCGGCGGTACTGCTTGAGGCCATCGCCCAAATCGAGTGTGACCGTCGCCCACTCCGGGTTACGGCTCAGCGGTGCTTCCGGATTAGAGTTGATGTCCTGGGGATCAAAAGTCTTGGGTTTATAGTCCGGCACCTCCGGCAAACGAACAGGTAGCTGGTTGTCCGGCAGCAGATGAGGGACCCCATCCTCGTCATACACGACCGGGAACGGCTCGCCCCAATAGCGCTGTCGGGAGAAAAGCCAGTCGCGCAGACGATAGGACGTGGTACCCCGACCGATTCTCTCCCCCTCCAGCCAAGCGATAACGCGGGACGCGGCCTGCTTAACATCGAGGCCGTTAAGATTAAGGCGTTTACCGCCCACGGCGGTGGCCTGAATCGACGAGCCAATCAGCGTGCCGGTCTTAGAAATAAATGGCCTGACACCACGGATGTCGTCGAGACTTTCCTGCGACGAGGTGGACGGCTTCACCACGTATTTTACTGGCAATCCGAACGCTTGAGCGAAGTCGAAGTCGCGCTGGTCACCGCCGGGAACGGCCATAATAGCTCCCGTCCCGTAATCCATGAGCACGTAGTCGGCGGTGAAAATCGGCACACGCTCCCCGGTCGCCGGATTGAGAGCGTAGAGGCCTGTGAACACGCCAGACTTCACCTGCGAGTTGGCCGCACGATCGACGGCATTCTTTTCCTCATTCTGCCTGCGGTAGGCGGCAACGGCCTCGAGCGGTGTGGCGTAGCCACCGGTCCACTGGTAAGGAACACCTTCGGGCCACTGTTCAGGAGCCTGATCGCAGATACTATGCTGCGGGGAAACGACCATGAACGTCGTACCGAAGAGCGTATCGGGCCGGGTCGTGTAGATCTCCAGCTCTGCGTCCTCACCAGAGGATGCCCCGATAACCCGGAAACGGATGGACGCGCCATGGGATTCGCCGATCCAGTTACGCTGCATGGCCTTGACCTTGTCAGGCCAGTCGACAGAGTCAAGGTCCTCGATGAGACGGTGGCCGTAGGCGGTGATGCGCATAGACCACTGGCGTAGCTGACGGTGAAACACCGGGTAGTTGCCACGCTCGGAACGGCCCTCGGCAGTGACCTCCTCGTTGGCCAAGACAGTGCCCAAGCCCGGGCACCAGTTCACCGGCGACTTGGAGATGTACGCTAAGCGAAAATCGTTGAGGACGTCGGCACGTTCGGCAGCGGAGAGGTCGCTCCAAGCTTGACCGACATGGTTCGGAATCTCACGCTGGCCGGAAGCGAACTGGTCCACCAGCTCCGAGATTGGACGCGCGGAGCCAATACCACCATCGGCGCGAATAAAGTCCGGATCATACCAGGATTCATAGATGCGGGAGAAGATCCACTGCGTCCAGCGCACGTACTGCGGATCAGTCGTGGCGAAGGAACGGCGCGAATCGAAACTGAGACCCATGCGGTGCAGCTGGCTACGCATGTTGGCGATGTTCTCCTCCGTGGTGACACGAGGATGCTGACCGGTCTGAACAGCGTACTGTTCTGCCGGTAAGCCGAAGGCATCGAAAGCGATGGCATGAAGCACGTTCTCGCCCTTCATGCGGTGGTAGCGAGACATCATATCCGTGGCGATGTAACCCAACGGGTGCCCCACGTGCAGACCCTTGCCCGATGGGAACGGGAACATATCGATAGCGAAGTACGGAGTACTGCCGCCAGCGTGGTGTCCCTGACCGTCCGTCAGGACACCGGAGACATTAGCAGCGTCGAAAACGCCTGTCTCATCCCACAGCTTCTGCCATTTCGTTTCGATTTTCTGAGCCAAAGCCGCGTTGTACCGGTACTGCGGCTGGTTGTCTCCGGCCATTGCGTTCCTCATTTCCTGCGAGCGCCGCGACGCTGCGAAACGCGCGGCGGCCTGTGTACTGTTTCTGTCTGTTGTACGCCCTGCTCTGCTCCGGACGGACATGCTCACGCCTTACTCAGGTATCGACACCGTTCCACTGGACGGTCTCGTCCGAGTCCTGAGCGTCAAGCTGCGAGGGTTTGTTCCACTGCTCATTGAGCGTGTAGCCGGTGCCAGCCATGGCGGATTCAAAGTCGGACCGCCATACACCGCTGTTGATCATCTGTCTTAAGGTCCTGTTGATCTGGGAGATCAGGTCGGGGCTGTTCTTCTTGACGGCAATGCCGAAGTCATCGCGGGTGAAGGGTTTGCCAACGATCTTCAGATAGCCGTCACCCTTGGTCTTCTTCAATCCCGCCAGCACGATACCATCGGCCATGACAGCGTCGACTGACCCCGACAGCAGCGCCGTGACGCATTGCGCGTAGGTCGGTAGCTGGACAAGTGTGACTTTGTTGCCGAATGTCGAAATGATGATGTGTGCTGGCAGGGAGCCGGATGCCGTGCAAACGGATTTACCGGGCAGAGAGGCGACGCCGCTGATGCTGCTGTTGGTCTTGGCTACCATCAGCTGCTGGCCGCCGATGAGGTACGGGCCGGCAAAGTCGACGTTCTGCTGGTGTTCGGGTGTGATAGCGTACGTACCTACAATCATGTCCACACTGCCGTTGTTGAGCATCTGCGCACGCTGGTCGATCGGTACGTTTTTCCAAATGATCTCTTTGGGCGCGTATCCTAGACCTTGGGCCACATACTGTGCCACATCGACGTTAAAACCGGACCACCGTTCCCCGTGCTGCACACTCAGGCCTGGAACATTGCTCTCCACGCCGACGGTGATTGTCGGACCGGTAGATTCCGCGGCGTTGACCGCACTGATGTTCCCACACGCGGCGCTCATGAGAAGGATGCTCGTCGTCGTGACGGCGGCAAGCGCTGTAATTTTCTTTCGGAAACGACCCATCGCACCTCCTAGCCTTGGCCCGCACCGGTTCATCGGCCGGAAACAGGCTGTCACCCACGGACAGAAAAACGGTATAGATATGAAAAAAGGCTTCGAGAAAATTCTCGAAGCCTTGTCCGTGGAGCTAGGGGGATTCGAACCCCCGACCCCCTCCATGCCATGGAGATGCGCTACCAGCTGCGCCATAGCCCCGGATAAAAGCTCTACAAGTATAGCATGAGCTTCTCGGAGGGGGCAACCATTGGCGTGTCGAGCTGGCTTTGCGCGACGACGATGCCCCTTCCGATGATTCCGTTACTGAACCGAGCCGGTTGAACCGTTCGTCTGCGAATTCCCCGACGTTGAACTGATGTCAGCCCCCAACGCATCCTTCTTCTTACCTGAATCAGACGAACCGGAATCCGAGGAGCCCGTCGAGGAACCGGACTTTTGCGAGCCAGTCGTCGAACCATCGTTCTGCTTCTGTGAGAGGGATCCGCTTGACGACGAGGATGAAGAGGATCCGCTCGAACCGGTCTGGTTTGCCGACTGTTGCGGAGCTGAACCCGCTGAATCGGTTGAACCGCTGGCTGCGGAGGATCCGTTCGAACCGGTCTGCTTCGCTGTCGGAGGTGTGGGGGAGCTTGTCGACGGGGACGTTGAGTCGTTGGAGGAACCCTCCGTCGGAGTGGTCGAGGAATGAGTGACGGTGCTGTTTGCTTCCTGGTCGGAATGATCAGGAGTGCTTGTCAACGCGGAACCCTCGGACGGTGCGTTATTGACCGACTTCTTCACGCTCTGCGCGGTGGAGACGGCATCACGGACAATAGCGTCCGTGCCGTTGCCGTGCGTGGCCAGCATGATGATGCCGCTAACGACACCCAGCGCAATCAGGGCCGAGACAATAGCGACGAGCACAACCTTACGGCCCGTCGACATTCCAGCTTTTCGACTTTGCTTCCTCACGTGGGAGCTACGCAACACGCTGTTCGGGGCATCCTGGGAGCGAACGCGTCGAGAATGAGCCGACGCAGTGGACCTGGCAGAAACCCGGGCGCCGGAGACACGACGAGCACGGCCCTGACTGTTGCGCTCGCCGTTCAAAGTACCCAAGGCTGCAACTGCGTTGCCACAGTTATCCGTTGTCACATGGGATGCACCAGACGTTTGTACGCCGCAACTAGTAGTCGACGAACTGGACGCCGAACGACTAACGCTCCGGTTCACAGCAGCTCCCCTAACCGAGCGGTTCTGACCGAGCAATCCGGTATCGGAGTCACGCTCGTCATAGCTGGGTTTGGCAGTATCCGAATCGTTATCGCCGAATTTATTTTTCACGCGTTTCGATGACTCATCGAGCACATTGCGGTATAGCTGCGATGTGACGGTGGAGATGATCGACGCGAGCGCCGCGCCAATGATAGACCCAGCGTATTACTGAGCAGTCTCATGAGCTGGCTCTCGGTCTCTATTTTTTTGGGCATTATATTAAGTATAATGACCTTAAGCGGACGGATATCCTGATGCTCCGCCCTTTCCTTGGACATTACGAAGATATTTTCTTCTCCAA
>JAFNPO010000072.1 GCA_017386585.1 Aeriscardovia sp.
CTTGTTTCTGCGCATCATGGCCTTCCGTTTCCCCAATCAGCCGAGACAGGAGAAAGAGACGGAAGTCATGGTGGTTCTGACAGTTTCAACAGCCATTGTGTTTCAACAGCCATTGTAGAGAACAAAGACGCACAAGAGTGCTGAAAACAGGAGAAAAACGCCGCCATAACGTCGTAGATTCGGCAAAGCGTGCAAAGAGTGAAAACTGAAAAGGACAAACCCGCAGAATGAAGGACGACCAACAAAGGGTCTCGCTTGGCGAACCCCCTGGCTCCCGCGGCTGGACTTGAACCGGCGACTTTTCGATTAACAGTCGAACGCTCTGCCAACTGAGCTACGCGGGAATGTTTCTGAACAACGGGACAAACTATAACTCGCTTTTGCACTTTCACAAACCACGGCGTGTCGCACCTGTCGAGAAAGGTTTGCGGTGACTGTTCCCCTGGATGGACTCTCGTTGTTTTCTAAGCGGGATATGCTGAAGGACGGTTGTTCCACAAGTATTGGAGGTTTCATGACCATTCGCGAAATCCGCGTTGTGCCCGATCCGGTCTTGCGTACTCCCTGCGATCCTGTGGTGGAAATTACTCCTGCCATTCGCCAGCTTGTCCAGGATTTGCTCGACACGGTCGATGATCCCGGCAGAGCTGGCTTGTCGGCCAACCAAATCGGAGTGAATCTGCGGGTCTTCTCTTACAACATTGACCACAAGCTGGGCTACATCATTAACCCGCATATCGTCGAGCTCCGCGGCGAGCAATATGGGGAAGAGGGCTGCCTCTCCGTTCCCGACCTATGGTACAAGACACGTCGTGCCGATTACGCCAAGGCTGAGGGCATTAACCTCGACGGCAACCGCATCATCCTGGAAGGACACGGTCTGAAAGGCCGTATGATTCAGCACGAATGTGACCATCTCGATGGCCACATCTATCTCGATCGCCTAGAGAAAGATCAAAGGCGCGAAGCAATGCGCCAGATGCGTCGTTCCTCCTGAGTACACTGGAACGAGTGTGATTTTCTCCTTCGCTGAAACCACATCACTGAAGGAGAATCGGACGTCGGCAGTAAGACCGTCGCCCGTGTAGCAAAATCAAGAGAACACACGATTACGCGTCACGGCGGTGGTGATCTGCGTCGGTCGGCTCCTTTCGGGGAGTTGCACCCAGATGCTCGTGGCCAGGCAGAACCGACAGAAAGGCATGGAAGAACCATGGCAGAAGTTAAGATGAGCCAGTTGCTCGAAGCTGGCGTTCATTTCGGTCACCAAACCCGTCGTTGGAATCCGAAGATGAAACCGTACATCCTGATGGAGCGTGACGGTATTCACATCATCAATCTCTTCAAGACTCTTGACTGTATTGACACTGCGTACGACTTCATCAAGCAGACCGTCGCCCACAACGGTACCGTTCTCTTCGTCGGTACGAAGAAGCAGGCTCAGGAAGCCATCGCTGAGCAGGCTAGCCGTGTTGGCATGCCGTACGTGTCCGAGCGTTGGCTCGGCGGTATGCTAACTAACTTCCAGACCGTTTCCAAGCGCGTCGCCCGTATGAAGGAACTCGAAGATATGGACTTCGACGACGTCCACGGTTCCGGCTTCACCAAGAAAGAGCTCCTCCTCCTTCGTCGCGAGAAAGATAAGCTCGTTAAAGAGCTGGGCGGTATCCGTAACATGAATCGCACCCCGTCCGCCCTGTTTGTCGTTGATATCAATAAGGAAGCCCTCGCCGTCGATGAGGCCACCAAGCTCCACATCCCGGTCGTCGCCCTGACCGACACCAACACCGATCCGGACAAAGTCACTTATCCGATTCCGGCGAACGATGACTCTATCCGCAGCATCACTTTGCTGACAACCCTGATGGCCGACGCCGTCGCTGACGGTCTCCTGGAACGCGGCGAATTTGCCGCCAAGAGTGGGGACGGCAAGAAGGTTGACCAACAACCATTGGCCGAGTGGGAGACCAACCTGCTGAAGGACACTGACAAGGCTACTGACAAGGCCGACGTCGAACCCAAGTGAATCATCGCAATCATCTATTCGAGGAGTGATTATGGCACAGAAAGTTACACTCGATCTCATCAAGAAGGTGCGCAACGACACCGGTGCCGGAATGATGGACGTTAAGAAAGCCCTCGACGAGGCCGAAGGCGATCCAGAGCGTGCGAAGGAAATCATCCGCGC
>JAFNPO010000073.1 GCA_017386585.1 Aeriscardovia sp.
GGGGATTTTCTGTGTGGTTCCTGGTGAGCAGTGGAGTTCCACGGCGGTGGAGTATTTCCGGGTTCTTTTGGAGGGTATTAACCGGTTCCCGGGTTTTGCTCCGGAGATTCAGGGGGTGTATTTCAGGCAGGAGGATGGGCGAACGAACGCGTATGGGTATGTGTATGATCCGGTTAAAACGGGTCAGGAGGGTTGAGGGGGTATCCCACAAACAAACCCACCGATGTGACAGAGGGGCTGGCGCGATTATCCGCACCGCCCCTCTTGTCGTCTTGCCGACTATCGGAATGTGTGTCAAGGAGTAGAACAGTTACGTATCGGTTTGTCAGCCCGCCAGTCATGTCACACGTCAGCGGCGTCCTCCCCATCTTGAGCGTCGCATATCGCGGCAGGCCGTTTCAGTTTCGTAGGGACCACCACTGCCGATGCAGCTCCTGGCCCAGGCCGCAGCAGGATCAGCGGCATCAGCACGAGGAAGATAACCCTGTTGCCCCTAGTGCGACAATGAAACGATGGGCTATGTGTCCCAGCGTCTGCTGCATCATGTTCAGGAAGATGATGTAGGTGTATAGCGGAACGTCGTGACAACTGTTAGCGAAGCACCGCAGCGTCATAGCAGACGACCGTGGGGTCGTTGCGAAACACTTGTATGAGCTTGGGGGTCAGATGAACCACAGAATGGCCATGCTAACGAGTAGCACGACCGATGCCCGCACTACAGAGCAGTAGCCGTGCTTGACGCGGGAGCGAAGGCCCGAGTCGTGGTTATACTCTTGTGGCTGCAATCGAAGCCAATCTCCGCTGACTCCGTCAGCAGCAGAGGGCAGTTGGAGATGGTAATGGCAGAAATAGCCGCGTCGCCGAAGGGATTAGCAGTCGGGTTGAGATGTCTCTGGCAGTTGCGCCCATGACGTTGCGCACGAAGTTAGGCAGGGCTTCGGTGGGGATTGTGCGTAGCACGGCTGGCGGTAGCGAGAACTAGCTCCACGTCCGCTCCACGTCAACAACACGCCCGAACGGGAGTAAACAGGCGCCCATCAGGGGAAAGAAACGGCGACTCGCAGATAATCGTCAGGTTTATACCAAACATGCCCGGATGCAGCAGGAAGATAAATACTGGCTTCAAGACTGATGTTGACGATGGTCCTCTGTGCAACCCGCTACTCATGATTCTTTCGCCCGAGGCTGTTTGCATAGAAGGTGTCAGTGAGGTTGCAAACCACGCCAATGACGTTGGTGATGATGACGGGAACAGACATGAGCGTGATGAGCGGTCTGAGGGAGGAGCAGTCGGCATCTCGACGAAGGCAACGTCGATTTTGGTGTTTCCAAGGGGTTGCGCTGGCTTCGTCAGCCATGATTTCCCTTCGGTTTCCTTTCGAGTTTTCCGCCGAGTCCTTTGTCGAGTCGGTGCAGAATGTAGTGCTGGTAGGGAAGTGTCAGCAGCAGCGCGAGAACATCTGCCAGAGGCTGGGCTACCATCACACCGGTGAGGCCGAGGAAATGCGGCAGAATTAGCAGGATGGGAATAAGGAAGATACCGCGTCTACCGGAACCCACGAAGCTGGAGATGAACGTGTACCCCAGCGTCTGTGAGAGCATGTTGAAGGTAACGATTACGGTAGTGAAGGGCAGCGTCAACGACTGCCAGCGCAGTGCAGGCACACCATAGGCCACGACAGCGGGGTTGTGCTGGAATGCACGAATGACAGGAGCGGCCCAGATGGACTGCGCGATAGCGATGGCACTCAGCACCACGAACGACGCGCGGATGACTAGCCAGTAGCCTTTGGTGACCCTCTTGTAGTTCTTCGCCCCGTAGTTGTAGCCGCAGATGGGCTGGTAACCTTGGCCGAAGCCACCGCGGATAGAATTCGACACTGTCACGATGCGGTTGACGATGGTCATGGCCGCGATGGCCGCGTCGCCATACGGGTTAGCGGCCAAATCGATGACATCCATACCCAGTGCGCGCATCCAGTTGCGCAGCAAACTCGGCAGGCCACCGGTGATGATCTGATGGAACACCTCACTGTCGAGGTGGTAGTGGGACAGGCGGATGGGCACCACGCTGTGGCGATGGTACAGGCCCAACAGCAGACAAAAAGAGATGACTTGACATACGGCAGTCGCAGACCCCGCGCCGACCATACCCCAATGCAGCGTGAAGATGAACACTGGTTCCAGGCCAATGTTGATGATGGCGCCGGAGGCTAGGCCGATCATGGACTCTTTCGCCAGCCCCTGGAAGCGTAGCAGTGCGTTCAGCACGTACGTGGCACAGTTGAGTGGCGCGACGATGAGTAGCGGCAGCATATAGACGATGGCCAATGGCGCGATAGTTCTCGTGGAACCGAGGACGATAGCCAGTGGGTCGCGCAGGCAGATGGCGACAGTGGCGATGATGGCGGCAATGAGCAATGTGGTGAAAAAGCCATTAGAGGCGAGCCGTTCCGCAAAGTTCTGGTTCTTCTTGCCTAGTGCGACGGACATCCGGTTGGCTGAACCCATGCCGAACATCAGACCAATGGACTTGAGGATGACAGTCAGAGGCATGACCACGCCTGCGGCGGCTACAGCGGCTGTGCCGATGCACCCCACGTAGAAGGTGTCGGTGAGGTTATAAGTGACGGTGACAATGTTGGCTACGGTAGACGGCACAGCCAGGCGGGCGATAGTGCGTCCTAGTGGAGCCTGAGTCATTTCGTAGAACCGCGCGTCAGCGTCGTTCGCCCCTGATGACGTTTTCTGTGCCATCGGCCATCCTCCTTGCTCTCTGCGCGACGTGCTCGACCGCCACTTCGCGGTTTCGTTCGTTCGCCACTGCCCCCACCGCGCCAGCGCTCACTGGCCGCATGCCGGTTCTGTCTGTTCACGCGCTGAGCGAATCCACCAACTCTACACCGCCGTCTCGTCGTCGCCGTCTGCTTTCCGACCGGTTTCCATTGCGGTGACTTTCTTCTTCCTTCCGTACGCTTCGTTCTACGCACTATGTGTCTCTCCACAGGGACAGATTCAGACAGATTTAGCGGGATGACGCGCCATACTTCACTATCAGCGGTTCGCCAGGGATAGGAAGATGAGCTGCAGGACAAAGATTTCGTAGTACGCATGGGGCACAAGGAACACGAGCGTGGTGTTGATCACGAGCCGCTACCCTCGGACCATGTGTCGATAGTTGCCTGCTATCTTGTGGTTTCCGTCACGCAGTCTGGTATACCTAGCTGACACACCCATACCATGGGATGATGTTCACGATGCGGTTGATGATAGTCATGGTCGCGATGGTCGCGAAGCCAGAGGAATTGATAGCCCGTCGAGCATGTCGATGGTTCTGGACGGCATGGAGTTGCAGAGGGAGCTCAGCACGTTGGTGATGAACAGGTCGGGAGAATCTCCTTGTCTGACCCGGCGACGCAGGATCTAACCCTCTACCTTCGGATTGGAGGATTGGATAGGAACCGGCGACGAAGTGCGGCGAAGATCTCCTGCAGCGCGGAGACGGTCGCCAGTAGAATCGCGGAGATCTTCACGACTATCCGTAATCCTTGCGCGTCCGGTGGGTTTGGTGTGCTTTTGTAGTTGCCGCACACGGGTTGATAACCCTATCCACTGGCCAGCTATGCGCTGCTGGCAGTGCAAATAAGGATTCGGCCAAATCCCTCAGCCGAGCAGGCCGATGTAAAAGGCTGTCAAGGTTATAGACAACAGGGATGACGTTGCCGACGGCAGCGCCGTCATCCTCGTGATGCCTTCATTAGAGGATCTTCGGTCATTTCGTCGAGTTTGTTGTCCACCGTTGTCATGCCGTCACTTCTTTTAAAGGTCACGGCCGTAGTGTGCTGCGCCGACATTAGAAAACGGTGATGCGGTGTGAAAGTCATTCCTCAGCTCGGCACCGTCTCGGGAGGAAAGAGGTAGCATCGAGAGGTCATTGTAGGGACGAGCACAAAGGAAGGTATCCATGAGCACACCGGGACCGGACAAGTCCGAACGCCAGGCGCGCAAGGAATACGTGCACGATCGCACGCGGCTCGTCATCAAAGCTTGTCTCATCGGCCTCGTTGTGGCCTTGATCCTAGGCTTACTGGGTTTGTTCGACGTGTGGGGACGCCTGTTCCCAGACGTCGACGACACTGCCGCCGGTAATTTCGGTGTCTCTGCTCCATGCGCGCCCGCTAACGCCGTGGCTATTGACCCCAGCGATATTACGGTCGCGGTCCTTAATGGCACAGAAAAGTCCGGTCTGGCCGATGCTGTTAGCGAAGCGCTCGACTACCGCGGCTTCAACATCAAGGGCATCGGCGACGCGACGCATGAGTACAAGCACACCACTATCGTTGCGGGCGTCAATGGCCTAGCAGAAGCCTATTCGCTGCGCGCCCAGTTTACCGGAGCCGTTCTCGAGATGAGCACCTCCACCGACAAAGTTGTCACCGTCATTATCGGCGACGACTTCTACGACCTTAAGCCCACAGACTCCGTTACTCTCA
>JAFNPO010000074.1 GCA_017386585.1 Aeriscardovia sp.
GACGCCGGCAATCATGCCAATCATAGATTCGGTGGCATAGCCCTGGAAACGTAGAGCTGGGTTAAGGACGAAGGTGGCGCAAAAGAACGGCGCGACCCACAGCAGCGGCTTCATATAGGCGACGGCGAGCGGGTCGATAACCAGGGTGGAGCCGAGCATATGGACGACCGGGATCTGGAATATGAGCACCAGCGCGCCTAGGACAATGCCCAAAGCAAAGGAGCCGAAGAACGCGGTGGAGGCCAGCTGCTGAGCACGTTTGATGTTCTTCTTACCCAATTCAACGGACGCGCGATTGCCGGCGCCGATGCCTAGCAGCAAGCCGAAGGCTTGGATGACGACGATGACTGGCATGACGACACCCTCGGCAGCGGAGGCTGCGGCGCCCATGGACCCGACGTAGAAAGCGTCAATGAGACTGTAGCTGACGCCGACCACGTTGGAGATGATGGACGGGATTGCCAGATTTGTGATAACCCGACCCAACGGGGCCTGCGTCATCTCAACGTATTTCTTGTCTGTAGCCATTCGTATGCGTTCTTTCTGGTGAAGGTCGGCTTATTATACTGTTTTCCGGGAACGTCTCCGGTACTCGGCGCACGCTCAGGCTTGTAGAAAGCCGCTTGTGCTGCGCCGCGAAAGGCATGTATACGGGCCGCCTTGGCTCCTGTCGACGCAACGCAAATGCATTGAAAGTATAGTGTCTTCTGTGGATAATTTCGAGGTCCGCAGAAACGATGAAGGCAGACTCCGCTGTGAAAACACGTCAACCCGTTCGGCGACTCTGACAGCAGGAGCGACGCGATGGTCGGCATGATTAGCCGCCAGTCTAGCAGAGCGTGTGGCCGCGGGTCTTACAAGGTACCCGACGGCAAACTGGTTAACGCCGACGTACGGCTAATTTCAATCGGTCCTGCAACATGGTCAGTAGCATCCGTACGGTTCGATGGTGATTTTTTCGAAGACCTATTCGTGACACCGGCGACAGCTATCACGGGGATGCGAGTGCGTGAGGACGAGCCTGTCGAAGACATCACATCTTCAGCGGCTGAGCGTATCCAGAGGCATCGTGTTCGGGAACATGACGGCAGCGCAGTGCGGTGCAGTTTGAGGGATGCCGATGCTCGGGCGTCAGCCCTAGCGGCGGCGCGAGCCATCGTTACAGCGTTGGAACGAGCGGGAGCGCGATCAGGTACGAAGGGAAAACAGGGCAACGAACGGACAAACCCCACAGACGCTGCCAATCAGGCTGACGGGGCCATCGAGACCTATGTACTCAAACGGGGCGTTCCCTACACGCAGATCGTAAAGGAAAGTGTGGTCCGCGACCGATGGCGCGCCCTAGGTCCGGTATGGCTCGTGCCTCCGCGTGTCGCTATGCCGCTGTCGCCGTCCCGCCAAATGGCATGCGACGAAGCGCTCGCGGAGCTGATGGCGTCTGGTCATTTGCGTCGTCCCGTGCTGCGCTTTTGGAGGTGGCGCTCGCCAGCCGTTGTTCTGGGCGCGTTCCAGTCCGTTTCCCACGAGGTGGACGTGTTAGGAGCCCGGCGGCGCGGTGTGTGTGTCGTGAGGCGGACGACCGGTGGTGGGGCTATGCTCTCGCGACCCCGAGAAACCATCACTTGGTCAATGGTCACGCCTGGCACGTTCGTCGAGGGGCTGACAGCTGAGCAAGCGTACGCGCTTTGTGACTCGTGGGTGTTCGACGGCCTACAACGTCTGGGAATCGAGGCTGTACACGAACCGGTGAATGACATTGCTTCGCAGTGGGGAAAGATCGGTGGATCTGCGGCGAAGAGGCTGCCCTGTGGTCGAATGCGTCGCGGTGCCCAAGAACTTTGCGGTGGCGTGCTGCTGCACCATTCGATGCTGTCCTATGATGCCGACGCCCGTGTGTTGGACGGTGTGCTGCACGTCAACGGGGAGAAGTTTGTTGACAAGGCAGTACGCTCCTCTGGCAAACGGGTGACATCTATCCGGTCGGTGGTGCTTCGGTCTGCGGTGTTCCAAGGGGATGACGTGTCCCGCATCCCGTTAAAAACGGAGGTGGAAAACTCGATGTTAGAGGCTGTGCGTCAGCGGGCTGTGGTCGGAATGATGCCGGCACGTCAGTGGTCGGTGGTCGAATCGGTTGCCCGTCGTCTGGACAGAGAACAGTTTGGAACCCGTCAGTGGACATGGCGGATCGCGTGAGAGGTACGAAGGGCGCAAATAAACAAATAAGTAATATAAAAATAATAAAAATAAAAATATGGAGAGTGAGGGCATGAGGAACACGGGCAGGGTAAAACGTCCGATCGTTGGCCGGTTTGCACCCAGTCCCACGGGGCGCATGCACCTAGGTAACGTCTTCGCGTCGCTGGCGGCGTGGCTAGCGGTGCGTTCCAATGGTCCCGACGCGCGGCTGGTGCTGCGCATCGAGGACATCGATCGGCTGCGTGCGGTGAAAGACGCCGATCGCTGGATCATGGACGACTATTCGTGGCTGGGGTTGGATTGGGACGGTGAACCAGTATATCAGTCGCGGCGCGACGCCGCTTATGAACGAGCCTTGCGGGCCGTCGCATCGCGCGTTGTGAATGGCGAGTGCCTGGCGTATCCCTGTTTTTGTACGCGTCGTGAGTTGCGTGCGGCGTCAGCACCGCAAGAGTCCGATGGATTCGTGCTGTATCCGGGGACGTGCCGCCGTTTTGCATCGGTTTCACATGAAACTGTCAATGTTCCGGACCTGTCGACGCGCCATTCGGTCCGTTTGGCGATGCCCCGGGAGGGGAACCCGTGGGGCTGTGTCGTATTCGACGATGAAGTCTATGGGCGTCAGGTGTGGAATCTGTCCCGGCAGGTGGGTGATATCGTCATGCGCCGCAGCGATGGTATTTTCGCCTATCAGCTGGCCGTGGTGGTCGATGATCTGGCGCAAGGTGTGACACAGGTAGTGCGTGGACGCGATTTGCTGCGCTCGACGGCGGCGCAGATTTGGCTGCGTGAAGCTATTACTGGCTGTTTTGGAGAAGATTCGGCTCGCACTCGTAGTCGAACGGGCGTTAGTGCTGATGGTGCTAGTGACCGAACGAGTGTATCTGCTGGGAGTGTTTCCGATCCGATTGCTGTGGATTACGCGCATCTGCCGCTGCTGCGTACGCCGGCGGGGGTGCGCCTAGCTAAGCGTGACAAAAGCATGGAGGTTGCTACGCTTCGAGAAGCCGGTGTGCGTCCGGAACAGGTCATTGGTTACTGTGCGTGGTTGCTAGGCTTGGAGGAGGGCGCGGAACCCGAGCCGTGTGCGGCGCAAGATTGCGTGGGTGGATTCTCTTGGAACCGTGTGCGTCGCAGCCGCTGGGGAATGAAGGACCGCATCCTAGAACCGCGTGCTCTTGATGTGGACTGGTGGAGAAGCTGGCGCTGACGATGGGTGATCATGTCCACTGTTTTTGATGGGACGGCGTCCGCAACCTTGTGTACTTGTGTAATGGCGTTCGCGTCCGAGTTTTACGTTCTAGCGGTGCGGTTATGGCACGATGGAGATGTGTGAATGGTTCGTGGCGCGCTGGCGGTGTCCGTCGATTCGGCCACGCAAAAACGTGGAAGAGGAATGCTATGGTGAATTATTTGGCTCACAAGGACCTGGCGAATATGCAGATTAATCCCGCTCGTGCCCGAGAAATTGCCGAGGCGGTGGTTCGCTGTCGTGACCAAGTGCAAGAGGCTGAGTCTGCGGTCGGTCGGGCCGAAGGCTCCGTGCGTACGCTGGTGGCAACGAAAACGCGCGACATCGGCGAAATCATGGCTGCCATTGACGCTGGCGTGCGCCTTATCGGCGAGAATCGTCCCCAAGAAATTCAGATTAAGGCCGGGGGCATCGCTCAGGCGTGCCGCGAGCGCGGCCTTGAGGTGGAGTCTCATCTTATCGGACAGCTGCAGAAAAACAAGATTAACAAGGTTGTTCCCTGGGTCGATGCCATCGAGTCCGTGGATTCTGCCGAGCAGGCCCACCAAATCGCGCAGCGCCTGGCTCCGGGCCAGACGATGAAGGTTTTCCTTGAGGTCAACGAGTCAGGTGAGGAGTCCAAGTCCGGCTGCGAGCCGGCAGCGGCTTACGATGAGGCATTCGCTATCGCTGAGATTCCGTCTTTGGAACTGGTCGGCCTCATGACGATCGGTACGCATGTTCAGGAGGAGGCGCCGATTCGCCGCAGCTTCGCCGCGCTGCGCGAGCTGCGTGACCGTTTGCGCCACGACGGCGGCGAGTCGATGGCGTCTTGTGAGAGGCTATCGATGGGCATGACGCACGACTTTGCGCTAGCTATTGCCGAGGGTGCGACCGAGATTCGCGTTGGGTCGGCCATCTTCGGCGAACGGCTGTTCGTCTGACTATTGGCAGGGGGAATCCACGTTCTTGACGGTGCGCTTTGCTCCTGGAGGTGCCCGGGTCCGCTTGCGGTTCGGCCTAGTGTTCTTTCTGGTAGTGGCGTTAGACTGAAGAGATGAGAATTGTACGGTTTGTTCGCGGCAATAGCCGCCCGCAGTACGCGTTTGTCCAGAAAGACCAGAACGACGGCCGGGACTACCTGGTCGCGTTGAACGGCTATCCGTTCTCCAGCGAGCAGGTCGAGCCCACGGGCGAGCGCTACCCGCTGGACGGTGAGGGTATCCGATTGCTAGCGCCGCTACTGCCGTCCAAGATTTACGGAGTGGCGCACAACTTCCGTGGCGAGGCTGGCGCTCGTCCGCAGCTGTATCTCAAGCCGTCTAGCGCAGTGGCTGGTCCTGACGACCCCATTGTGCGGCCGGTGTTTAGCCAGAAGATTATCTGCAGTCCGATGCTGGGGATTGTGATTGGTCGTTTATGCCGTAATGTCGCCGAAAAGGATGCGCTGCAGCAGGTGCTAGGCTACTCCATCGTCGATGACGTGTGTGCAGCGGACGTAGAGAAGTTGGATCCGAGCTGGGTACGCGCTCGCTCTTTCGACACTTCGATGCCGATGGGACCGTGGTTGCAAACACAGCTGGACCCGGCGTCCGCATCGTTGTCGGCGAGCCTCAATGGCGAGACCGTGCCGAAGGCTTGTGGTAATACCAGCGAGCTGCTGTGCTCGGTTGCTCAGGAGATTAGCTACGTGTCAAGTTTTTCGACACTGCTGCCGGGCGATGTCATTATCTCCGGCGCGCCGTGTGAAGGAGTTGAAGTTGCGCCAGGCGACGAGATTGTCGTAACGGTACCGGGCTTGGGTTCGTTGCGTAGCATAGTTGTCGCCCAGTGAGCTATGCTCCGTACGTGAATCGGTCGATTAATTGGTTCGTGAGCGGCGAAGCATGAGCTGATCTGGAAAGACAGTGGTGAACCTGTGGCCAATCAGGACAATCCTGGCCTCTGTGTCCTTGGGTCCTCGCTTCTTTTGGCATGCTTCGTGGCCTAGCGGGTTTGGGAATGATCTTCGTCGAACTTTCAGACAACCAGTCCGCACGCTTCCTCTCCTCGCAAAGACTGACTTCATGCAAGCATGGTAGCCACAGGCGATCGGCGATTTGTTTCGACAGGAAATTGACGCAAGAATCGTGCGTACGCGCCGGTTGACCAGTGTTCTTCTCGAAGCGTTCCTTCCACGAGTAAGGATTCCATGGGGGCGCTGTGCGCCGGTTCGGCCTCATCTTCGATCCACTGCAACAAACCCGGGTTTACTTTGCTGAGTAGATCTCCGCTAGACAGGAAAGCGTGCTCATTGGTCTCTCGTTTTCAGTCGTCGGCAAGCATCCTTATTCTTGTGTCCCGAACCGTGAACAGTGGCAGGCGTGTTTCCTATCAGACGGTCGTCTGTCATCGCAGTTCAGAATCATCCCTCAGCATTCCGTCGAGCACGTCCCAATGCGGTCTTGCGAAGGCTTTTGCTGAAACCGGTCAGCAGATCCCAGTCTTCTTTGGTTTTCAGGGTTTAGCTAAGGGTGTCCTTGGATGAGGTGGATACGGTATGTCCGCAGGATGTTGTCTCTGTACGCAGAGATATACCAGCAATTGCCGCGCTCGCCCACGCCGTTCAGGATCAACGTTATCAACGAGCTGGCATAGAATCCGTTGGTTCCCCGGAATGTCCTGGGCGTAATGCTCCTCCCGTTTGCCAGTATCGAAAATATGACAGATTTCTTTGCCCTTAGGGGATGGCTGTCAGGAACCATGGCAAGCTTCACAGTGACGGCGGGGACACCCTTGCGCGTGCAATGACGATTCCGCATTGCTCCCTCTTCTGCCTGTGGCATCTGTTCCGTTCCCGTTTGTTTTTCAAGACCATATCGCACAGCGGCTCAATGTCCCATCCGTCATTCTGATTGTCACAAATACACCTTTTTTGGGCGCAACGTAGTGACTGTGTGAAATTGGCTGTGTCTCAACAAGCATCACTGGTCGGCATAGCTGGATGTTTTATCATCGGCGTCGAATGTTGGAACACTCAACACCACACTCTACTATTCTAGGCTAGCAAAGAGACCATAGCAGAAAGATGAAACCTGGCATCGTTCTTCTGAACGATGCCAGGTTTCATCTTTCTGCTAGTGGGTGGCCGCCACCTCACCGGCAGTCGCCGGGAGGCTCACTTTTGCACGGCGGAATACGGAGTTCCGTCCAGGGAAGCGATGACAGCGGCGGTATCGAAATCGCCAGAGACGATCGCGGTCTTAGTCGCGAGGTCAACGGTCACGGAGGTCACGCCCGCGACGGTCCGCATCTGGGACGCCACGGTGTCTGCGCAGCCCTGGCACTTCATTCCAGTGATGTCAAATTCTTCGGTCATTTTTGGTTCCTTTCTGATTTTTATTGTTACAGGTTTTGACGGCAATTCGACAGCCGCTTTAATGGCAGACGACAGGTCACTTTCTACTGGGAGCGGAGAAGCGCCGCAGTCGCAACGCGTTAAGCACCACAATCACGGAGCTACAAGCCATGCAGGCCGCCGAAATCATCGGGTTAAGCGTCGGACCACCGAACAGACACAGCACACCGGCGGCGATGGGTACGCCAATAACGTTGTAGAAGAGCGCCCAAAACAGGTTCTCTTTAATGTTCGTCACGGTAGCCCGGCTCAACGCGATGGCCGTAGGCACATCTTGCAGGTCGGAGCGCATCAGCACAATGTCCGCCGCCGCGATAGCCACGTCTGTGCCCGAACCGATGGCAATACCAGTGTCCGCCTGCGCAAGAGCCGGAGCGTCGTTAATACCGTCGCCCACCATCGCTACGTTCTCGCCGGACTTCTGCAGCTGGGCGACGATGGTTGCCTTATCTGTCGGCAGCACGCCGCTACGCACGTCGTCGACGCCAACCTGTCGGGCGATAGCCGTAGCCGTGCGCCAATTGTCGCCGGTGAGCATGACCGTCCGAATCCCCGCCGCACGCAGGCGAGCGATGGCCGCAGCGCTCGACGGTTTGACCGGATCCGCCACCGCGATGAGTCCTAGGGCTACACCGTTTACGGCGACGAACAAGGGCGTGGCAGCGGCGTTGGCGAACCGTTCCGCCTGGGAAACGGCTTCGACCGACAGCGCCACATTGGACTCGTCCATCAGACGGGCGTTGCCCAGTAGCACCTCCTGGCCGTCCACGGTAGCACGGACGCCTTTGCCGCTTAGCGCGGTGAACCCGGTGAGCGCAGCGGAAGCATTCTCGGTTCCGGCGTTTGTACGGTTCGTCTCATCATCCGCCCCGCCAAGCAGCCCGCGCTTCGTAGCCTCCGCGATAATAGCTGCAGCGAGAGGATGCTCGCTGTTACGCTCGGCGCGAGCGGCCAGCAGTAGCAACCGATTTTCGGCGGGGGTGAGATCTGCATCGGCAGTCACGGTGTCAACCGTTGCCGTGCTCCTGCCAGCAGCATCAGTCGTATTAGTATCAGCTGCACTTGTGTCAGTCATGCTTCCACTCTCGAACGATATGATGCCAACAACGGACGGTGAACCCATTGTGATAGTTCCGGTCTTGTCAAGCGCGACAGTCGTAGTACGGCAAGCGTTCTCCAGCGATTCGCCCGACTTGATGAGGATGCCTTTCTCCGCACCCACCCCGGTACCGACCATGACGGCCGTCGGGGTGGCCAGTCCCAGCGCGCACGGACAGGCGATGACGAGCACAGCGATGGCGACGGTCAGCGCGAAGATCCAATTTTGATGTCCGAATATTATCCAAGCCAAGCCCACGAGCATAGCGATACCCATGATGACCGGAACGAAGACGCCGGAGATCTTGTCCGCGATGCGGGCAATGGGTGCCTTATGCGTCTGCGCGTTCTCAACGAGCGAGACAATCTGTGCCAGCGCGGTATCGGAGCCTACTTTAGTGGCGGTCATGCGGAACGCGCCCGTTGTGTTGAGCGAACCACCCACGACATCGTCGCCTGGTTTTTTAGCCACGGGCATCGACTCACCGGTGATGAGCGACTCATCCACGGAGGACGTGCCCTCGGTTACGCGCCCATCGACTGGAATCTGTTCGCCGGGCCGTACAACCACAACATCGCCCGGAATGACGGCGTCAGCCGGAATGCGTTTTTCTACACCCTCGCGCACCACGGTAGCGGTTTTCGGGGCCAGGTCCATCAGCCGTACGATAGCGTCGGACGCCTGACCTTTGGCGCGTGTCTCCAGATATTTGCCGAGCGTGATGAGTGCGAGGATGACGGCAGAGGACTCATAGTACAGGTGTCCTGCGTAACTGGTCTGACCCGTCAAAATCAGCGCGGTGGCGAAGCAGCTATAGAGAAACGCGGCCCCTGAACCAACGGCCACGAGCGAGTCCATATTCGGGTGGCCTTTGAACAGAGTAGAGAAGCCGACGCGGAAGATGGCCCAGTTAAGCGCAATCGTCGACACGCACAGCGCAAACTGGACGAACGCGAACGCAATCGGGGCTGAGCGCTGCCCCAGCCACCAAGGCAGGGGAGCGCCGAACGGAGCCAGCATGCCGATGTACAGCAGCACGAGGGAGAGAATTGCGGAGATCCAGAACCGGCGCCACAGAGAGGCCAGCAGCTTCTTCTGACGCTCGATCTTAGCGGCGGTTTGCGTCCGTTCGTCCACGATGGCGCTTGCTTTGTAGCCAGCGTCGTGGACGGTCTTCTCGATGAGTGCTTCGTCGACTTTTGTGGGATCATAGGACACGCTCATCTTCTCGGTGGCGAGATTAACGTTCGCGGCGTTCATACCTGGTAGTTTGGAGACAGCCTTCTCGATAGTCTGCGCACAGGAAGCGCACACCATGCCGGCGATGTCGTACTGTTGGGTGACAGGGTGCTCGGCCACTGGCAGGCTCAGACCACCGGCAGTCAGAGTCGCGATGCCAGTACCTGTGACGCCGCTATTCGCAGTTGCGGTGACAGTAGTGGCCTTGTTCATCCATTCTGCCCCTCTCCACAGGCGCAGCTGCGCGTCATGCAGTCGCAGGGGACGGTTTCCGGAGCGCCCACCGCTTTAGCTTCAAGCGCAGCCTGCAAATCCCGGATGTCAGCTCGGCTTAACGGCTGCGTCTCGACGAGATGGAGGATGACTCCGCCCTTCTTGCTGGCGCAGAGAGAGGTAAAAAGCGAGTCAGCGCGGTCGGTCATGGCGTTCGTCTCAGTGACGGTCGCATGATAGAGGAAGCCTCGGCCGTCCGGGTTAGGTAGCGTTTGGAGTGCGCCTTTTTTGACGAGGCGCCTAAGCAAGGTCTTGACGGTTGACTCCGACCAGTCGTGCTCGCGCCGAGTCAGCTCGATGATGTGGCGTGTGGACAGGTCGCCTTCTGTCCAAATCAGCCGCATGAGGACGGATTCGGAATCCGTTATGTCACAGGGGTTCTTCGCGCAATTCATGATGGACCCTTCCCATGTCTCTATCGTTTACATTTGTAGACGATAGCAGGAGTGTCTACAAATGTAAACGATAGAGACATGGGCGGCGTGGCGCGCTCGTCTGCGTTGGGCGCGAATCAGGTTGGGGTGGGGGCAGAATTCAGGCGAATTGGAACGCGCGTCGACGGCTTCGGTGTTCAGTACCGGCGGGTCGCTGTAATTTGGCAGGATAGAGGCGACTGGGGTGATGCAAAATCTGCGCTAGATTGCCATCTTCTGGAAACCTATGAGGCCCTGGTTATCAAGCATGGCCGCCAACGAGACCCGTTCTTCAGGAGCGTGATACTTTTTTGGGAGTCCGTCCCCTCTTATATCCGAACCTCATTCTTCCTCGAGCTGTGTTTGAAGGGTGCAGCGTACGCGATTTTCCACCGAGACCATCAGATAGATGGTAGATCGGTTGGTGAGTGGATCAGTTGTTGAGCGTTCTTCGGGATGGTAATGTCCGTGCAGTATTTCGTCATTGGATTGGCGCCCAGTTTGTCGGCTTTGCGGGGTTTCCGGCGCTGCTTCTATAGGGCGTTCCTCCCTAACTTAGAAAAGAGAGAAAAGGAAAGTGACGTTCTCGGCCAGGAGGACATTCGGGACTTCCTCCCCTGCGCGTCCAATTTCATCTATGTCGGCACGATCACCATGATTCTCTTACCGCATGGGGAAGGTTTGTGATCATGGTGGACTCAGTGGGGGAGAGGGTCCGTATTCCTCAGACAGCGCATTGTTTCCTTAAACTTGCGTCGCATTCGCTCAAGTTTTTGGCTTTTTGCTTTTCAGGGAGTAAACTTTTCATGGAATAAACCTTTATTGCCAGCGGTTGCACAGAGCAGGAAAAAGGTTTTTAACTAAAGAAGGTTTTTAACTATGGCAGAAGACACGAAGTTCACGACGATGGCGCAAGAGGCCCTCGGAGACGCGGTACAGAGCGCCTCGGCAGCAGGCAACCCTCAGGTGGAGCCTCTGCATCTCCTAGATTCGCTGCTGCGCCAGGACGGCGGAGTAGTGCAGGGACTTATCAAGGCGGCGGGCGGCGATCCCCAGCGGATTGGCGCGCAGACGCGTGTGGCACTGACGAAGTTGCCGAGCGCGTCCGGCTCGTCCACCACGCAAGCAAGCGCGAGCCGCCAGCTGACACAGGTCCTGGCGAAAGCCCAAGAGGAAATGACCCGCTGCGGGGACGATTACGTGTCCACGGAGCACCTGCTCATCGCGATAGCGGAGACGGAGTGTCAGGCTGGCCGAATCCTGAGGGACGCAGGCCTGACGGCCGATAAGCTGCGCGAAGCCCTGCCCAAGGTACGCGGGGGCCAGCACGTGACCAGTCCGGACGCCGAAGGCACGTACAAAGCACTAGAGAAGTACTCCACCGACTTGACCGAGCGGGCTAAGGAAGGCAAACTTGACCCGGTCATCGGGCGCGACCAGGAAATTCGCCGTGTCATCCAGATTCTCAGCCGCCGCACCAAGAACAACCCGGTGCTTATCGGCGAGCCGGGCGTCGGCAAAACCGCTGTCGTCGAGGGCCTCGCTCAACGCATCGTAGCGGGTGACGTGCCAACTACACTCCGCGGCAAGAGGCTCGTATCCCTCGACTTGGGCAGCATGGTCGCCGGCTCCAAGTACCGCGGCGAATTTGAAGAGCGACTTAAGGCCGTGC
>JAFNPO010000075.1 GCA_017386585.1 Aeriscardovia sp.
GGCTCGTTGTCGGGTTATCTTGTGGGCTGGTGTTGTGCTGGCGTTGGTAGCTGCGGGTGCGTATGCGTTGTGGAAGCGGCGTAATAGTGACGAGTGAACACCAACCAACCAACCACTAATCGGCCCGGCTGGACTGATTGTCCACCCGGGCCAAACACCGACGTGCTGGCCAACACTGGCAAAATCCTGAAGCGGTCAGTGTCCGGGGAACGGGAGGCCGACCGCTTTCTCTTGTCAAGAGAAGAAAACGACAATCGCGAACTTTTGTCATCATTTATGAAATGAGTTCTTTTGAAATCATTATTTGGTCTTCCATAAGGCAAATTGCTTTTGTTTGTTTCATTTTGCCGTGTCAACGCGCGCTTTGCGGCAGCAAACTTCAATGGGCATCGGCATCCCCATCGCTGGAGTAACCGTCCTTTTCTTCACATCGCAGTTCGACAAGGCCGTAAAGTTCGCCGAGAATCCGGGAGCCTTCATCAGGAGGAGTGGCCGGTTGTTCATCATGACCGACTGGGTTCTTTTCTACTGGCTACTTGTGTTCATGTCCACGCGCGGCGTCAAAGCGTTCTCCAACGTGGCCAAGATTGGCGTGTACGTCGGCACGCTGATTCCCCTAGGCATCAATGCTTATACTTATCGTCTAGCTGTGTGAAGGAAACCGTTCCAACATTAGCTTCGCGCTGCTCCTCTGGTCTCGGCTTGGAAGGGGATCTCCACGCTATTCCTGGCGCCCGGCATACTTTTCAACTATGCGGGCGCTGACATGAACACGCCGCACCTTAAGAACCTTAAAAACTCGAAGAAGGAGTTCCCGAAAGCTACCTTCTTGTCCATGATTCCGGCGTCCCGCATCTTTATCATTGTCACGCTCCTCATTGCTGTGGTCACTCCCGAGAAGCAGACACCGTTCGAGAAACAAATCAACGTTTTTGCACGCCCTCTTCGTGGTTTTCCGCGTCATAGGCGCCACATTGGTATTCCATGGCTTACATGGTTATTGCCTAGTCTTTTATCTGTAACGCAAAATCCCTGACTGTGACGAGCTTCGCCGGTTCGTCTGTCATGCTGAGGCAGGCCGCTCGTTCCGGCTTTCTCCCTAAGGCGTTGCAGAGCTACAACAAGTACGGCATGCCCCCCGAACTCGTGTACGTCCAGTACGCGTTCATGATTCCCTTCCCGTATAGGGTGGAAAATTTTGCCGAACGTCGAGGGCTTCGCCAGCATGCTCGGCTAAGCTGTCACTGCACTGTATCTGTCCTAACACCATCTTTTATTGCGCACCTGCGCTTGCAGTACACGCAACTAAAACGACCGTGCGCGCCGGTGATAGGGTCGGCGCTGGCATCTGCATCGTGGGCTGCATCTGCTGCGCCTTTGGCATCGTATTGGTTACCTGTCCGCCGGCCCAATGAGCTAGAAAGTTGGCTCGCCGGTCACGGAGGTGGTGACTACATCGCCATCGCGGTCGTTATCTCCGCCGTCGGCGGTGTTCTCTCCTCCCTCGCTAAGCAAGCGAACGCATACCTCGAAACGACAGGGACCGACCCGAACAACGAGTTCACTCCGGATTGAGAGCCTCAAGAAGCCAATGAAAGGCCGCTTTGACGTCGATGCCGACGTCCCATCCTCTAACCAGGACCGATAGCTCTGTCGACAGACACTACTTTGCTCCAGGGATGCTTCTTGTGGATATTGATCCGCAGATGATCAAGACGCATCAGGTGCCGAAAACTGAGAACGATTCCACGTCAATCCGGCCAAACGATGGCGTTTCTCGCTATCGCCCGCTCGTATTTTTTGATAGACCATAACTGAGCATCGCCGGGGTAACTCGGCAGATACTACAACGAAAGGAATGCGATGAAAGAAATCAACGCTGAGGAACTGGCTAAGTTTCAAAAGGACTTCGAATCCGATCGCAGCAATCGCATCGCGCAGAACGCGGCGAGCACCAATGGAATCTACAAAGCCGCAGAGGACATGAACGCCGTCGACCGCAACTCCGACGAGAACTTCACCTTCTCCGTGGACGACGTCAAAATCGCTGCCGCCAACCAGAACCACTCCGGACGCTGCTGGATTTACTCTGCGCTCAACACCCTGCGCAACTTCACCATCAAGAAGTACAACCTTCCTGAAGACTTCGAGTTCTCCCAGAACTACGCGAACTTCTATGACAAGTTTGAGAAGTCCAACTACTTCTACCAGAATGTCATCGACACTGCCGACAAGCCGCTGAGTGACCGCGGTGTCCGCTACCTCTTTGAGACTCCGCAGCAGGACGGTGGCGACTGGTGCTTGGCGTGTGCGCTCGTCGACAAGTACGGTGTTGTTCCTAAGAAGCAGATGAACGAGACCAGCTGCTCTATTGACTCCACCGAACTTAATACCGTCCTTAACCGCAAGCTCCGCAAGGATGGCCTCAAACTACGCGACCTCATCGCTGCCGGCGCAGCCGAGGACGAGGTCGAGGAAGCTCGCAAGCAGATGCTTTCCGAGGATTACCGGATCCTCGCCATTGCTCTGGGCGTGCCGCCGAAGACCGTCACCCTTGAGTACCGCGATACCACAGACGACAAAAAGTTCCATCAGAGCGGACCGATGACGCCGGTAGAGCTCTACAAAGAGTATGTCGGTCTGGACCTTAACGACTATCTCGTCCTCATGAACGTTCCGGACGTTGAGGACATGCCGTTCGGCAAGACCTACGCCATTCAGTACTCCGGCAACATGGTCGGCGGCCGTCCGAACATTTACTTCAATGCCCCAATCGAACGTCTTGAGGAGTTGACCCTCGAGCAGCTCAAGGACGGCGAGAATGTTTGGTTCGGTTGCGATGTCCTGCAGCAGTTCGATCGCCAGAAGGGCATCCAGGACCTTGACATCTACGATTTCCACGATCTCTTCGGCCTCGATCTCAACTTCAAGAAGGGCGACATGTTCACTACCCGCGAGTCCCTGCCGACTCACGCCATGGTTATTGCCGGCGTCGATATGCGCGACGGCAAACCAGTCCGCTTCAAGGTCGAAAACTCTTGGGGCGACAAGATTGGCGATAAGGGCTACATGATTATGAGCGAACCCTGGTTCAGGCTTTACACTTATGAGTGTGTCGTTAACAAGAAGTACCTGACAGCTGAAGAACTCGCCGCCTTCGACAAAGAGCCGATCATGCTTCCGTTCTGGAATTCCATGCAGCCGACCACCTGCTGACGCTGGCCTGTGCCATCGTTTTGGCCTCTTGAAATGCTCGCGCTTCCTCTTGGAGAGAGGAGCGCGAGCATTCTTATTTTCGATGTCGGTGAGTGCGTCGCTCCGCCGTGTCTTTTGCTGCTGGATGGAAAGGCCCATTCTTTAGACTCGAAGAAAGTACGCACTTGGACGGCCGATCAAAAGGAACTCCCATGGGAAGTGTGCTGCTCTAATGCCAGCGCTGCTGTTTCTAATCTCGACAGCGAGGATGGCGACTGAAAACACGCCTGTGACGATGACCTAGGGGCGGTTTGGTGCCGGAGAAAAACCACGGTGAGGCCTGTGTGTCTCGACTATCGCTCCGGAGGCCACCAACGGGATGTGTGGAGCGCCATCTTGCCTATCGACTGTTATGGTGCTGCCTACGAGGTTCTAACGGCGCAGAACCTGTCGCTGGCCAGATATCAACCACGACTGGCTGGTCGGGTATTTGTGTCCTGACCCCGAAGGAGAGGGATATCAGCCGTTTTGAGCGGATGATACCGTTCGACAGCAGTTTCAATCATCATTGTCGAAAGGAGCCGTCCGGAACTCAACGAGGTTCGTGGCTAGCGTCCTAGGGGATCCGGAAAGTTCTTAAGCAGGATTGAAGCCGCCACCCGCAGCTTTTTGGTCCTCTCCCATGGAGGTTGGTTACCTGTGCAAGCTGCGGGAAAGGGGTTCTGGGCACATTTGCGCTCATGGCGTTCTTCAGTTTCCAAAACGTTCGAAAACGCAAGCCGTTGGATGGCTGTCAGCTACAACTGGAGCTGAGAATCTGCCGGACTGGAACGTCCCCGAAGATTCCTACGCTAACGCCGATCGATTCAATGGCACGTGTTCACTAAGTCGTGCGATGGATTTGGGGTCCTGGATGATACGGAGATCCGTCCCCACACGTCGCCGCCACATATATTGCCCAAACAGCAGTCCGCTGGCGTTAACTGTTGCGGACATTACTTCTGCTAGAATGGCGCACCGTCTGAGAGTACTTTGGTTGTGGAAACGACGTGGCGAGCGAGCGGGCCGTAGGTCGCTATTATCCATGAGTTACGAGCTTGACAAGATCGATCGGGACTGGTTTCGCTTCGGCATCATGAGCCTGATGGACATCGATACTTATGAGTGCCGAAGCGCAACGTTGTCAATTCCTCGCTGCTGCTATACGGGAACGGGTTGGGATGAGGGGAACCTACCTAAAGCGGTGATGGTTACGCAGCGCAACACCGTTCGTCTTGACAATCGCGTGGACGGTGGTGCGGTCACACGTTCGACTGCAGTTTAACTTGCGGCAAACGGGTGGGAGAAGCTTGTTCTTCATAACAAGCTGAACTGTCGTTCGACCTCCCATCCCAGGAATGTGTGAGTCAATCGGTCCTACAAGTATTAACATATTAACACCTACATGGCTCAGGTATGCGATATCGGGAATACGCTACACCTTAAACTAACGTCATCTTCTGCCTGACTCTAATGGGTTCCTACGCTCGGCACGGGTAGTAGACTCGTCCAGCGTGGACCGGCAAAGACTCACCGATCAGGTGGAATGGTGTCGACGGCCACTAGAACGTGACCGGACGGAGCTGGTGCGGCGCACCAGGATGGCACAATACTCCTGTCCTGCTGACGCAGGGCATGGTAGAAATCCAGATTGCTCAGGGACTCCTCTGCACCAAAAGAAGCAATGACGGTTTCTAGCGGGTCAGACAACGGCTCTGACGGCGCCGCGGAATCCTGGCGTGTTTTATCCTCCACCTCCGTCCGACGGGCGTGGCCGTGTGCTTGCTTCAGTGAGCGGTGCCGAGGTCGGTGAGCACAGTCAATCCGTTTGTCGAAGAACGGTCTGCGTCAGCGCCGTGTTCAGAGAGTACTTCCTTGAGGCGCTCTCTGGGGTGCACTCCTATGGGACAACGATGCCGTTTTGCGTGGCTCCGACAACCATTCTGAAAGTTTCGTCAACAGACGCGCCGCCGTCCTGTTGGCATGGAGTGCCAAGAGGGCTGGACTGTTCTAAAGGCGGTCTATCTGGCGTCCCTGTAAGAAAGCATGGTAAGACAGGGTAGGAGGGGAGAAGTGGTGGAAAGGCAGGCAGAATGAGCGGTGCCCAGCACCAGGAGTCGCAAGATGGTGCGAACGGTGCCCCCGAAGGGGAGCGTCTGCGGACAGAAGCCCAGGGAGACAACACTCCAAGCCAAGATGAGCGCTTCTGCGGCCTGCAGGGTCCGCAGACGGAAGCGCAGGAACTCCAGGACATGCCGGCCGATATGTTCACTGCTCCCTGCCTGGAGGCGAAACAGTGTCATCTGACGGCGGCAGCCATAGTTTCGTTAGAGACGTTGCACCATAGCCTGTCACTCGCCGAGGAACGTCACCGGCGCATGCGCCCCTGGCGTATCGTCTGCGGCATTATTGCAGTGCTCCTCGCCGCTGTCGTTCCCTACTGGGTCGGCCGTCGTATCGCCATCTGGCACACTGGCCAGGTGATGTTTGTCCTGCGTTGTATGGACCCCTTGGGCTGGGCTCTGGCCGCATGGACCGTGGTCACCGTGCTCTTCGCCGTCCTTGAGTTGACCTTAGTCGTGCGGCGGCGCGGATTCCTGTTGGCTCTGGCCCTCGCACTGTTTGCCCTTATCCAGCTGGTATCAGGTGTGTCACTGCTTAAATCCGACTTCTGGTACGGTACCTTTGCTGTTTATGGGAAAGGAAGCCTCTACGTGAACGCCGTGAACCTGGGAATGATTGCCTCTGCTTCCGGCTTGTTCGTCTTCTCCATTGTCTTCGTGACGCTGCTGGTGTTCGTAAGGAACGGTTCAAAAGTCAAAATGCTGTTGAGGGGATGGTCGGCCTTTGCGTTCTTCCTCATCTGCGAGCTCGCCGCTATTTGCATCGTTCTGTTCTGCGGCGTGATTCAGCTCGTGGGGTAACAAGCGTCTGCCGTCCCGTGATGCGTACGGTTTGTCGCGGAGATTTGGGTATACTGAGGAACTGGCGTGTTTCGCCCGCGGAATCAGAGAGCTCTACTACCCGGTAGACGCACCGCGCAACAAGTCAAGTCAAGGAGGAGCTGTGGCACTCAGCAGCGCAGAGAAGCAGGCTATCATCAAAGAGTACGCAACGCACGAGGGTGACACCGGTTCCCCAGAGGTTCAGGTTGCGCTCTTGTCTAAGAGGATTTCGGATTTGACCGAGCATATGAAAGCGAATAAGCACGACTATCACTCCCAGCGTGGTCTGCTGCTGATGATCGGCAAGCGTCGTCGCCTGCTCGAGTATCTCAAGGAGGAAGACATCAGCCGTTACCGTTCTCTGATTCAGCGTCTCGGCTTGCGCCACTGACGCTTCCGCCCGGACATCTCGCCGTGTCCGGGCTTTTTTGAACCCGGTTCTCGCGGAGACGAAAATCACAGGAAGAGATTGAACCGGGGCAGAGGTTAGAGAAGAAATACAGAAATAGAAGGAGGAACCCGTGGAGGGTCCCGATATTACGGCGGTTGAAGCCGTCATTAACAATGGAAAATATGGCAAGCGCACGTTGCGCTTCGAGACAGGCCGTCTCGCCCAGCAGGCGGATGGGGCTGTCGTCGCCTATCTCGATGGGCAGTCTATGGTGTTGTCCACTACCACGGCGGGTTCCAGCCCGAAGGAGAACTATGACTTCTTCCCGCTGACCGTCGATGTTCAGGAGAAGATGTATTCCGCAGGCAAGATTCCGGGTTCATTCTTCCGCCGCGAAGGTCGTCCGTCCGCCGAAGCCATTCTGGCGTGCCGCATTATCGACCGTCCGCTGCGCCCGCTTTTCCCGCACACACTGCGCAATGAGGTTCAGGTCGTCGAGACTGTTCTGTCGATCGATCCGGACGACTCCTATGACCTTATTGCACTTAACGCCGCATCCGCATCCACTCTCATCTCCGGCATTCCCTTCGAGGGTCCGGTCGCCGGTGTGCGCCTGGCGTTAGTCGATGGCCAGTGGATTGCTTTTCCGCGCTGGTCTGAGCGCGAGAAGGCCGTGTTCGAGTTGGTCGTGGCTGGCCGTATCACCAAGGACAACGATGTGGCCATCGCCATGATTGAGGCGGGCGCAGGTAAGAACGCCTGGCATCTCATCTACGATGAGGGCGCTGTCAAACCGGATGAGGAAGTTGTTGCCGGCGGTATCGAAGCGTCCAAGCCGTTCATCCGCGTCATCTGCGAAGCTGAACAGGAACTCAAGGCCAGGGCCGCTAAGCCGACTACCGAGTTTCAGCTCTTCCCGGAGTATACTGAGGAGGTTTACGACCGCGTCACCGACATTGCCCGCGAGGACCTTAGTGAGGCGCTGTCCATCGCAGCCAAGCTACCGCGTCAGGAGCGCATCCATGAGATTAAGGAGCATGTCCGCGAGGAGCTTGCCGACGAGTTCGAGGACATGGATCCCATGGAGAAAGATAAGGAACTCGCCAACGCCTTCAAGGCGCTCCAGCGCTCCATTGTCCGTCGCTGCATCCTGACACAGGATTACCGCATCGACGGCCGAGGTCTCAAGGACATCCGTACTTTGTCCGCCGAAGTTGATGTCGTGCCGCGCGTCCATGGCTCCGCACTCTTCCAACGCGGCGAGACCCAGATTCTGGGTGTCACTACTCTGGGCATGCTCAAAATGTCTCAGCAGACGGACGCCTTGTCTGGCCCAGACGTTAAGCACTATATGCATCAGTACAACATGCCGCCGTTCTCTACCGGCGAGACTGGTCGCATCGGTTCACCCAAACGCCGCGAAATTGGTCACGGCAACCTCGCTGAGCGCGCCCTTATTCCGGTTCTGCCGGACGAGGAGGAGTTCCCGTACGCCATTCGTCAAGTCTCCGAGGCCGTCGGCTCTAATGGCTCCACGTCCATGGGTTCTGTGTGCGCGTCCACGCTATCCCTGCTTGACGCCGGTGTCCCGCTGAGGGCTCCAGTCGCGGGAATTGCCATGGGTTTGGTCACCGGTGAGGTTGACGGCAAGCCGGTTTACAAGACTCTCACCGACATTCTCGGCGCCGAGGATGCTTTCGGCGACATGGACTTCAAGGTTGCCGGAACGTCCGATTTCATTACGGCTCTTCAGCTCGATACCAAACTCGATGGTATTCCGGCCGACATTCTCGCTGGTGCCCTTGAGCAGGCGCACGAAGCCCGCGCCACTATCCTCGAGGTCATCAACGAGTGCATCGGCGAGCCGGCTGATATGGCTGAAACCGCACCGCACATCGTGTCTATGACTGTCCCGGTCGATAAAATCGGCGAAATCATTGGCCCAAAGGGCAAGACCATCAACGAAATCCAGGAGAAGACGGGTGCCGAGGTGTCCATCGAGGACGACGGCACTGTGTACATCGCCTCCGAAGGTGGGAAGGCCGCTGCTAAGACGCAAGCTCTTATCGACTCCATCGTCCACCCGCACATTCCGGTGACAGGAGAAAGCTATAAGGGGACGGTCGTCAAGACCACGAGCTTCGGCGCTTTCGTCAACTTGACCTCGGGTGTCGACGGGCTGCTGCACATCTCTCAGATTCGCAACCTGCGCGACGGTGAGCGCATCGAGCGCGTCGAGGACGTGCTTGAGGAAGGCGATCAGCTTGAGGTCGTTGTCCAGAGCGTTGACGAGCATGGCAAGATCTCCCTGGCCATCCCGGGCTTCGAGAATGAGGATTCCTCCACACGTTCTGAGTGCTTCGATCGTCGTCGCGACGATCGTCATTCCGGCCACTACGACAGCGATGATCGCCGTGACTTCCGTTATGGCCGTCGCCGGGCGCACCGGGAACGCTACGATGATGACCGTGATGATCGCCGTGACTTCCGTTATGAGGAACGTCGTTCCGATCGTGATCCCCGTTCTAAGCGTTCCGATCGCGACGAGTATCGCGTGCGTCGCTTCAACCGCCGTTTCGACCGTAATCGCGAGTTTGCAGCCGACGACGATAGCTACCGCGAGTATAGTGACGGCCGAGCTGAGCGTTCCATGCGTCCTCGCCGTCGCGTTTTACGCCGTGGCTACGATGAGGACTGATTCCGGTTCTCTGCGGCGTCGGGATGTCGTATGCTGAGTTGTTTCGGTCGGGCATAGATGTCTCGTCGGGTGAGGGGTCGTGCCCCGAGGGGGCGACCCCTTTTGCGTTCTCTTTGTGCCTGCTGACCGGCTTTGTCTGGTGCGGGCGTGTAATTCGTTGCACGCGCTGAAACGATGTGGATCGATTCCGCACAATGAGTTCGCCCCGTTCGCGTGGCAGATTGAGAGGCTGGACAGGCCCCGCCGTGTGGAATCGGATATTCCCAGTCGGGTTATAAGCCCACGACCGGGATTCGATGGATGGGAATGCCAATCAAGCACTATTTCCTTCCAGACGTGCGCTGCGGACATCAATCTGCAGATTACCAAGGCAGTGTCCGAGCGGTGGTACTGTCCGCGCATAGGCATGCTTCGGGCGTAATGGGTTCGGATGCGACGCGTTTTGAAAGACCCTGGCCGAGGCGTCTTTCGCTTCTCTGGGACGAGGGAGCGTTTTCGGCAATTCCGGTAACGATTCCATCCGTTTTTGACTTTTGATGCCCTTCTGATTCCTGTATTCTCAGAAACTGAGAGTAGTGTGGTGTAGCGATGCCCGCGGCGTCTGGAGGCCCTCCGACGAGACGGCACGGACGCCGAAAGGCACCGTCTCAGGAAAGAAGCAATAATGTCAAACACCAATTCCGCGGAGGTCGGCACTGGCGTTCCATCCGCCGCCTCATATCCGCATCTCAATAAAGCGGCCATGGTCAAGAAGGAATACATGACCATGTTCGCCTTGGCTATGATGAACGTCGCTATCCTTGCCGGTCTGGCAAATGATCCGCAGCAGGCGTTCTATGGCCTGTCATCCATCACGTTCTTCGTCATCGGCGCTATAGTGTTCTTCCTGCCAACGGCGCTGGTGACCGCCGAGCTGGCGACTGGCTGGACCCAGCGCGGCGGCATCTTCCGCTGGGTTGGCGAAGGCATGGGTCCGGGCTGGGGCTTCATGTGCCTGATTATTCTATGGATGCAGTGCTCCATCAACTTCGGCATTGCGCCGGTAAGCTTCAGCGCTACAATCCTCTTCTACACGCCGAACTTCAACGAGGCCGTCGCATTTGCAGAACATCCGCAGCACGAAATCTGGATTATCTGCTGTTGGCTGCTTTTCTACTGGTTCCTCGCCTTCCTGGCTACCAAGGGGCTCAAGGTCTTTGCGAGGGTCGCCAAGTACGGCGTCGTTATCGGCAGCCTTATCCCGTTGGGCATCATGGTCATCCTCGTGATTGTCTGGCTGTGCGAAGGTCACCAGTCCAACATCAGCTTTGCACCAGTACATCTGCTACCGAAGTGGCAAGGCCTGTCGACCCTATCTTTGGCCGCGGGCGTGCTCTTCAGCTATGCCGGTATCGATATGAACGCGGCGCACATTACTGAGCTGAAGAACCCAGAGAAGCAGTTCCCGCAAGCCATAGTCTGGTCAATGATTCTCTCCATGCTCATTTTCATGGTCGGTACGCTCATCATCGCCATGGTCATTCCGAACAACAAAATTAACGTCCTCTACGCGCTGTTCATGACCTTCCGCGAGCTGGGTGCCACCATCGGCATTCCATGGCTCTATATGGTTCTCAGCTGGGCTCTGCTGTGCAACATGGTCGCCATGACGGTGACGAACTTCGCCGGTCCGTCCTTCATGCTAGGTCAGGCCGCCCGCGCTGGCTTCCTCCCTAAGTGGTTACAGAGTTACAATAAGTACGGTATGCCGAGTCGCCTGATGTACTTCCAATGCCTGTTCATGACGGTCATCTCTCTACTTGTCGGCCTACTACCGAACGTTGAGGGCTTCGTCATTATGATGACTCAAGCTATCACCGTTCTTTACTTGCTGTACTACGTGCTCATGTTCGTCTCGTATATCCTCTTGAAGTACACACAGCCGAATCGTCCGCGTGCGTTCGTCATCCCTGGCGGCATGTTCGGCGCTTGGCTGGTGACTATCGTTGGTCTCATCGCCTGCTTGTTCGGCATCGTATTGGCTATCTGGCCGCCGGCCCAGGTTGCTGAGGAAGTGGGATCGCCGGCGACATACATCATCACGATTATCGTCATCAGCCTCTTCGTCATCCTGCTGTCCTTCTGTCTCTACGCGGGTGCTAAGCATTCCAACAAGAATCAGCGCACAACGTGGGTGAACCCCCAGAATGAGTTCGCTCCGTTCACTTGGCAGATCGAAGGTCTGAGTAAGCCGGGCAAGGCCTTGTCTAATATTCCGACTGAAATCTTGTCCTACGACCAGAACCCAATGGGCACCCCGATTAAGCACCACTTTGATGCCGATGCCAAGCTCAGTGACGTCCCGCAGCAAATCCTCGACGACGCTCAGAGTGTCTGACCCGAAGTTCCCGCCCGGAGCTGGCCGGACGGGAACTTCCAGCCGAGACTCCATTTAAGGGGATATCTGGGGAACGTTATCATGTGCAAAGGTTCGCCGGCGCCAGCGTTTCCTACTATCCAGCTTCGGAAAATTTTGGTAGAAAATAAGAAGAAATGCGTCAGACCGGCTGGGATGCAACGCCGCAGGCCGATGGGGCGCATTTCGGTGTCCTACAAATCGAAAGAAAAGCGAAAGGACGCACCATGATGAAAGAAATCAATGCCGAGGAACTCAAGCAGTTCCAGGCTGACTACGAATCCGAGCGCAGCAACCGCATCGCGCAGAACGCGGCGAGCACCAATGGAATCTACAAAGCCGCCGAGGACATGAACGCCGTCGACCGCAACTCCGACGAGAACTTCACCTTCTCCATCGACGTGGATTCCGAGAAGGTTGCTAACCAGAACAAATCTGGTCGCTGCTGGATGTACGCCTGCCTCAACACTCTGCGTGAGCATCTGCAGAAGCAGGACAAAGTCAGCAAGGACTTCGAACTCTCTGAAAGCTACCTGTACTTCTATGACAAACTCGAGAAGTGCAACTACTTCTATGATAACATGGTCGAACTCGCCGACCGTCCAATGGGCGACGGCCTACTACTGCACCGTCTCAGCCAGCCACAGCAGGACGGCGGTGACTGGTGCCTAGTCTGCGCGCTCATCGACAAGTACGGCGTCGTGCCTAAGGGTCAAATGAACGAGACTAGCTGCACCACCAACTCTAGTGAACTCAACACCGTCCTTAACCGCAAGCTCCGCAAGGACGCCCTCGAGATTCGCTCCCTCATCAAGGACGGCAGGAAGGACGAACTCGACGCCGTACGTGAACGCATGCTTGGCGAGGACTACCGCATCCTAGCCATCGCCATGGGTGTTCCGCCGACTCAAGTTAACTTCGAATACAAGCCGGACAATGGGGACGACAAGGACAAGAAGGATAAGAAGGACGCGGCGGTCAAGCAGTACGGCCCGATGACACCGCAGGACTTCTACAAG
Organism: Aeriscardovia sp.; assembly: GCA_017386585.1. GTDB lineage: Bacteria > Actinomycetota > Actinomycetes > Actinomycetales > Bifidobacteriaceae > RGIG7107. The sequence goes on from JAFNPO010000075.1 coordinate 12,683, forward strand.
AAGTTCATTGGTCTCGACCTTATGGACTACCTCCTGTTGCAGGATATCCCCAGCGTTGAGTACGGCAAACTCTACGGCATCGAAATGTCCGGCAATATGGTCGGAGGCCGTCCAAACCGCTATCTGAACACCCCCGCCAAGGACATGAAGGAAGCTGTTATCAAGCAGCTCAAGGATGGCTACGGCGTGTGGTTCTCCAACGACGTCATGCAACAGTTCGACCGCCAGAAGGGCATCGAGGATCTCGACATTTACGATTTCCATGACCTCTTCGGCCTTGACTTCAATATGTCCAAGAAGGACATGTACGAGACCAGAGAGTCCCTGCCAACTCACGGCATGGTCATTGCCGGTGTCGATTTGCGCGACGACAAGCCAGTGCGCTGGAAGATTGAGAACTCTTGGGGTGACAAGATCGGCGACAAAGGCTACATGATTATGTCTGACGCTTGGTTCGACGAGTACGTCTACGGCGTCGCTGTCAACAAGAAGTATCTCACCGAAGAGCAGCGCAAGGCCTTCGAGACCGAGCCGACCATCCTACCGTACTGGGATGCCGCCAACCCGATTATGTGATTAGTCTTCCGACTGATTACCGGCTTTGAAAACCTGATTGACGGAAGCCCGTTGACCATCATGGCCGACGGGCTTCCGTCAATCAGGTTTTGTCTTTCCGTGTCCGTTCCTTGGCATGGTAGATTCCGAGAAATGGACGCAGATGTCGGACGACAGAATGGAAATGAGGCCAGCACGAAAAGGGAGAAGTGTCATGGCTGACAGGCATTTCGCAGAGCTGCTAGAAATCGGCTCCGCGTTGAAGGAACTGGGAAGCGAACCGAACCGAACGAGACTTTTCATCACACCAATAGACTCACCGGTCGACGGCGGTGATTTCAACCTCAGTTTCCGCGCCGCAGGAACTGACGCCGATCGCTCGCGGAAAAACCGCCGCTGGCTGCGCTTCATAGTCGGACGGCCCATCAGCTGCCTGCACCAAGTGCATTCAGTGCGCGTCCTTGACCTTGACCAAGTGCTGGAGGGAACCGCCTTTAAGGACGAAGACACCCTCGCCGAACGGCTTGCTCCGCTGCAGGATGAAGAAGCCGACGGTCAAGTGACTGGGCGCCGCGATGTCGCACTGGCCGCGTTCTCCGCCGACTGCACGCCCGTCGCCTTCGTGGACGAGCAAGACGGCATCTTTGGCACCTGCCACTCCGGACGGCGCGGAACCGAGCAAAACATCGTCGGAGCAGTAGTGGCCGCGATGCGCGCCAAAGGCGCGCATCCGGAGAACATCAGCTGCTGGATTGGTCCACATATCTGCGGAAATTGCTACGAGACAGGCGAAAAGATCGCCAAGGACTTCGCGCGACAATTCCCGGACATCCCCCGAATCGCCACCACCCGTTTCGGTGGCCCCGGCATCGATATAGGAGCGGCAATTGCCGCTGAACTGCGCCAGGCAGGGGTACCAATGGAACACATTCACGCGTCTGACGACAGCTTCGTCCGTGAGTGCAACGAGCGCACCGGTCGGACGGATTTCATGGCCTTCTGCACACTGGAGAATCCACTGCTGTATTCCTATCGCGAGTACACGTTGACGCATCGGTCGCGCTGCAACGGTCGTTTTGCCTTGGTGCTCGTCCCCTGACAATTAAACGCTTTGGCGGTCTTCGGAGCGCAGATCAGCCAGGTATAGCAGCGTCTGGGACACTGTTTGCCGTGCGGCTTCGAGCATCTGTTGGCCGCTGACGCCGGCGAATGTTAGCGGCGCGTCGCTGTCCTTGATGTCGGGCAGCTCGAGCAGACCACCGAGCATGGCTGTTTGCGCGCACTGGCGCAGCACGTAGTAGGTGAGGGCGCCGGAAAGAGTGTCGTCGGGGCCGGAGGTGATACTAGCCGGCACCTTGCCCAGGAAGGAGCAGAGGATGCGATGTAATGGCAGGCGCGTCCAGTAAGCGGCAGCGTCTCCGGGAACTAGCTCCGTTTCGACCGTCGCGCTGCCAGCGTTGACGGCACAGCGCTCAAGACAGACGCCGTACGCGCCGGGACGGTATCCCAGCACTAGAATCATGTCCGGCGCTATCCGGCTAATGGTCGGTTCCAGCGCAGACCAGGCCGCAGTGACGTTCGAGCCGTCCTTGCCATCCCTATCGAGAAGAACAGGCTCGATCCTCACCGGAGAGCCAATCTCGTCCTCAATCTGCCGAACCGTGTCCGGGGAACCCAGCATCTCGGCAACGCGGGCGCAAGGGTCGCCGGAGGTACTGCGGAAAGCTGAAATGATGACCGTGTACGTGCGCATTCCCTCAGTCTATCCGAATTCCTTGGCGAAGATTTCACGGCTATTGACGGAATCGACCGTATACCTCGGCGTGTCGTGCTAAAAATTAAGAAGCAAGTACGTATTCCTCGAGCGCGTCCAAAACGGAGGTTTGAGATGGCGGAGTCGTTCCCAGTAGTGCTGCGCGGCTATGATAAGGAAAAGGTCGATCAAACGATCGCCGATTACGAGCAGTCTGCCCGTCTCATGCGTGAGCAGATTAAGACTTATGATTCTCGGATTCTGACATTGGAGGCCGAACTCGAGAAGGAGAAAGCGAAGCAGAGCGCCACTCCGAAAAACTCTTTCGCCTCTCTAGGTGCCAACGCCCAGCAGCTGCTCGCCTCCGCCGAACAGACCAGTACCGAGCTGCTCAACCGCGCCAAGTCTGACGCTACCATTATCAGAGAATCGGCCAAACAGCAGTCCGAAACTCTTATCAATAACGCTAAAAATGAATCCAAGCGCATCCTCGACGATGCTAACGCCAAGTCCTCGTCCATCCTGGCTAAGGCCAATGAGCAAGCGAACACTATTCTGACCACCGCGCAGCAGAAGTCCGATCAGCTCAACGCCCAAGCGCAGCAGATTAACGATGAGCAGCGTCAGTCCCTCAAAATCGAACTCGAGAATTCCCGCCAGGAGCACAGTAAGAAGCTCGCGGCCTGGAAGAGCCAGCAAGAGCAGCAGATTGCCGCAGAACAGGCCAAGGCCGCAGCCCAGATTGCCGCCCAGCGTAAAGCTGCCGACGAGGAAATCACCCGCATGAAGTCCGAGTCCAACGACCAGATTCAGAAGGCGCTCGCCAACGCCAATCAGAAGCTGAGCCAAGCTCGCGAGCAGGTTTCCGCCATGATTAGCAACGCCCAACGTCAGGCCGGCGAGATTACCGACGCTGCCAATGCCAAGGCTACGCAAATCCAGGATGCCGCCAACGTCAAGCGCGCCGATACCTTGGCCCAGGCGGCGCAGGAGTACGAAAACGTTCGCAATCAAATCCAGAGTCAGCAGTCTGCAGCGACGCAGAAGATCAACGATCTCTTGACACAGCTTAACGCACACCGCACCAAGAGTCAGCAGGAGAGCGACGAGATTCTCGCCAAGGCGCACAAGACTCGCAAAGAAGCCAACGCCTACGCGGACGCTAAACGTAAGGAAGCCGAGGCCAAGGCTCAGGCGATGCTTAAGGAGGCTCGTGAGAAGGCCATCGCCCAAATTGATGAGCAGCGCGCCGCCGCTAAGAAGGAAATCGACGGCCTTAACTCCCGCATCTCCCAGCTACAGACCCGCGAAGCGTCTATCACCGCTCGAGTGGACGAAATTCGTTCCATGTTCTCCCAGGCTTTTGGTAGTTTCGGCGCATCTCCGGCCCCTGTCATGGCTCCTGCTGACAACTCCAACATCGACATGATCAACCCACTAGAGTCCTCCAAGGATGCACAGATTGGGCAGAAAAAGGCCGATGACAACGCCGTGACCGTCGAAGCAGTTCAGGCTGACAGCTCGCAGACACAGGATACCCATGAAAACAAAGTGCAGGAATGAAAGAATTCGACCCCTATGCGTTGGGGAACTGAGCGTTGATTCACCTGTCGACGGCACACGATGCCTCTGCGGTGAACGTCGTCCCCGGAAACGATGTCCACAACATCGAGCACGACTACAGGATGGAACGCCATCTGCGACGTGGCTTCTTCATGACCCATTGACGACAGTGGCCGCTATTAACCGCCGGCAGATAGGACTCCTGGGAACAGCTACCAATTCACCAAGCATATGTGTACGAGAGGCCGCTCCTGAGAGCTTGCTGCTGGTTGATTTATGAGCCACGACAGGTCGACGCTGAACTGAGCGGCCTGAGACCCGTGGGGAGTACTGTCTTGTGAGGCCTCCACAATCATTCCCAGCAGAGAGGACGGAGAATGAGGACAATCGCCGTGTTCGGAGCGATGGACGAGGAAATCGTGCTGTTCGCCACGCACCTGCAGGACGTCGAACAGCTACGGGAGGCTGGTCTGAACGTGACTGTCGGCACCATTGCCAGAGAGAACGGCGAGACTCTGCGTGTAGCCGCGACCGTCGCCGGTATGGGCATGGTAGCCGCGGGCGCGGCAACTCAGTTCCTCATCACCCGTTTCTCACCGGAGGCCGTAATCTTCTCCGGTATCGCCGGTAATATCAGCAACCGACTCGACATCAACGATGTAGTGTTGGGCGGCACCGTCCGATACCTCGATTCCGACATGGAGCTTATCGGCCAAGCCGCTCCTGGGGAGAAGGAGTACCACTCCGACGCACGTCTACTCGAGTTGGCCAGTCACGCCCTAGACAACGAAGACGTCAAGCACATCACCGGCATCATTGCCACCGGCAACCACTTCATCGATACCGTTGACAAGCGCGAGGACGTGCGCCGTCAGACGAACGCCGACGCAGTCGAAATGGAAGGTGCCGCCGTCCTACACATCGCCGATAAGAACCAAGTACCAGCCATCGTCATCCGCGCGCTCAGTGACAACACTGACACCGCGTACAGCACCTTCCATCACTTCGATATCTCAGCGTACGCGGACACCGCCTCCCGCGTGGTTGCCGACATGATTGAGCATCTGTGAAACACACACCGCACGAAAAGAGTCCGCGTATGATCCGTCAAGCCATCCCATCCGACGTTCCTGCCCTCGTCCGCAACCGTTTGGCACAGCAACAAGAACTATATTCCATTGACAATCTAGATCGGGACGACCGGCAGCGTTTGGAAGAACAGTTATTCGGGTACTTCGCCTGGGCCTGTACCAACGACAACGTGCTGTTCCTCGTCGACCAAGAGGATTCCGCCATCGCCGCTGTTTGCGGGTTTAGCATCGAGCATCAGCCGCCTCAGATCGAGGACAACGGTGAGTACGCCTACGTGTGCGACGCCTATACAGCTCCTAGATTCCGCTGCCAAGGCCGCATGGGCCGCTTGGTGCGCGCCGGCACCGCGCAGATGCGCAAACGCGGCGTGTCAGCACTATATTTCGACAGCATTTCCAAAGATATGATTCGGCTGTGCCAGAACCTGGGCTTTAAGCAGCGGCACGACTACTACTCGCTGGTATTGTGAGGACGGGGTGTGGCCGCCAGCCTTCCCGTACTCAATTGGCCGGTCCGTTTGGTCGCTCCAGAATTGAGCCTCTGTCTTAAGTCGGGATTGCCGAAGCTTCGGCGCGGCGAAATTGCGCTCGCCGGCCTAGACGCCTATACTAGCCCATGCAAACCAAAGACCGTTGGTTGGAAGCGATTCCCCAAGCTCCTGTGAGGCCACCGTAGGCGAGCGTTGAGCGCGACACGGATTTCTATTCGTACATGCACTGTGCTCTGCCCGCGCGCAGAGCTTTTTTTATGCGCCTGGCTCCTGAGTTTTGGCAACGGCCGTCACAAGGAAGGAACGCCATGAAAAGGCCAGACAAGGAAAAGGTGATTGCCGGGCTCACTGACCAGTTCAAGAGTTCGGGTGCCATCATCCTTACCGAGTATCGTGGCCTGAGCGTCCCGCAGGTCAATGATCTGCGAGACAAGCTGGGCTCTGATACTTCCTATACCGTGGCGAAGAATACGCTGGTGCGCCTCGCCGCTCATGAAGCCGGCATCGAAGGTCTCGACGATGACATGAAGGGACCGACGGCCTACGTCTTTGTGAAGGGTGACTACGTCGCTGCGGCGCGCGCTCTGCGCGATTTCGCTAAGGACAACAAGAACCTCGTCGTGAAGGGCGGCTACGTCGAAGGCGCCGCCATGACTGCCGAGGAAATCACGAAGCTCGCGGATATGCAGACCCGCACGGATGCACTCTCCGAACTTGCTGGTGCCATGAAGGGCGCGATCGCCAAGGTCGTCGACGTTACTGTCGCACTGCCGACCAAGGTCATCCGTACCATCGACGCACTGCGCGAGAAGCAAGAGAAGGCAGCTTGAGGCCAAGCGTTTCCGCGCTCCGGTTCCTGAGGTTCTTCGCACAGGAAATTTCAGTGAAAACCGTGGCCTGACCGCCACAAAAGAAAGGATGCCATTATGGCTAAGCTCTCCACCGACGAGCTCCTTGACGCGTTCAAGGAAATGTCCCTCGTTGAACTCAACGAATTCGTCAAGGCATTCGAAGACGAGTTCGACGTCAAAGCTTCGGCTCCGGTTGCCGTCGCCGCTGCTCCAGCCGCTGGCGCTCCCGCCGCCGACGAAAAGTCCGAGTTTGACGTCGTGGTCACTGCCCTTGGTGACAAGAAGATTCAAGTCATCAAGGCGATCAAAGAGATCACCAAGAAGGGTCTCGCCGAGTCCAAAGCGCTCGCCGACAAGGTTCCGTCCACGATTCTCGAGGGCGCTTCCAAGGATGATGCCGAGAAGGCCAAGAAGACCCTGGAGGATGCCGGCGCTTCCGTCGACCTTAAGTGAGAGCGCTCCCCGGGGGAGTAGTCTCATGAAACACAAAGCCCTGGAGGGGTTTCCTTCCGGGGCTTTGTTGTACATTGGAACCGAGGATTTTTTAAGGGAGGCTCGATGAGCGGTACGCAGCGGTACAGCTGGGTTATCACGGTGGTGGACACCGACCAGCGGCGCATATTCGAACCGGGGGACACAGTTATCATCGGAAGGACCCCGTTGCGGCCAGCGTTGGTCCAAGACACCGGCGTTTTACGCTTGAACATCAAGGATCCAAAGAAGTCCATGTCCAAGAAGCATCTGAGCCTGTCCCTGGACGCCAAAGGCGAAGCAACGATCCGCGACCTATCGTCCACCAACGGCACGTATGTCGTCAAGCCGAATGGCGAGCTGGCACGTATCCCCGCCGATAGGAGCCTGGTTCTGGATGAGTCCCCGGTGCGTCTACAGCTAGGTGATGTCGGCCTTGTACTCGAAGAGATTCCTGAGGGCGCGTCCATCGATAAGCTAGCGCCAATCCAGCACCACGGCAAGCACGCCGTTGACCTATTCGCCGACGCGAAGACGCGTAATCAGGCACCCAACGGCCGACTAGATCATCTCGAGAGACAGCAGCGTGACGAACAGGAAGCACGATCCGTGAGAATGGACGTGCACGACGTCCTCGACCTGCGCGCCGGTGAACCGACAGGTGCTTTCGACGCAGCTACTGTCCGCCGCCGCATCCGCGCGATGCAGCAGCAGGAACGGGCCCTGTCACCGGCGTCCTTCCAGCCAAAAACAAGGCGAGCCGGTAGCGACCGGCAGAACCCCACCTCTAATGCGGTTCTATCAAAGCGGTCGGTCGGCGCCAGTCGGAAATCATCATCGACGGCCAGGGACGAGCCTCCGTTGCCAGGCTCGGGCATCATGACCGTACCGCAACTCCAACCGGAGATGACAGAGCAGGAAGTCAAGGAAGTGGTCGCCCAACAGCACTCCCACAAAAGCGAGGTCGCGCCGCTGATTGACGAGCATGTGAAACGAGTCACCACCGCCACCGCTGTGCAAGGAACAGTCGCCCAGCAGGTAGCGGCCGCGTCCGGAGCAAGAATGACGCGACGTATGCTGCAGCACCCCACTATCACTTCTGTCGCCAAACTATCCGTGACACCACAGGAAACAGCGTCCGAAGCAGAACAGACATCGAAAATGCAGAAGACACCCCCAAGCAGCGTGTGGAAGCAATCTGCACCCTCCAAACAACCGGTGGGATCAACCGGCTACGAGCCGGGATCTGTGCTCGACCGGCTAACACGCGGCGAGTACGAGACGTCCCGTCCGGCAATCGTGGTGGATGGCACACTATCATCCGATGATGCACAGCGGGTGACGGACCACACCAAACAGTTCGAGATGGCCAAGCACCACGAGCTGCTGCCATTCCTCGCTCTAAATCCGTATTTGTACGACGATCTGTACTCCTGGCTGGAAGCGATTGGCGACCCCGTAATCACCACGGCGTTGAAAACTAATTCCGGCTATCAGGTGTACCAGGAGAACAGGAGGTAACCGTGGTCAAGCTCGCCTCGAGCGGAGCGCAGCCGCAGAACCAGGCACAGGGCAACGCCCCCATGCCACAGCCATTGGCCAATGTTGATCAGATCGCTTCCTGGATTTCTGAATACACCTCGGGCATTGAAACGGACCCGCTGCGTGATTTCACAGCACTCACAGTCGGACTGGACCTGACGCGCGCCAATCCGAACGGCAAAGCACGACTGCTGTCGAGCGGTACAGCGAAGCTGGCGAACCTGTTTAGCGACCCCTCGATGCTGACAGCCGCCGAGCGCGATCTGGGGCACGTATACACACAAATGAAAACGGCACAGGCAACCTACGGGTTTGCCTCCATCAATCTAGCCGCCGGTATAGCCCAGTGGAATAAGGGAAGCCGGCAAATGCCGGTTCTGCTGTACCCTGTCACCATCGAGCGCAACGACAACGAGCGCCTGTCCCAAGCTCGCCTACACGTGTGGGAACGTGCCACAATCAACCCTGAACTCATCTCTGCCCTACGTGAGGGCGGTGTTGTATTCGACCCGGACAGATTGATCGCCTCCTGCGAGTACGAAGACGGCGCGGTCAACCAAGAACTGGTACTGCAAAAAATCGAAACGATTGCGGCACGAGCCATTCCAGATTTCCTCATCGAGCGCCGATTTATCATCGGCTACTTCGTCAATTCCGCGACCATGATTGCCCGGCGAGCGACGTCCGTGCTGCACCAGCTGCAGGCAGGTCCCAGCGGCATCGCCGTCATTGACGCCATCGCCGGAGACGAAAAGGCCGCTCGGTCATTGGCGCCACGCAAGTCCGAGACACAGAGCGCCGAGCTGGATGATGACCCGCATGACGAGTTCGAGGTCGGTGACGTCTCTAACGAGACACGCCACGCTGCACGCCTAGCCGCCAACGGCCGATCCGTCCTAGTCGACGCGGCCGCTAATGTTTCATCCGCTCGAGATGCACTCGCCATCGCGTCGCGATGCGTGGCCCAAGGAAAAACCGTACTCTATGCCCCGTGCGTCGGTTCCCAGAAGGACGAATTCCTGGCAGCGGCTCGCGAAGCCGGCATCAGTTCCCTGATCCTCGACACCACGGACTCCGACTACGCGCACGCCATCGACACGACCCTAGTGGATTCGCTGCAGGGTGGCTCCTCGAAGGCGGTTACTGACTTCAACCGCATCGCCGACGAACTGGTGGGCGTGCGCTCGCGTTTGGCGCGCTATTTCGGGGACCTGCACTCAACGATTCAACCGTGGGGTGTTTCCGCGTATCAAACTATTGAGGAATTGGCAAGCATCGCGTCTTTGCCAACGCATCCCAGCAACCGTGTACGTCTGACAGCTGTGACCGCCCGCACACTCAAGGACCATCTTGATGACTGGGGCAAGAAACTCGTTGAAGCCGGTAAACTCGGTGAATTCGTCATCCAGTCCGACGACACTCCGTGGTACGGTGCATCGATTTTCACGGAATCCGAAGCGAACGATACCTACCAGCGCGTGAGCCGCCTCGTTGACGAGTCTTTACCGGTCGTGCGCCGTCAGATTGTCGAGACATCCAATGTCTGCGGCTTCGAGCTGCCCTCGACCATGGAGGAGTGGGGCCGCCAAGTTGCAGCGCTGCAGAACCTGCGGCGCACCCTCGATGTGTTCCGCCCCGAAATTTTTCAGCGCGATTTGCCAGCAATGCTCGACGCTACCCTGACCAAGGAGGCGCGCCAGTCTTCCCAAGTGGAGATGGGATACTGGGAGCGGCGCCGCTATATCAAGGAAATCAAGAGCCTGCTGCGACCAGGAACGCATGTAGATAATCTGCACGGCGCGCTGAGCGTCGTCGCCCGTGACGTCAAGCAGTGGAAGTCTATGTCTTCCAAAGACGGCTGGCCCACGTTGCCCGACGACCTTGACGCCATCATCGAAACCTTTGAATCCATCACCGCTGATCTGACGGCTCTGGACTCAGTTCTTGTCACCACCCCCGAGGGACCAGGCTTATCGGGCGCATCCTTCGATATATTGGAAGACCGTCTGCGCCGCCTCCGTGATGACCACCAGGTCTTGAAGAACCTTCCGGCACGCTCGCAGTTGGAACGCGAGTTCAAGAAGGTGGGCCTCACCGAGCTCGTCAAGGATCTCTGCGCTCGGCATGTTAAGCCGGAAGCCGCGCCCGACGAACTGCGCCTCGCGTGGTGGACCACCGTGTTCGACCTCATCGTGCATTCCTCCCGGATGATCGCCAACCAAGATGGTGACCTACTGGCGTCGACAACCGAACGCTTCGCGGAACTCGACCTGCGCCACATCGCCTCAATCGGACCGCTGCTGGCCAAGGAACTGTCTAAGCGCCTAGCGGAGACCCTGTACGCGCACTCGCAAGAGGCAAATCAGTTACACGCGCAGTTGTCAGGCGACATCGTGCCGTCCCTAGCGACAGTATTGCGCAACTTTCCGAACCTTGTCCACGCTGCCAAGCCGATCCTGGTTGGCACTCCGGCAAACCTAGCGGCCGGCTTTGGCATGAGCCGTCTCGCTGACGTCGTCATCGTGGACGCCTGCTCCCACGCACCGAACGCGGAAGTGTTGAGTGTCCTGTCCTACGCGCCGGTATCCGTGATTATTGCCGATACCGATTTCGCGTCTTCCGCCGCTGTGTCTCACGCGGAGAAGGTCCTACTGAAAGTTCGCATCCCCCGGACCGCTACGCCGGCAAATGCACGTTTGACCGAATTCTTGGCCAGTCAAGGCCATACAACGGATCCGATTCCACCGAGCGCGCTGCTGGCCCCGTCGGCGCAGTTCCACTGGGTGGAGGCCCAGGGTGTGCCCGTCCACGGCTCCGGCATGGTAGAGAGCACGGCGGCCGAGGTAACAGAGGTCATGGATCTTGTGCGCCGCCACGCAGACCGGTTCGCTGACCGCGCCGTCCCGGCGCAGTACCGCCTATCCATCGTGACGCTGACAGTGGCACATGCGTCGCAAATCACCGAGGCGCTGACGCACCTTGCTGCCCACAACCAGGCTGTCACAGCGCTGCTGCCGCAAATCCGCGTGGCCGACATCGCCAATGTCGCTGGCCTGCCCGACGGAGACCTCATCTTTTCGACAAGCTTTGGCAAAACCGTGCACGGCAATCTGCTGCAGCAGTTCGGCCAGATTGAGCAGGACGGCGGAGACCGGATGCTGCTCAATGCACTGTCGCTGGCACACGGCGACTGCGACATTGTCTCCGGCTTTACCGCAGACGATCTTGACGAGAAGCGCCTCATTCACCGTGGTCCGAAGCTGCTGCGCTCTATCCTCAAGTGGGCGCAGACCCTCAAGGATGCTCCAGTGACGCTGATGGCGCATTCTGGGATTCGTGGCGAGCTGCTCACCGATCTAGCGACCCGTCTGCAGAACGTTGGATATATGACGGCCCTCAACTACGGGTATTCCTCGGGTCGCAAGCTGCCTCTGGCTATCGGCACGCAACACGGCGTTTACCAGTTGACCGTTTTCACGGACGACAGCCACTTCATGAGTATCCCGTCGTTGCGCGCCCGCCATCGTTTCCTGCCCCAAGCACTGTCGAAGGCTGGATGGTACGCCGTTCACGTGTGGTCGGTCGGTCTGTTCGTTGATCCCGACAAGGAAATTGAACACATCCTAGCGCAGATGCCGGAATCACTACGTTGTCTCGTTCGCCAGCAGGACGTCGCCGATGAGTCAGCCGCGCCCAAGGCCGGATTACGTCAGCTGTTCAACGAGAGTTCGCACAACGGGTCACGCCAATGAGTAAGAATACACATCTCGATGACGAGTCCGAGGGGAAGCCAACGTCTAGTTTGATATCAGGAATCAATCCGACGGTAGGGTCCCGTTCATCGGTGGTAAACGATGCTGCGGTTAGCGTTGCAGGGAAACGAAAACGCCGCAGCCATCGACGGGTCGTTCGCCACGGCACCGAGCTGTTCGACGTTGAGGGCGACGACGTGGCCGTTTGGGAACAGAACCAGAACAAAGCTGCTGACGACGATGCTCGCATCCTGCGTGAGCTACCGCCGCACTGGAGTGTGTTCGACGCGGAGAAAGAGCGCTAACGCTTTCTTCAATTCGCCGAGTGGCGTGACAGGTGATGTGAGATGTCTATGAGTGTCAATACAGTCTCAGTGTGCTGCGGCACCATGCAGGCTGGCTGGAACAATCCTCGTTGCCGAACGGAGGTACAACCGGTACTACTCAATTTTCGCGTCGCGGTTCTGCCATGCCTTAGCTAATCGCTGTGCTAGCCAAAATTAGCTGAGATTAGCCCCGATGGATGGCAGCATGCTCGTCCATGCCGTCATCATCGAGCACGGCAGCGGTCGAGGACGGCACCACGCTCTTCGTGTTGGCCTGTGCGAGCTGATCGCGGATCTCGGTCAGCAGTGCGATGGTCTGGTCCTCCGGAGTGATACCCGCTTCTTCGGCTGCCTCCTCAGCTTCCACGGCGTCGCTAGCGTTCTTATGCGTTAGCTTCTTAGCAGCATTGTGAAACTTGTTGATTGGAACAATGATAAAGAAGTACACGGCCGCGGCCACGGCAACGAAGTTGATGAGGGAGTTGATGATCGCACCGAAGGAAACAGTCGCTCCGCGCACAGTGAAAGCCAGCAGCTTGCTCATATCGGGCTTGCCGAAGATCATAGCAATAAGCGGGTTGATGAAGCTCTTGACGATGGCGGTCACGACGGTGGTCACCGCAGTGCCCATGACAACGCCAACTGCCATGTCGATCATGTTGCCGCGGGTGATGAATTCTTTAAATCCGGCCATGACCCCTTTGTCAGAATAGTTGGAAATGCTGTCTTTCTTCGAATCTGCCATAAATAACAGGCGCCCCGGCAGCGAATCGGGCCGCCCTTCCTCGCTTTCTCTTGTTCCCTGATACGTCCGATGAAACGAACGCGCACTCTGTAAAGCATAATCATGCTGGTGCCCAACTTACGGCACGTCGTGGCGCAGTGGAATCGAATTCGTGACAGTAACGAGGCCGAAGTCAGCTATTGTGAGGGAATCGTCTGCGAAAACGAGAGCCAAAAGTGGCGGTTTCAGTAGAACAGTGCCATCGTGCAGGGTGCGTAGGGGAGAGGTAGGGGCCCACGACGAGGAGGAGAAACGGGGGAACGGGCGAGAAGCAGCGATGTTCACCGTGGCGCTCGACCCTCTCTGGGCGCATGATTTCTCCCGAGGGGATGATCGAGCGCCACAACGCCGATGATGATGCGCGGCGTCCACATCGTTGCCACGCAGCAGACGCCATTATTATTTTTCCAAGTAGCGTCCGTGGCGCGAGGGCACGGAGAAACAGCGAGTGGACCGCGTTTAGACAAAACGGCAGTACCCAACGAGATATACGGGGAATCATAGCGTTAACATCGACGCTCTCCGCGTGAAAAAGGAGGCGAAAACCGCGGAGCACAGGACGAAAAAGTAGTCGCGACGGATGTCCATCGCGACTACTCTGCAAGAACGTTCGCAGAACATCCGCTGATTCTGGTCAGCTAGCCTGCGACATCGACACTGCAACGGAAGTCACCCGAGTCGATCAGAATCAATAAGAAGCAAAGATTCAGTTGGACTTTGTTTTCGATTTGGACGCTGCCTTCGATACGGAGCCACTGTCGGTTCGGTAAAAGCCGTTTCCCTTAAACTGAATTCCGGCCACTGAATACACTTTGTGTACCTGCTTCTTCCCACACTTCGGGCAGACAGTGATGGGCGGGTCGTTGAACGCCTGCTCCTTGAAAAAGTCGTAGCCGCAGTTCTTGCAGCGGTAATGGTATGTAGGCACGTAGCACCCTTCCTTGTGGAATATGAAAAACACAATCTTGCTACCATCTTAACGGCGTTTCGTTCATGGATGCTGTCTTTCCCTACTGGCGCAAAAGCTACCGACAGTGTTTCGACGGAAGTCCGGTCGAAGTTCTTTGATGAATTTGTAGGGATTGCCTTGTATGATGCCCAACGTGGGGTATGGTCCGATCAGTGCCGTGTGCGTCGTCGTGTTATGCGCCCTACTGGTCTGCGGAATCGTTCCTCTGTGGATTAAATCCTCCATGATGAAAAAACACAGAGTTCGCCGCGACGATGCTTCCGTACACATGGTCAAAATTGAGGCAGCCCCGGTGGCTCGGGGAACGAAGGGTGCTGACATGTCGCAGAAGTCGGATGCAGAGCCAGTGGCGCGGTTGACCCGCGCACAGATTGAGCACGTTCGAGCGCTAAGGAAAGAATCCATTCGCCGCCGCCGGGTATTAGTTCTGTCTCTACTGGTCATCGCTGCTATTGTCGCCGTCCTCGGTGCCATATGCGGATTTAGCGTGTACTACTGTCTGATTCCGGTCGCTCTGGACATTGTTGTCCTCGCTTTCGGCATCCGTACTGCAAAGTCTGCGCGCCGGTGGGAGAAGATCGTCGCCACGTCACGTTTGTCCGGCAAGCCAGTTATGTCCAGCCGTCCGCTGACTAAGCCGCTGGCAGCGCAGAACAAAAACCACGAAGACAACGCTCCGACGTTCATCATCCCGGTACAGGATGTCGAGAAAATCGTTGAGCAGCAGAAGCATAGCGCCGTGCGTCCGGAATCCGTCACACCCCGTGCGAAGGCCGCAGCAAAGAAAACCACTGCCAAGTCCGTCGGCACTGGTTTCGTGAACTTCTCCCTGGGGTCCGACGACTCGGCTAGGAAGATTGCTGCCAAGCGGCAGGCTTCCGTGCCGAAGAGCGAGTGGGCGAAAGCTCGACGTCCCGTCGGCGCCTCCGATCTCGGCGACCGCAACGCAATCCAAAGCGCGGAGATTAAGTCGTACCGCCAGGTTGCCACGGCCACGCCGGTGTCTGCTGACAGTCAGCGAGCGATTTTCGCCGACGTCACGCCCAGTGGCGTATCGTTGAAGAAGGTATCCGCCCCGTCCGGGTCCAGCAGTTCGCTGGGCGCCGACCTCGATTCCGTTCTGTGCCGCCGTAGCCGGTAACATCTATCCACTCCGTCTGGGTTCAGCATTCCCGATTTCGCTTTTAGCACTCTGGTTTGCGGAGTGCTAAAAATGCGTTAGGCTAAGAAGGGAGCTTCGCGGAGGAACGGATGCTCGTCAGTCGTCGCGCGAGTCTGCGGAGGTCACAACAGTCATCATGTATGGGAGGGTCTTTATGTCGGTCTCACTCAAGCCGTTGGAAGACAAGGTCATCATCAAGCAAGCTCCGGCCGAGACGACCACCGCGTCTGGTCTGGTCATCCCGGATTCTGCCAAGGAGAAGCCACAGCAGGGCGAAGTCCTCGCTGTCGGCCCGGGCAAGATGGACGACAAAGGCAATCGTCTGCCGATGGACGTCAAAGTCGGCGACAAAGTCTTGTTCTCCAAGTACGGTGGCACCGAGCTGCACTACCAAGGCGAGGAGTACCTCATCGTCGCTGCCCGCGATATCTTGGCCATCCTGCTCTGATTTGACAGTCGATCGGCGTTCCCGTTCCACTAGGCCGGGCGTCGTCGATGCCTTGACAAAACGGTCTTCACGTGCAATGCGTGGGACCGTTTTCTCATGCCTCCGACAATGTCGTCGGAAGCACATAGAAAAGAAATCATGAGTGACATCGGCAGTGCTTCTTCGGCCGCGCCGCATTTTCAAGGCGGACCTGTGACGCGGTGGCTACGCAAGAAAATGGACGACGATCGGCCCTGGAGTCTCATCGCGGGGAGCGTGATTATCGGTCTAGTCTCTGGTCTTGTCGTTGGCCTATTCCGCGGCAGTGTGGTCTGGCTCAACAACCGCATGACGGATCTCTACGCCTACACAAAGGACGGCCATTGGTGGGTGCTGGCGCTCATCGTCTCCGGCTCCTTTCTGCTGTCCTGGTTGCTGGCGTGGATTGTCAAAACGGCACCGCTTGTCGCTGGATCCGGCATCCCGGACGTTGAACAGCGCCTGCGCTCCGACAACGCAACGTATTGGCACTGGTGGAAGGTAACTTGGCGCAAGTTCATCGGCGGCCTGATGGCCATGGGCCCTGGCCTATTCCTCGGTTGGGAAGGGCCGTCTGTGCAGCTTGGTGCATCCGTCGGTTTGGGCTGCTCGCACTACAGCGACCATACAGCGCGCAACCGTCACACTTTCGTCTCCTGCGGCGCCGCAGCCGGTCTATGCGCCGCATTCACCGCGCCGCTCGCTTCCGTCATCTTTGTGGCGGAGGAGGTCTACGCTCGCTTTACGCCAAAGGTCTTTATTTGCTCTTTCGTCGCCACCGTGTCCGCTGCGTTCACCACCATCCTCCTGCTAGGGCAAGCTCCTGGATTCGCGCTACCAGCCCCCAAAACCACCAATATCACCATGTGGTGGCAGTTCATCCTTATCGGCATCGTACTGGGCTGCGTTGCCTCCCTGTACGAGAAAACACTGTTCGGGGCCATCAACTTCTACAGTCTGCTGCACATTCCCAGGATGCTGCGCGTCTTCATCCCGTTTCTACTCATGATCCCGTTCGGCTTACTTCTGCCGGTGACACTGGGCAGTGGTAACTCGTTCATTAACATCGTCTCGAACTCTAACACGGCCCTGTGGCTGCTCGTTGTTATGTTCATCGTTCGTCTGATTGGCTCGCAGCTGTCCAGCGGCTCCGGTGCGCCTGGCGGCCTATTCCTTCCGATCCTGACCTTGGGTGCCGCCTTCGGCCTTATCTGTAGCAAGCTGCTGGTGATGGCACACGTGAACCCGGGTTCCGCCGGCTACTGCTCTGTCATCGAATCTTCCTGCATGGCCGGTCTGCTTGGCGCAACCGTGCAGTGTCCGCTGACCGCCATCGTTCTCGTTGTGGAGATGACCGGCTACAGCAACCTCATCCCGATGTCGATTGTCACCCTGTGCGCCTGCATCGTCTACGATCTACTGGGAGGCAAGGGGGTCTACGACGAGCTTGCCGGCTATCAGGCCAAGACGCTATGGCGCCATATGCCCGAGCGTGCCATCGTGTTGGTGAAAAAGAAGCTATTCGAGTTTTTCGACAAGCCGCGTAACGATCGTGACAGGCGTGGCTGATTCGTCAGCGACAGCTCGCCAGCATTCCGCTCCGGAGTTTCCCTCCTTACCCGGAACGTGGAATGATGAGAAATCCGGTCATTGACAGCATGAGGGAAACGGAGAGACATGAGTCATGAGGACGAGATTCTGCAAGAGGAGTTTCCGGCCGCTCAGGCGGCAGAACAGGAATACATCGGCCTTGAGGAGTTGATGAGCCTGCCAGAGACAGCGTCTAGCCCCTCGACAATGCGAAAACTGGCGACTCGTCACGCTGCACTACAGCAGATCGTTAATGTCTACCGTTTGCTCCAGCGCCTGTCTGCTGACCGCGCCGTCGCGATGGAGTTGGCAGACGAGGATCCGGACTTCGCCGGGGAAGCTGCCAATCTGTCCACACGTATCGACGCGGCGAAGGCTGACCTGCGCGCCGCACTAATTCCGCGCGACCCTGACGACGCTCGCGATACCATCATGGAGATTAAGGCCGGTACGGGTGGCGAGGAAGCAGCCCTGTTCGCAGCTGACCTGTTGCGTATGTACGTCCGGTACGCAGAAAACCGCGGCTGGTCCGTTGACATCCAGAGCGAGAACTCCACGCAATTGGGGGGGATTAAAGACGCGCAGGTCGCGTTCCGCGCCAAGGGTGTCGTCGCGCCCGAGGACGGCGTGTGGGCGAGCCTCAAGTACGAAGGCGGCGTGCACCGCGTCCAACGCGTGCCAGCAACCGAATCCCAGGGACGAATCCAAACCTCCGCGGCTGGCGTCATCGTGTTCCCCGAGGCAGACGAAGACGATGACGAGATCGTCATCGATCCCAAGGAGCTGAAAATCGACACTTTTATGAGTTCCGGCCCTGGGGGACAGTCTGTCAACACCACGTACTCCGCCGTGCGTATGACCCATATTCCCACCGGCATCGTCGTCAATATGCAGGACGAGAAGTCACAGATTCAGAACCGCGCGTCAGCATTGCGTGTCCTCAAGTCGCGCCTTTTGGCGCTCAAGCACGAAAAAGAGGCCCAGGAGGCTGCCAATCTACGTCATTCGCAGGTGCGCAGCCTTGACCGATCAGAGCGCATTCGCACGTACAATTTCCCGGAGAACCGCATCGTTGATCATCGTACTGGTTACAAGGCTTACAACCTCGACCAGGTGCTAGACGGCGACCTGCAGGCCGTCATCGACTCGGATGTCGAGGCCGACGAGTCCGCACGCCTGTCAAGAAACCAGGACGACCGATGAACGGTCGCGCTGGCAGGCCCGGGCAGGCACAGAGCGTACATCAGGCGGTGGCGCTTGTCGCCGCAACGCTGGACGCCGCCGGTATCGACCATAGCCGCAACGAGGCACTCGCCTTGGTCGCGGAAGCGTTTCGCCGTTGCGGTGAGAACGTCGAATCCAGCGACGTTGTGAGGTGGGATATCCTCGGCACGTCGGTCGACGGCGCTCTGGGAAACGCCGTGCTAGGCGACGTTGCGACTGACAGGAGTCCGGCGGACAGGAAAAGTCATAGAACTACGGTCATCAACGCGGGTAGCGTCACCTCTCGTGACGATTTAACGGCGTGTCGCCAGACGTTCCGTCGGTGGCTGGACGATGCTGTCGCGCGCCGAAGCCAGCGCGAACCCTTGCAGCACATCGTGGGTCATGTGGATTTCTATGGTGCCGAATACCTTGTTGGTTCGGGGGTGTTCATCCCGCGGCCAGAAACCGAATGGGTCGTCGCTGCGGCCATTGACTGGCTGCAGGCACATCACAGTGACAGACGGCCGATAGTCGTTGACTTGTGCGCTGGCAGTGGCGTTATGGGTCTGAGTGTCGCCCGTCATCTGCCAGACACTGATGTCTGGCAAGTAGAGAAAGACGAGCGGGCGTATACCTGGCTGCGGCGGAATATCGTCCACCTGCGCGGGGATGGTCGCGAGGCGTGCCACAGCTACACTTCCGACGAAGACAATGCCTCCGTTTGGCTGTCGAACGGTTCGCGTGTGCGAACGCTGCTGGCTGACGCCGTGGCGCCAGGAATCCTCATCGGTTTGAACGGCCGCGTTGACGCCGTAGTGTGCAATCCACCGTACCTCCCTGAAAGCCGACCTATCGAGCAACCAGAGGCGCGTCAGGATCCGCCGATAGCCCTATACGGCGGATCGGCCGACGGGACAGCGATTCCCCGGCTACTAGTGGCGCAGGCATCGCGGTTGCTGCGGACAAATGGCGTGTTGTTAATGGAGCATGATATCACGCAGGCAGAGGCGATACGGATAGCGTTCGAGGACGCTGGTTTCCAGCACGTCTCCGTCCAGAAGGATGGGACACACCGCCCGCGCTGGACGCAGGGTGTCCGCGGCAATGACGATGGTACCAATGGACACAACCATGCCGCCGTCGATGACGATCGAGAAGGGGTGAAGTCTCGAAGAGCGGGGAGACGATGACCATAATGAACGAACAAAAAGGCGACGACATGGCGGAAAATATGATGCAGCACAGTAGAATCCGTCCAATCACCAAGCACACGGTAGCTCAGGCCCGCCACACCGTCGCTGCCGGTGGTCTGATTGCTGTCCCAACGGACACGGTTTACGGTGTGGCTTGCGACCCAATGAATGTGGACGCTGTCGGCAAGCTTTTTTCCGTTAAGCATCGTCCGCGCGCCAAGTCAATCCAAGTCCTCCTACCGTCACTGCGATGGCTGGGCGAACTAGGCCTGGAACTGCCCAGCCCCCTGGACATTCTAGCGGCAGCCTTCCTACCCGGTGGTTTCTCGCCAATCGCTCGGGTCCTGACGTCGGGCACGCCGCTGGCGACGGCGAAAAAAGACAAGGGCTGGGACACCCAAGCCATCCGCATCCCTGACTGCGAACCGTTGTCGCGTATCCTGGCGGCGACTGGCCCGCTGGCGTGCACGAGCGCCAACCTGTCGGGGAAGACATCGGCTATGACCGCCCAGGAAGCCTACGACGCTCTGGGCGATTCAGTGGAACTTTACCTAGACGGCGGACCAACTGCCAGTACCCTCGCGTCCACCGTCGTAGCCTGTGACCCAGACGATCCGCAGAGCGTGCACGTCCTGCGCGAAGGTGTCATTCCGGCCGCGCTGATCCGTCAGTACGTTGCGCAGACCATCCCGTCCCGTTTCCGCATCGACAACGGGGACGAGGGGAGCGAAACCAAGTGAGGGTCTACGTCTTCGTCGCGCTCGTCGCGCTCGTCGCGACGTTCCTACTGATGCCGCTGGTGCGCCACCTGGCCATCCAGGCCGGTGCGGTAGGGCAAATCCGAGCCCGAGACATCCACACGGTCCCCACACCGCGCATGGGCGGAGTGGGCATGTTCTTGGGATTCGCTGTAGCCCTCTGCTTTGCACAGTCCATCCCGTGGATCCGCAGTGTGTTTCCACGCTCCGACAATCAGGCCTGGGTCATCCTCGCCGGAGCCGCCATGATCTGCGCGTTGGGTGTGTGTGACGACATCTGGGACCTTGATTGGATGCTGAAGATGTCAGGCCAGATCCTCATCGCCGTCTTCGTCTCCTGGAAGGGCGTGCAGATTGTTTCCCTACCTTGGGGAAACACGCTCATTACCGCTTCACCATCTCTGTCGATGGCAGTGACCGCATTTCTCATCGTCGCTTCCATCAACGCCGTCAACTTCGTTGACGGATTGGACGGCCTAGCGTCAGGAATCGTGGCAATCGGCGGACTAGCGTTCGCCATCTACAGCTACATCTTGTCGCGCTCGCAGCCGAACTTCACATCCATGGCCACGTTACTGGATGTGGCGCTCGTCGGCGTGTGCATCGGCTTCCTGCTATACAACTGGAATCCAGCAAAACTGTTCATGGGTGACTCCGGCTCGATGTTCCTGGGATACCTCGTCACCTGTGCGTCCGTGGTGCTCACCGGCCGTTTTGACCCCTCGACAATGCATTCGGGGGCAGCTATGCCGGCATTCATGCCCATCCTGCTGCCGATCCTCGTGCTCTTCATCCCCCTGCTGGACATGTGCATGGCTATCATCCGCCGCGTCTCCCACGGCCAGTCGCCGATGCACCCGGACCGTTTGCACCTGCACCATCGCATGATCCGCATTGGGCATACCATCCGCGGTGCGGTCCTCATCATGTGGGCTTGGGCATTCCTCATCGCATTCGCCTCAATTATGACGCTGTTCTTTCCAACAGGATCCGTCGTCGCAGTCATTTGCGTTGCTGTCCCTATACTCAGTGCAGTGACCCTCGCTCCGCATTACCGGCAGCGCCTGAAGGAAATTAGGCAGGAGAACGCTGCCCGACAAACTTCTCGGAAGGATTAACATGGCAAGGACTGAAGATACCGCGCAAAGCGTAATCCGCCGCATCCTCGTTTCTAGTACCATCGCCGCGGCATGCGTGTTGACCGCCTCCATGGCTGTCGGCTGGGCTACCAAGGGCAAGCCTGGCCTGTGGGCCTCGCTCCTGGCGTTCGCAATCCTCGTCATATTCAGCCTAACAACTCCTGTCGTGTTCGCCATTCTGGGCCACCAACACCTCGAACCTAAAATGTTCATCACCATCGTCATGGCCAGCTGGATCGTCAAAATCGCCATCGTTTTCATCGCGCTCGTCCTCTTGGGCCGCTGCGACTTCTTCGACCATTCTGTGTTCGCATGGTCGATGTTCAGTGGCGCCATAATCATCCTGGTAATCGAAGTCGTGACCATCCTGCGCAGCCGCATCCCACTCTCCTGAGACGCCCCTTACCAAGATGCGCCCCGCCAAGCCAACAGAAAGAAGAAAAATGACAGACACCGTGACCTACACGCCAAAGGAATCCCGACTCATTTGGATCGACTGCGAGATGACCGGACTGGACATCTTCCGCGACGAACTTTGCGAAATCGCCGTCATACCCACAGACTTCAATCTCAACGTGCTCGACAAGGGTATAGAGATAGTCATCAAGCCCAGCACTGCAGCCTTCGAGCACATGCGTCACAACGACGTCGTATGGAAAATGCACACCGAAAACGGTCTCATCGACCTCATGAAGGATGGCCTAAGCTGCGCCGAGGCCGAGAAGCGCGTCGTCGATTACGTTGAACGATTCCTACCAACCCACGGCAAGGCGCACCTTGCTGGCAATACCATCGGCTCTGATAAGAAATTCCTTGACCACTTCATGCCCAATCTCATGGCCCTACTGCACTACCGCACCATCGACGTCAGCACACTCAAGGAGCTTTGCCGCCGCTGGTACCCAGCAACCTACGCCAACAAGCCCGTCAAGCACGGCGGTGATCGAGCGCTCGCGGACATCATCGAATCCATCGACGAACTGCGCTACTATTATGCCACTATGTTCGTCAGCCGTCCCGGCATGAGCGCCAAAGATGCGCAAAAAACTTGCGAGCGCATTGAGGCAACTAGCTTGCTGCGCCGCTACGAGCAAGAGGGTAAGGTCGTCGCCGACCCGCGCATCACTCCTAAAGCTGACTACTAATACCAGTTTCCAAGGCTAGACGGTTCGTATGAAGCAGCAGCAAGCGCTAGAGATTCTCGAATCTGGTGTAAGTGCATTCATTACCGGTGCTCCAGGCGCCGGTAAGACGTACGTGCTTAACCGTTTTGTCGAACGCGCTCGCCGGCGTGGCGCGTCGGTGGCGGTCACGGCGTCGACGGGTATCGCGGCGACGCACATTAATGGGCAGACCCTGCACTCTTGGAGTGGCGTGGGTGTGGCCACGAGTTTGAGTGATGCGTTGTATAAGCGCATCTATGCTCGTCGCCGCAAAGCGGTCAATGGCGCCGAGGTTCTCGTCATCGATGAGGTGTCCATGCTGCCGGCGTGGCTGTTTGACATGATCGATCAGCTCTGCCGTCGGCTGCGCAATAATTCAACGCCGTTCGGCGGCCTACAGGTCGTCTTGTCAGGTGATTTCTATCAGCTACCGCCGGTCGTGCGCTGCAGTCACGGAACGGACGTCCACGATCCGAAGGTGGAGGCGAACCGTGAACGCTATCGTAGCCAGGGGCGCGACCCAGACGGCTTCGTTACAGAGTCTTTCGTGTGGCGGGAAATGGGCGCGTGCGTCTGCTATTTGACCGAACAGCATCGCCAGAACGGTGGCGCGCTATTGAGGGTTCTCACTGATATACGCGATGCCGATGTGACGGATGAGGACCGGTTGACTCTGTTGTCGCGCTGCGGCGAGCGCCCAGCGGACAACGAGGTAGCTGTTCATTTGTTTCCAACGAACCGCCAGGCTGATTTACTCAATGATGTCCGTTTGGCGAAGCTCGACACAGAGCCTCACGTCTTCGATGCGGTTAGTTCCGGTCCAGCTGACCTCGTCGCCCGTCTCAAGCGCAACGTTCTGGCTCCGGAGCATCTGATGCTGAAGGAGGGTGCGGCCGTTATGGCTCTGCGCAACGATGTTGAGCGCCAGTATGTCAACGGGTCCCTAGGCACCGTCGTTGGGTTCTCTTTAAAGCGTAAGGGGGGCTGGCCGATTGTTCGTTTCGAGAACGGCAGTGTTGTTGTCATGCGGCCGGCCAATTGGGACATGATGGACGGCGAGACTGTGCTGGCGTCGGTATCACAGGTACCATTGCGTTGTGCATGGGCCATCACCATTCACAAATCGCAGGGCTTGACGCTGGACGCGGCTGTCATGGACCTGCGCCGCACCTTCGCGTCCGGCATGGGCTATGTTGCTCTGTCCCGAGTGGAGAAGCTGGAGGGGCTGTTCCTCGACGGCATGAGGGAGCGCGCCCTGCTGGTATCCCCGCAGGCCGTGGCCCTAGACGCCAACCTACGCCGAGCATCGATTATGGCATGCGCTCAGCTAAGGAAGGAAGGAGCTAGTTCGTTCGCTCCGGATGTGGCTCTGTTCTGAAAGTTCCGACTGTTCTCCATTTTTGCCGCTGTGTTTTTGCTGACGGTTTCCTTTACAATCGCTCTTTTCACACGTCCGAGCGGCTCGGTAGTTTTAAAAGCATGACTTCAACACCACTTCGCATGTCGAGCCTGTTTTTACGCACTCTGCGCGACGCGCCGGCCGACGAGGATATTGATTCCGCCAAGCTCCTTATCCGGGCCGGCTACATCCGCAAGGAAGCCCCGGGCGTCTTCGCTTGGCTTCCGCTGGGCCTGCGCGTCCTCAACAAGATTGAAGACATCGTGCGTGAGGAGATGACGTCGATTGGTGCTCAGGAAGTCCACCTGCCAGCGCTGTTGCCGCGAGAACCATACGAGACCACCCACCGCTGGGAAGAATACGGCGACAACATCTTCAAGCTTAAGGATCGCCACCAGGTCGACTACCTGCTGGCCCCAACACACGAAGAGATGTTCACGCTTCTAGCTAAAGACTTGTACTCCTCGTACAAGGACCTGCCAGTCACGCTCTACCAGATCCAAACCAAGTACCGCGACGAGGCGCGTCCGCGTGCCGGTCTCATTCGCGGCCGTGAGTTCATCATGAAAGACGCCTATTCCTTCACCTGCGATAAGGCAGGTCTCGAGGAATGCTACCGCCAGGAGCGCGCCGCCTACGAGCGCATCTACCAGCGCTTAGGCGTCAAGTACGTCATTGTGCACGCATTCTCCGGCCCAATGGGCGGCTCTGAGTCTGAGGAGTTCCTCGCACCGCTGCCGATTGGTGAGGACACCTTCGCACAGTCACCGGCCGGAAGAGCCTGGAACGTCGAGGCTCTCAAGACACCGGTGCTCGCGGATGTTGATTTCTCTGCCACTCCAGTCCCATTCGAGGTCACCACGCCGGGCGCGGGGAGCATCGACGACGTTGTTGCCATGCTCAACGAGCAGGTTCCGCGTTCCGACCGCGCGTGGCAGGCAGCTGATATCCTCAAGAACATCGCTTTGACTGCTCACTACCCGGACGGTCACACCAAGCTTATCGTAGTGGGGTTGCCGGGCGACCGTGAAGTGGACCTTAAGCGCGTCGAAGCGTGTCTCTCGCCGTTGGAAATGTCCCAAGCCACCGACGAGGAGCTGGCGCAGCACCCGGAGCTGGTCAAGGGCTTCATCGGGCCGATGTCCCTGGGTTCCCAAGCCAAGGGCACCGGCGTTGCAAGTCCAGTCGAGTACTACCTCGATACGCACGTCGTCAAGGGCAGCGCCTGGGTGTCAGGCGCGAATGCCGTTGACCGCCATACGCTGAATCTTGTGTACGGTCGTGACTTCGTTGCTGATGGCGTTATCGAAGCCTCCCAACTCAAGCCGGGCGACATGAGTCCGGACGGTTCTGGTCCGTTGAGCTTCCAGCGCGGCGTGGAGATTGGCCAGGTCTTCCAGCTTGGCCGCAAGTACACCGACGCCTTCGGCTTCACTGTTCTCGACGAAGAGGGCAGGGCCGTTCCGGTATGGATGGGTTCTTATGGGATTGGCGTGTCCCGCGTCCTAGCGTGCGTGGTCGAGTTTCACCACGATGGCAACGGTATCATGTGGCCGGTCACGGTCGCCCCGGCTCAGGTCCACGTGGTCATGGCTGGCAAGTCCGATGTCATCGTCGACGGAGCCGAGGAGTTCGTCTCTCAGCTGTTGGACCAGGGCGTCGAGGTTCTTTTCGACGACCGCCGCAAGGTCCGTCCTGGGGTCAAGTTCAACGACGCAGAGCTGCTGGGCATGCCGATTATCGCGGTCGTCGGTCGCGACTTCGAGCGGAATGGCACCATCGAACTGCGCCTGCGCGATGGTGGTGATTCCCAGGTTGTACTGGCGCGGGAAGCCGCCGCCAAGGCGAAGGAGATGATTGATCATCTATGCCGACAGTATGACGCCGGCTGACGGTGCGGCGACAACCGTTGAGGCTGGGTGCTGCTGCAACGGTGATATCTGGACGGTTTACGCAAGTTAGTCCCCGCTTTACGCATCGCGCGGCGCGGAATAGGTTCGCGTTGCGCATGACATACTTGTTTGCATATAAAGAGAGGGATTGTTTTCTCATTTCAAAGGCCCGGAAAACAATTCCTCATATTTTGTGCTCCTTGTGTTTTGTACCTCTGCACGTCCGTATTGCCGTCAGGATTTCAGCGGCAGCGGTGCAGCCGGATATCCCAACACCCAGGCGTCATAGAACGCCTCGCGGGTAAACGCGGCCGCGGCCAGTCGCTGCTGCGCGGTGGCCAGATCCGACGTTCCGTGGGCTTCGCTAAGACCGAGTTCCATTTCGACAGCGGCGTTGGTCGGTGTTCGTAGTCCGGTGGACGGGTCCACGAGCGTGTCGGGGTGGGCTAAGAGCGTTTGGACGGAATACAGCTTCTGGCGGGGATCCTTCGTCAAACCGTTCGCTAGCTGTGCGGCGTTACCGCGAGCGCGCAGGCTCAGGGCGTACTCCTGCTCGTTGGTGGGGTTACTGCGGGCGGCGAGGACTTCCATCGAAAACGCGGCCTTGTCTTGTGCCAATGCCAGCGCCGAGGTTGCTGCCGTTCCTAAGCCCTGGGGGGTAGAAACACTGGCTACGACGACATCGGAGGACGTATTGGGGCTGCTCTTGTCGACGGCGTCAACGTCTGCTCCTGTTTCGACAGCGGACGGGGAGATTCCCGCAGCTGGGGCGATTTCATGCGCTTCGTAACTGGCATATGCCGATTCAACGATTCCCTGTTCGTAGCGTCCTGGGCAGTTGGCAGCTGCCGCCAGCCAGGAGTTCGCTGCATCCTGGTATGCGAGAAAGCGGATGGCAGGTGTATCGACGACGTTCTCAGCAGTGTTTTCCCAGACGATGGCGTCCAAGGCTGCGTCGCAACTGGCGGTGATGTTGGAGGATGAAGAGATGTTATCGGCCCAGGCGTGCCGCGGCACGCCTGGGCCGATGAGGGCGACGCACAGTCCGGTGCAGGAGAGAAGTGTGGCCGTTTGGCGCGCAAAGTGTCGGAGTGTCATCGTCGTTTTCCTCCTGGCTGCGCCAATCGGGGGGAAGCCCAGGTTGGCGCCATTAATCGTTTTGTTTCCAGGCATTTCATAAACGCCGTTATCATAGCCATAGTGTCTGTACGAATCGGTACACTAGGGCGTTAGTGGCCGAGTATGGGCCGGTCTGCGGTGGCGTGCATGGAAGAATTGAGGGATGGCGAGGATGGATTTAGATCTGAGCAGCATTCGCCAGTTGGCTGCCGACGAGGGAATTGACGATGACACGCTGTCTGATGCGCTGCAGGAAGCGTTGCTGCAGGCATATTTCAAGACGCCGGGTGCGGCAAAGCATGCGCGTGTTGAGCTGGACCACCGCGCCGGCACCTTCACTGTGTGGGCCCAGGATGAGGTTCCCCAGGAACCGACCGAGGAGGATCCGCATCCGGCTCCGAAGCTGAGCGACGAGTATGATGACACGCCGAAAAACTTCGGCCGTCAGGCGGCGTATACCGCCCGCCAGGTGATTCAGCAGCTGTTCCGTCAGGTCGAGGATGAGAAAGTGTTCGGCGCCTTCTCCGGCCGTAAGGGTAAGCTCATCACCGGCGTCATCCAGCAGGACCGCCGCGATGTTAATAATGTCCACATCAAGGTGGGTGACATCGAAGCGCTGCTGCCTCGACGTGAGCAGGTCCCGGGTGAAGAATACCACCACGGCGAGCGTCTACGCGTTTACGTGGTGTCCGTGTCCCGCGGTCTGCGTGGCCCGGAGATTATCGTGTCGCGTTCTCATCCGGAATTGGTTCGCTTGCTTTTCGAGCGCGAGGTGCCGGAGTTGATTTCTGGTGCGGTCTCGATTATGGGTATCGCTCGTGAAGCTGGCGCGCGCTCCAAGGTTGCTGTCAGGGCGAACGCGAATGGTGTGAATCCGAAGGGAGCTCTTATTGGCCCTGGCGGCTCCCGCGTCCGCGCTGTCATGGAGAATCTCGGCGGCGAGAAGATTGACATTGTCGATTATTCGGCCGATCCGGCGGCGTTCATCGCATCCGCTCTGTCCCCGGCACATGTGGCGTCGGTTCAGGTACTCAGTAGGAAGGGCAAGACTGCTGTGGCCTTCGTGCCCGACTCTCAGCTCAGCTTGGCTATTGGTAAAGAGGGGCAGAACGCTCGTTTGGCCGCCAAGCTGACTGGTTGGAAGATCGGCGTCGAATCCCAGGAACAGCATGAGGCTGCTTTGGTCCGGAGGAAGGCAGCTCTCGCCGCTCGGGAGGAAGCTGTTGGCAACGTTGTCGTCACCTCTTTCGAGGAGGCTACTGGGGCTGCTGCTCCGGAGGAAGGATTCGCGGCGGAAAAGCAGGTGAGCGAAGAATAGGGGACATCTCCTTTGCGGACTGTCCTCCACCACATCGAAAGATGAGGCAAACGACTATGGTCGTAAAAAATTGAGATGATGCATCGTATTTTCTGAGACGGCCGCGCCACTGGAACGCGGTCGGGAATGGAGAAATCTGTGCCAAAAGCACGCGTTTATGAGTTGGCGAAGCAATTTAACGTCGACAGCAAAACGATTTTAGACAAACTGAAGGACATGGGGGAGTTCGTCAAGTCAGCGTCTTCCACCATCGAAGCGCCTGTTGTACGCAAACTGCAGGCGCAGTTTCCGAACGCCGGTAGCGCTTCACGTCCTGTGACAGGTGGGGCGCGGAAACTGGGACGTAAGCCGATGGCCGACGGTTCCGTTAAACCTGGTCCGATACATCATGCTGCGCCTCGTCCGAACGCCGTCGCTCCGACGCCAGGAAAGCGTATTTCGCAGCCACCTGCGCCGCACAAGAGCGTTGACCGTGGCGACAAGCCGTCCATGGGTCGTCATCCGGTCAAACCGACTCCACGTCCTGGCCAGACTGGCGGCTTGCCGACCGGCGCTCCACGTCTTGGTCGTTTCGCCGTGTCTAAGACGCCTCACTTGGGCGCCCGTTCAGCCGGTCCGCGTCCTGGCAACAACCCGTTTGCAGCCAAGCAGGGAATGCACTTTCCAACGCCGGGTGACATTCCGCGCCCGCATCCGATGGCCCGTCCGACGGTCAATGGCCGTCACAGCGCCAGCCATAGCGCCCCGAACCGCGGTCGCGGCGGTGCCGCACGCGTTGGTCGTCCGAACCAGTGGGGCATCAACCGCACCGGTGCATCAGCGGGTTCGTCTGCCCGTCCAGGAGCCAATAAGTGGGGCAGCAGCGCCTCCCCGTCTTCTGCTCCGCGCGGTCGCGGCCGTTCCGCCGCTGGCGCGTTCGGTCATCAGGGAAGCCGTTCGTCCAAGGCCCGTAAAAATCGTCGTGGTAAACACCAAGAGTTTCAGGAGTTGAAGGCTCCGACTATCGGCGGCATCCGCATTCCGACGGGAAGTGGCCAGACTATCCGTCTGCGCCAGGGTTCCTCGCTGGCCGACCTAGCCGACAAGATCCACGTTAACGCCGCGGCGCTGGTCACTGTCTTGTTCCATCTGGGGCAGATGGCCACAGCCACCCAATCTCTGGACGCCGACACCTTCAAGATCCTCGGCGAGGAGATCGGCTGGAACATTGAGATTGTATCTGCCGAAGAGGAGGACAAGGCCCTACTCGAGCAGTTCGATATCAACCTCGATGACGAGCAGCTCCAAGACGACGCGAACCTCCGTCCGCGGCCGCCGGTCGTCACCGTCATGGGTCACGTCGACCACGGCAAGACACGTTTGCTCGACACTATCCGCCAGTCGCATGTTGCCGCCCACGAGGCCGGCGGTATCACTCAACGGATCGGCGCATACATGGTGGATGTCACCCTCAACGGCTCAAGCCGCAAAATTACTTTCCTCGACACTCCAGGCCACGAAGCTTTTACCGCCATGCGAGCCCGCGGCGCCAAGATCACCGATATCGCCATACTGGTCGTCGCCGCGGATGATGGTGTGATGCCGCAGACCGTTGAAGCAATCAACCATGCCCAAGCTGCCGGCGTTCCAATCGTCGTGGCTGTCAACAAGATTGATTTGCCGGGCGCCAACCCGCAGAAAGTCCGCTCTCAGCTCACCGAGTTCGGCCTCGTGCCGGAGGAGTACGGTGGCGAGACTATGTTTGTTGACATTTCCGCCAAGATGGGCACCAACATCGACAAATTGCTCGAAGCTGTCCTGCTGACAGCCGACGCTGAGCTTGATCTGCGCGCTAATCCGGATATGCCAGCCCGCGGCGCTACCATCGAAGCCCGACTCGACAAGGGCCGCGGCTCGGTCGCCAGCGTGCTCGTCCAGCAGGGCACCCTCCGCGTGGGCGACCCCATCGTGGTAGGCACCGCGTACGGCCGCGTCCGCGCCATGTTCGACGAGGAGGGCAACGCGCTTAAGGAGGCCACTCCATCCACCCCCGTGGGTGTGTTGGGTCTGACGTCTGTCCCGGCTGCCGGCGACCTGTTCCTTGTTGCCCCAGACGACCGTTCCGCGCGTCAAATTGCTGAGAAACGCGAAGCCACCAAGCGAGCCGCGTCTCTGGCAAAACGTCACAAAGTCGTGTCCCTAGAGAGCCTCAAAGAGCAGTTCAAGAAGTCCGAAATCGACATGCTTAACCTTGTTATCAAAGGCGACTCCTCCGGTTCTGTCGAAGCCCTCGAGGATGAGCTGATGAAGATTCGCGTGTCCAACGAGGTTGGCATCCAGGTCATCCACCGCGGCGTGGGAGCCATCACCCAAAACGACGTTAACCTGGCGACCGTCGACAAGGCTGTTATCATCGGTTTCAACGTCCGCCCGAACAAGAATGTTGCTGACATGGCCGAGCGTGAGGGAGTAGAGATTAAGTTCTACACGGTCATCTACAAGGCCGTGGAGGAGATTCAGGCTGCTCTGGAAGGCATGCTCAAGCCGGTCTACGAAGAAGTCGTCACATCTCACTCCGAGATTCGTCAGATCTTCCGCTCCTCCAAGTTCGGCAACATCGCCGGTGTCATGGTTCAGGACGGGGTCGTTAAGCGCGGCACCAAGGCGCGCATCACTCGTAACGGCGTCGTCACCGTCAACGACCTCGAAATCACCTCACTGCGTCGTTTCAAGGACGACGTCACCGAAGTCAAGGCCGGCTATGAAGCAGGCATCAACCTCGGCTCCTTCAACGACATTCAGGAAGGCGACGTTATTGAGACCTACGAGATGCAGCAAACCAAGCGTGACCTGTCTGCCGAGAAGGCTAAAGCACTAGCTATCGATATGGCGCAGGACGGCGCTCAGCCGGACCAGTCCTCTAGAAAGAAGGTATGAGTATGGCGGAAATGACACCGAAAGCCGCCCGTCTCGCCGCAATGATTCAACGGACGGTGGCGGCCAGTTTGGAGCGCGACTTCCATGATCCGCGCCTGCGCGGCGTGACCATTACGGAAGTGCGCGTGACCAATGATCTGCACATCGCCCGCGTGTACTGGACGCAGCTTGGTGAAGTCGGCAAAGAGAGCGGCGAACGTGAGCGTGCTCGGGCAGCGCTGAATCAGGCCAAGGGTCGTCTACGTTCCAAGGTTGGTCGTAAGGCCGGTACGCGCCTAACGCCACAGCTGGAGTTTATCTTCGACGAGGTTCCCGCCACCGCCGCCGACGTAGACGATATGCTCGTCCACGCAGCCAGGCGCGACGAAATCCTGTCGCACCTGCGCGAAGGCAAGTCCTACGCCGGCGACGCTGATCCGTACCGCCACGACGAAGACAGTGACGATAACGGGATCGATGAAGACGTCGAAGACAGCGGCGTCGTCGGTTCCGACAAGGCCAGCGCGTGAACGGTTCGCTGCCCGTTTCGGGTTTTCTTTGTGTCGACAAGCCGCTCGGTGTCACTAGCTTTGATGTTGTAGCAGCTTTCCGCCATGCCACGGGCATCCGCAAGGTCGGGCATGCAGGCACGCTGGACCCCCAAGCGAGCGGCCTGCTACTACTTGGATATGGCCAGGGGACCCGCCTGCTGCGGTATCTGGCAGGAGAGACGAAGATTTACCGGACGGTCATCCGCTTGGGCGCCCGCACAACGACGGATGATTCCGAAGGTAACCTGCTGGAACAGGGGCATGCAGACGCTGTCGCGCGACGCGTACGCCAACTGGTGCCTGAGACCATCGCCCAGACCATTCGCGAGCATTTTATCGGCACCATTCAGCAAGTGCCTAGCGCCTATTCCGCCGTCCGCGTCGACGGCCGACACGCCTATGACCTGGCACGCCGAGGCCGAAACGTTCGACTGAAGGCCCGGAGCATCGTCATCTCCGCGTTCAAGCTTGGCAAGCCACGATTCGTGACCGCTGCCAAGGCAAACGCAGATTTCGCGTTATCCGCCAATCCAGTGAACCAGGTTCCAGCCGACGCGCCTGACGAGGTTCTCTTCTGCGACGTCCCCGCCGTCATTACCTGCTCGGCCGGCACGTACATCCGTTCCCTGGGGCGTGACCTCGGTGAGGTGCTCGGCGTGGGTGGTTATCTGACGTCGCTGCGACGAACGGCTATCGGTGATTTCTCCGTCGCCGGGGCCATACCGATGAAAGCGGAACGCTATTTTTTCCAGAATTGCAGGACTGGCGAGACGAGCTGGCGCTCCCGCGCTGTTGTCGATGCGGACAAGCTTGCACCGGCCGTTATATCGCTAGCTGCCGTCGCTCGGCGTGTGATGCCATCCGTGGAAGTTGATGACGCCCAAGCGCGCGATTTGCGATCTGGCCGCTGGGTAGCGTACGCCGACGTCCCTCCGCTGGCCTATGACGATTCCACGCATTCCATGGACTCGCGGACGGTCGCTAGTTCTTCGACTGCTGGTTCGACGGCAGTAATCCATCGTGTTAACACTCGGGAGGAGCTGATTGCCGTCGTGAAAGCGGATTCGCAAAGGTTCGCATGGCGTCCAGTCACGGTATTCCCTCAGGAATGACGCTGGTCCAACGGCATTCGGAGGAGAGAAAATGAGAATTTCATACGTGCAGCCGAAGGAGAACGGCGCTGTCGCATGGCCAGAACCGGAACGGGATGGTTTGCCGCGGGCGGCCGTGGTGACGATTGGCACGTTCGACGGCGTTCACCGTGGGCACCGCGTTGTGATCGACCGCGTGCTGCAGGAAGCACATAAACGTGGAGCGCGGTCAGTTGTCATCCTATTTGACCCGCGCCCGGCCATCGTGCACTGGTATGCTGCCTGTCACCACGGGGAACAGATTCCCGATGCGATGGCAGACGCCGTCGCCCGCGCCACTGCGGTGACCAGCATTCCCCAACGGTTACGACTGCTCGAAAGTTGCGGCATTGACGAAGCAATCGTCGTGACATATAATTTAGCTTTCGCCCAGCAGGCGTATGACTCTTTTCTGCTGCAGTTAGCTCAGCGGATTGGCATGCGCGTGCTGGTCCTGGGTGACGGTGCATGTTTGGGGCGCGACTGCACCGGAACCATCGATGCAATTGGGGAGTTGGCCCAGCGTACCGGCGCTTTCGATCTCGACGTCGTGACGCCCCACGGCCCTGGCTTCGTGTCGGTACCTGTCGATGACGAAATGTACGCGCCCGGAGCGCAGGCCTCGGACGTTCCCCGAATGCGCCGCGTACGCATGTGGAGTTCGTCCACTGTGCGCGCCCTGCTGCACGTGGGCCGCGTTTCAGAAGCCTCGCGTATCCTGGGACGGCTCCACTTTGTCGAGGGGGAAGTGGTGCACGGCGAGCAGCGCGGCCGTGCACTGGGATTCCCAACCGCTAACCTCGGCGGCGATATCCAGGGGCTGATGCCTCGCGAAGGCGTGTACGCCGGATGGTTAATCGACTGCGGTACTCGCAACAGTGCCGCTCCGACTGCGCGAGCCGCGTCCAACAAAGCGATGTCAGGGAAGGTGCCGTACGGCGAGAAGCGGTATCCGACGGCAATTTCCATTGGTACGAAGGAAACTTTCGAGGACGACGGTGTGGCGCGCGAGCGCATTCTCGAGGCCAACGTCGTCGGCCATGACGACTGGCTTAATCTATATGGGCATCACATCCGCATCGAGTTCCTTCAGCGTTTGCGCGCACAGGTTAAGTTCGATGGGGTGGGTAGTCTCGTCCAGCAGATGCGCCACGACGCCATAGAAACGCAAGAGCAGTGCCGACTTGACCGATGCACCCCTATCCGTTGAGATTGCGGAAACGTCGAACCTTCAGTATACCATATTCTCTGCTTTTGGTGTATCATATTACTTGGTTGTATGTATGTCATATGGTGGGCATGCTGCAGCGGGAGAACGCCCGTGCGGGTTATTCCGCTTCGCCCACAGGCGATGAGTCTCGTGCTCGCAGCACGTTATTCTGGCGCTCTTCTTCCTTTTGTGAATAACTGCTTAACGTAAGGAACGAATCACTTGGCTGCTGCATCTGAAAAGAGCACGACAAAGACCTTCGCTCGTAACAACGAAGAAGATATCAAGCTGCACAAAACGTCAAGGCGTGTCAATTTCGCGTCCATTCGCGAGCCAATCCCGCTGCCGTACCTTCTGGGCGTACAGACGGACTCCTTTGACTGGCTCGTGGGCAATGAACGTTGGAAGAAGCGCGTCGAATACGACAAGAAGAACGGCACCTTCACCACGCCGCATACGAGCGGTCTCGCCGAAGTGTTCGACGAGATCTCACCAATCAGGAACTTTGCGGACACCATGGAACTCGCCTTCTCGGATCCGTACTTCGAGGAGCCTCTCCACACATGGCAGGAGTGCAAGGATCAGGGCTATACCTATTCCGCGCCGCTGTACGTGAACGCCGAATTCACCAACATGGATACCGGTGAGATCAAGTCTCAAACCGTGTTCATGGGCGACTTTCCGCTGCAGACTCCTCACGGCACTTTCATCATCGGCGGTTCCGAGCGCGTCATCGTCTCACAGCTCGTGCGTTCCCCAGGCGTCTACTTCGAGCGTGACGTGGACCGTACCACCGACAAGGAAGTGTACGGCGCCCGTATCATTCCCTCTCGCGGCGCGTGGCTCGAATTTGAGATTGATAGGCGCGATGCACTGGCCGTCCGCATCGACCGCCGTCGCAAAACCTCCGTCATTGTCTTCTTGCAAGCTATCGGGATGACCGTGCCGGAAATCCGTGAGGCCTTCAAGGACTACCCACTCGTTCTCGACCTTATCGACAAGGAGGCTGTCGAAAACCAGGACACGGCTCTGACTGATCTGTACCGTAAGATTCGCCCGAACGACACTCCGACCCCAGAGGCAGGTCGTACACTGCTCGACAGCTTCTACTTCAACGACCGTCGCTACGACTTAGCGCTCGTGGGCCGCTACAAAATCAATCGCAAGCTCGGCTTGCAGATCGATTCAGAGAACCGCTCCTTGACCAAGGAAGACATCATCGCCACCATCCAGTATCTGGTGGCCCTCCACGACGGACGACTAACCTTCCCCGGTATGCGTGACGGCAAACCGGTTGAGCTGCGTGTCGAGACCGACGACATCGACCACTTCGCTAACCGCCGCATTCGCCAGGTCGGTGAACTCGTCCAGAATCAGCTGCGTACAGGCCTGTCCCGCATGGAGCGCGTGGTCCGCGAGCGCATGACCACCCAGGACGCGGAGGCCATTACTCCACAGTCTTTGTTGAACATCCGCCCGGTGGCCGCAACCATCAAGGAGTTCTTCGGTACTTCCCAGCTGTCGCAGTTCATGGACCAGAACAATCCGCTCGCCGGTGTGACTAACAAGCGCCGTCTATCTGCTCTGGGTCCCGGCGGTCTGACTCGCGACCGTGCCTCCATGGAGGTGCGCGATGTTCATCCGTCCCACTACGGCCGTATGTGTCCTATCGAGTCTCCTGAGGGTCCGAACATCGGTCTCATCGGCTCCCTGGCAACTTTCGCCCGGATCAATCCGTTCGGCTTCATTGAGGCTCCGTACCGCAAGGTCGTTGACCGCAAGGTCACTGACGATGTTGTGTACATGACCGCCGATGAGGAGTCTAGCCATGTCATTGCCCAGGCGAATCAGGAGCTTACTGACGATGGCCGTATTGCCACTGATACCGCGTTGGTGCGAGACGGTAAGGAAGAGGCAGCTGATGTTCCGTCCAACACCGTCGATTACATGGACGTTTCTCCGCGGGAGATGGTTTCCGTCGGCTCGTCCCTTATCCCGTTCCTTGAGCATGACGAGGGGCATCGAGCCCTCATGGGCGCCAATATGCAGCGTCAGGCTGTCCCGCTGATTGAGTCCGAAGCGCCGCTAGTGGGCACTGGCTCTGAGTGGCGCACCGCCTACGATTCCGGTGACTGCGTCCTTGCGGAGAAGCCGGGTGTTGTTGTCTACGTGTCCGCCGACATCATCCGGGTGATAAATGACGACGGCACTCAGTCCAGTTACCGTCTTACCAAGTTCGGTCGTTCTAACCAGACGACCTGCTATAATCAGAGGCCGATTGTTTCCCAGGGCGACCGTGTCGATCGTGGTTCTGTCATTGCCGATGGTCCGGCCATCAAGGATGGCGAGCTAGCTTTGGGGAAGAATCTGCTCGTGGCCTTCATGCCGTGGAACGGTTATGACTATGAGGACGCGACCATCATTAGTCAGCGACTCGTCAAGGATGACACCCTTAGTTCCATTCATATCGAGGAGTATGAAGTCGATGCTCGTGACACCAAGCTCGGAGCCGAGGAGATTACTCGCGACCTACCAAACGTGGCGGAGGAAACTGTAGCTGACCTCGACGAGCGCGGTGTTATCCGCATCGGTGCTGAGGTCGAGGCCGGCGATATCCTTGTGGGCAAAGTCACACCGAAGGGTGAAACCGAGCTGACCCCGGAGGAGCGCCTGCTGCGCGCCATCTTCGGTGAGAAGTCTCGCGAGGTGCGCGACACCTCTCTGCGTCTGCCGCACGGCGAGAAGGGCACCGTGATCTCCATCAAGGAGATCACCAAGGAGACTGCGCTCGAGGAGGACGAGGAGCTACCCAGCGGCGTTAACCGTATCATCAAGGTGTACGTGGCCCGCCACCGTAAGATCAGCGTTGGTGACAAGCTTTCTGGGCGCCACGGTAACAAGTGCACCATTTCCCGCATTCTGCCAGAAGAGGACATGCCGTTCCTCGAAGATGGCACTCCGATCGACATCATGCTTAACCCGCTGGGTGTGCCGAGCCGTATGAATCTCGGCCAGGTCCTCGAGCTGCATTTAGGCTGGATTGCCCGCGCCGGCTGGGACATCGATATCGACGGTCTTGCCGCGGAGTGGAAGAAGCATATCCCGGCCGGAGCCGAGAAGGCTGAACCGAACACCCCAGTTGCCACGCCTGTCTTCGACGGCGTGAAGGAGGACGCGCTTGACGGTCTGCTGAGCACGACCCTGCCGAACGAGGACGGCCAGCGCCTAGTCGACGACCACGGTAAGGCTATCCTCTACGACGGACGCACTGGTAGGCCGTTCCCGAAACCGATCTCCGTGGGCGTGATGTACATCCTCAAGCTCCATCATCTGGTCGACGACAAGATTCACGCCCGCGCCACGGGTCCGTACTCGATGATCACCCAGCAGCCGTTGGGCGGCAAGGCCCAGTTTGGCGGTCAGCGTTTCGGTGAAATGGAGGTCTGGGCCCTCGAGGCGTACGGCGCGGCCTACACGTTGCACGAGATGATGACGATCAAGTCCGACGACGTCGACGGTCGTGTTCGCGTATATGGCGCCATTGTCAAGGGAGAGAATCTTCCGGCCTCCGGCATCCCGGAATCCTTTAAGGTGCTTCTCAAGGAAATGCAGGCTCTCGCACTCAACGTCGAGGTTCTCAACGCCGACGACCAGCCGATTGACCTGACCTACGATGACGAGGAATCCAACTCGACGCAGGATCTCGGCTTCAACATCGGTTCCCGTCCGGACCGTCAGAACTCCGACGCACCCGTGTCCGACCAGATGCGCTACTGAGGCATCTCTCACCAGGAAATATCAGCAGAATTTACTAGGACAAACGACAGGCAGGATACAGTGCTGGACGTTAATCAATTTCACAAACTGAGGATCGGCATGGCCACTACCGAGGACATCCATCGGTGGAGCTATGGCGAAGTTAAGAAACCGGAAACCATCAATTACAGGACCCTTAAGCCGGAGAAGGATGGCCTGTTTAGCGAACAGGTCTTCGGCCCGACCCGTGACTGGGAGTGCGCGTGCGGTAAGTATAAGCGCGTGCGTTTCAAAGGCATCGTTTGCGAGCGCTGCGGTGTGGAAGTGACCCGCTCCCGTGTGCGCCGCGAGCGCATGGGGCATATCGAACTCGCCGCGCCGGTGACGCACATCTGGTACTTCAAAGGCGTGCCGAGCCGTCTAGGCTATCTGCTCGATATTTCCCCAAAGGATCTCGAGAAGGTTATCTATTTTGCGGCCTACATGGTTACGAGCGTTGATGAGGAACAACGTCATAAGGATCTACCGGATCTACGCGCTGAGTTGGACGTTGAGCTTGATGGTCTGGCCAAGCGTCGCGATCACGATATTGAGGAGCGCGCTAAGAAACTCGAGGCTGACCTCTCTGAATTGGAGCAGGAGGGGGGAAAGGGTGCCGCTTTAACGAGGCTACGCAAATCTGCTGAGCGCGACCAGGCGCAGATTCGTAAGAGGTACGACGGTCAGATTCAGCGCCTCAACGCCATGTGGGACCGTTTCCAGTCCCTGGAACCGGGCGACATGGAGGGGGATGTCAACCTGTGGCGCGAGATGGAGGATCGCTATGGCGAGTACTTCGAAGGCTGTATGGGAGCCGAAGCCATCAAGAAGCGTCTGCAGGACTTCGACCTCAAGGGCGCCGATGCCGAGCTACGCGAGACCATTAAGACGGGTTCCGGCCAGCGCAAGGCTCGTGCCCTTAAGCGTCTCAAGGTCGTTGACGCGTTTCTCAACACTGGCAACTCGCCGGTCGCCATGGTCCTCGACGCCATTCCGGTCATTCCGCCGGATTTACGCCCGATGATTCAGCTTGACGGTGGCCGTTTCGCAACGTCCGATCTTAATGATCTATACCGTCGTGTCATCAACCGCAATAATCGTCTTAAGAGGCTCATTGAACTGGGCGCCCCGGAGATTATGCTCAACAACGAGAAGCGTATGCTCCAGGAAGCCGTCGACTCTCTGTTTGATAACGGCCGACGCGGCCGTGCCGTCACCGGTGCCTCCAACCGCCCGCTTAAGTCCCTATCCGACATGCTCAAAGGCAAGCAGGGCCGCTTCCGTCAAAACCTGCTGGGTAAGCGTGTAGACTACTCTGGTCGTTCCGTTATCGTCGTCGGCCCAGAGCTGCGTATGCATCAGTGCGGTTTACCGAAGCCGATGGCGCTCGAACTCTTCAAACCGTTTGTCATCAGGCGGCTCGTGGATTTGGGTTACGCGCAAAACATCAAGAGCGCTAAGCGCCTTATCGACCGCGCTGACTCTAACGTGTGGGACGTGCTCGCGGAGGTTATTAAGGAGCATCCGGTGCTCCTTAACCGTGCGCCGACCCTGCACCGTCTCTCCATCGAAGCCTTCGAGCCGGTTCTCGTCGAAGGTAACGCCATTCATCTGCCCCCGCTGGCTTGCGCGCCGTTCAACGCCGATTTCGATGGTGACCAGATGGCAGTGCACCTGCCGTTGTCCGTTGAAGCGCAGGCCGAAGCTCGGACGCTGATGCTCGCGTCCAACAATATCCTCAAACCAGCCGATGGACACACGGTCACCATGCCGTCCCAGGACATGATCCTAGGCTTGTACTGGCTGTCTACAGCTATCGACGAGGAACAGAAGGAAGTTGAGGACGCTAAGAGGGCATACTACGCCGAGCACCCGAACGGTGACCGTCGCTTCCCAACGATTGCCGACGCCAAAGGCCAAGGTCGCATCTTTGGTTCCGTCGAGGAGGCCCGAATGGCTCTCGACTTGGGCGAAATCGGCATGCAGTCTAAAGTCCTTATCCGCATGCCTGCCGATTTCGTCTTACCGAAGGACTGGGAGCCGGGCGAGCTGCGTGTTGTTGACCCGGAGCCGGGCAGTCCGGCGGTTGTTCACGAGGAGCGTTTCGCCGATGGCAGCTACCTGTTCGCCACCAACTACGGCCGTTTGCTTTTCAACTCCTGCCTGCCGGTGGACTACCCGTTCATTAACCAGCAGGTGACGAAAGGCCTGCTGTCCAAAATTGTCGACGACATTGCCCTGCGTTATTCGACCGCGCAGACGACTGCCACGCTCGACGCCCTCAAGGACATGGGCTTCACCCGCGCTCAGTGGGCTGGCGTCACTATCGCCTTCTCCGACATCGAAATTCCGCCAGAGCGGATGGACATCATTCGCAGCTACGAGAAACAGGCCGACAAGGTAAACCAACAGTATGCCCTCGGTCTTCTAACTGCTGCGGAGCGTCGCCAGGAAGTCATCAACCTGTGGACCGAATGTACCGACGCGGTTGCTGACCGCATGGAGGAGAACTTCTTCCCGGATAACGACCTCAACATCATGGTTCGCTCCGGCGCCCGAGGTAACTGGATGCAGGTCCGCCAGATTGCTGCTATGCGAGGTCTCGTGGCGAATCCCAAGGGCGAGATTATTCCCCGGCCGGTTAAGTCTAATTATCATGACGGTCTGTCCACACTGGAGTACTTCATCTCTCAGCACGGCGCCCGCAAGGGCTTGGCCGACACCGCTTTGCGTACCGCGGAGTCCGGTTATCTAACCCGCCGTCTAGTGGACGTTTCCCAGGACGTTATCGTCCGCGAGAAGGACTGCGGAACGCAGCGGGGTATCGAAATCGCCATCGGCGAGCGTGACGAGCAGGGCAAACTCTCCGTCGCTAAGTTTGCTGACGGTTCTGCCTACGCTCGCATGCTTGCGGAGGACGTCGTGGATCCGGACCATCCAGACCAGGTGCTTATGCATCGTAACGACGCTCTTAGCATGGAGAGCATCGCCGATCTTGTCTCCCACGGCGTCGAGAAGGTTAAGGTCCGCTCCGTGCTTACTTGCGAGTCCAAGAACGGCGTGTGCGCGCTGTGCTACGGCTGGTCCCTAGCGACCAACACCCTTGTCGACATCGGTGAGGCTGTCGGCATTGTGGCAGCCCAGTCCATCGGCGAGCCGGGTACGCAGCTGACGCTTCGTTCCTTCCATTCGGGCGGTGTTGCGTCCGCGTCCGACATCACCCAAGGTCTTCCGCGTGTCACTGAGCTTTTTGAAGCCCGCACTCCGAAGGGCGAGGCACCCATCGCGGAGTATCCGGGGACCGTCAAGGTCGAGGACTCTGAGAATGGGCGCACCGTTACCCTCATGCCGGATGATCCGAACGTTGAGCCGATTACCTACCCGGTGACCCGCCGCGCGCCGCTCATTGTTCGCGACGGCGAGCACATCGAGGCTGGCACACAGCTAGTTGAGGGTTCTGTGAACCCCAAGAAGGTTCTGCGTATCCTCGGACCGCGCGCCGCTGAGCTTAATATCATCGACGGTGTTCATGATGTGTACCGCTCTCAGGGTGTGGGCATCCACGACAAGCATATCGAGGTGATCGTCCACCAGATGATCCGTCGCGTGACCGTCATCGACTCTGGGGACACGTCCTTGTTGCCGGGTGAACTTGTCGACCGAAACGAATTCGCACGCATCAACAAAGAAGCCGTCAAGAAAGGTCTTAAGCCGGCCGCTGGCCGTCCGGAACTCCTCGGCATCACTAAGGCGTCTCTGGCTACCGATTCCTGGTTGTCCGCCGCGTCCTTCCAGGAGACTACCCGCGTGCTTACCGAAGCCGCTTTGGAGAACAAGGAAGACGCTCTGCGGGGCCTCAAGGAGAACGTCATCATTGGCAAGATTATCCCGGCTGGCACCGGTCTGTCGCGTTACCGCAACGCGACGGTCGAGCCGGACAAGGTCATCCGTGAGATGATTTACCCAAGCTTCGGCTTCAGTGAAAACTCCGTTGACCTGGGTGACATGGGCGAGGAAGACCTCTCCGGTGTTGATTTCAGCAAGATTGATTTCGGTGACCTTAGTCTGGATGACGATTTCAACGCTGCTGATTTCTTTGGCGCCGACAGTTCCAAGCTCGAGGACGATTCCGCCTCCACTCCCAACGACAGCGGCGAAGTTGGACAGGAAGGCACGGACCAAGTGTCTGGCATGACGGAGTGATTCGCGCGCTAAGATTCGCGTGACGGCGTAGGCCTAGTGCGGTGAGCTATCGAGGGACCCGGACCGGGAGAGCGGTTCGGGTCCCTCTTTTTGGAGGCTTTGCGGACTTCGGTTCGGGGGTGTCGGCGTTCTGGAGAAAAAAGACGCCAGAGCGTTAAAGTGAGGAAGACACACAGTCCCAGGACAGGAGAAGCGATGGACGAGGAGACTTATCCGTATCCGGAACCGCCGGCGTTCGGGTGGTACGTCGAGGATTATGCGTGGGGCAAAGAACACGGTCTAGACGACAATGGCGAGCCGCTGCGCCCTTATGCTAAACCGGCTGTACGCCTGTTTAGCAAGCCCGACAGTTCCGCCCAGCGAGACTCCGCGGAAGCCGAAGAAACCGCGGCACCCAGTTCTCCTGCTTCACCGGGGGTGGACAACCAGGCCGACGTATCGGGGCCAGAGGCTGAGGACGATGATTGCGATGCCAGTCAGGCAAGGAAGGCCACTGCGGGAAACGGCGGCGTGGCTGGTTACGCCGATGTGCGTTTAACGCCGTCCGAAGACAACGGAGCCGACCATAGTTCGGCGGCGAGTGGGGCGACTGTCAAGTCTGTTCCGTCGGCGATCCTAGTCCTACGCAACTCCTCCAATGGCCAGTCGATCTTCATCTCTAAGGACTGCGTGCTGGGTCGCAAACCAGACGCACAGAACTATCCAGGCATTCAGGTGGTCCGATTGTCCGATTCGACGCGCACCGTCTCGCGTGAGCACGCCCTGGTACGTTTGGACGCGGACAAGCGGCAGGCGTGGATTGAGGACTTGGGTTCCCTCAACGGCACATACATCGTCCGCGGCGAATGCGAGACGCGCGTTGTGCCCGGCAAACCGCAGCTGCTGGATCCGGGTGCGTTACTGCGCATCGGTGACGAGTTCTACGAGATCTCCTAGCAGGAGGTCTCCGGGTTCAGAGGACCAGTCGGCCGGGACTGTCACCAATTCTCATCCGTTAGCGGTCGGCCGGTGGCATATCGTCAGCGCTGTGTTTTCCGCTCCGCGATGGCCCGACGGATGCTGTCGTCCGGCAGAGACGCCAACCAGGAGAGCAGCTCCGGGTAGATATTCGGGTTCCGAGCCAGATATGGACGTAGCTGCGGGGCGTTCTGGGCGATGTCGTGCTGCGTCATTGGGTCGGTCATGGGGTCTAATGCCTGCGCGGCCGTATATCCGTTAACAGGCGTCGTCAGCTCGTCGGTGGAGACGACGACCACGGCATTCCTCGGAGAATCGTTGGACGGCTGGCTTGCCGTGTCGCCAGCCGCAGAGGTGACACTGCCGTCAGCGTTGGCGTGTGTGCTTTGTGCTGCGTCGTCTTGGGTCTCGTTGTTCTGCCGATTCGACGCGGTGGATTGATCCGTGGAGGTGAGCGGATCTTTGGGGTTGCGCTCGAGGATGGCTGCGCCCTTCGGGAGCTGGCCGCCT
The DNA here is from genome assembly GCA_017386585.1 of Aeriscardovia sp. GTDB lineage: Bacteria > Actinomycetota > Actinomycetes > Actinomycetales > Bifidobacteriaceae > RGIG7107. The sequence goes on from JAFNPO010000075.1 coordinate 56,488, forward strand.
ATGCGCTGTGCCACGACGCGCTTGGCCTCGGGGGTGCCGAAACAGGCCAGCCAGGCGAGTAGTCCAGGGTATGCGCGCGGATTCGCCGCTACATTAGGGCCGAACTCGGGGTTTTCGTAGGCGATTAGTGCTAGAAAAGCTGGGTCTGCGTTCTTGTCTTGGACCGCTTGCGCAGCGGAATCATAATCAACCATTGGTTCGCGCTTTCTCTGGGAATAACTCATTTTTAATGATGTTTACGGAAAGGATGACATCCGACAGTCTCAGCTCTGGTTCCGGGCAGCGGTCTGCATGCGCAGGTTCTCCAGCGTGGAGTCATCCATGGAGTCGATGTCCTCTGTCTCTGACAGACGCACCACTTCCCATTCTTGCTCTGTTGCGCCCGGCGTATCGTCCATGGGGTGGACCACCAGTTCCGTGTCTTCGTCGGCTTCCGTCACGTCCACGACGACTACTGTTGCATTATCGTCGCCGCCGCCATCCAGCGCAGCTTCGATAAGCCGGTGTGCTACGTCGTCGGCCGGCAGATTCAGGGTAGAGAGCGCGGCCATACGCTCCTGCGTCAGCATACTGTAGACACCGTCGGAGCAGATGACGAAGCGGCCCGGCAAATCAGCCTTGAAGAAATCAGGCTGCACACCGTCAGGGGAGCCAATAGCCCGGGTGATGATGTTGCGTGGCACGAGGCGCTCCGCCGCTTCGGGGAGCATTTGACCGGAGTCGATGACCTGCTGGCGTTGCGAATGATCGTGCGTCAGCTGTGAGAAGCTGGCAACGTCCCAGCCTCCGTCCAGAGATCTGTTGGCGTGATAGGTACGCGAGTCGCCGATGTTGACGACGTACCAGGAGCCGTCCAGCGCGTCGTCGATCCTAGTGTCTTTAAGAATGAGACCAGTCAACGTGGTGCCAGCGACGGAGTTCTTGGTCTCGCCGATACCCAGCACCTGCTGCTGGGCTTCCTGGATGCAGCTCTCGATCATGGAACGGCTGCGGATTGGCGTGTTGGAGAGCCTGCCGAGGCAGGAGAGTGCCGTGGCGCTGGCTGCCCGCCCGCTGACGCCTCCGCCCATACCGTCAGCGACCAGATAGAGTCCCGAATCATTGAGATAGGAGTCCTGGTTGTCGTGTCGCTTAAGACCAATATCGGAGAGCGCGGAGCTGTTAATCGCTACGTGCGGCATTACGTACCACCGTCTTTCCTCGAAGCCATTACTCGCCCGACTTTACGCTGATGGCATGAAGTCTGCACCGGTCTGACCCTCTTCTCCATTGAAAGGGCATGGATGGTCCAGTGGAAAGCCCAGACCTCACGCGGGTTGGAGGAAAGTGGTACACTCTAAGAGGTATGTCTGCGCGATGCGTCGGGGTTGTCCGTGCGCGTAATCCGCAGCCATTTCGGAAGCCAGTGATGGTGGACGAACCATCGAGCCGGTGGACTGTTGGCTAGACTCCGATGTTTTCAAAGGAGGCCTGCTGCAGCGTGGCGGTTCGGGACATCGATAAACAGAACGAACATCGATAAACAGAATGAATCGGAGTTAAATTGCCAACTATTCAGCAGCTTGTCCGTTTCGGACGTAAGCCGAAGACCAAGAAGTCGAAAACCTTGGCGCTTAAGGGAAGTCCTCTGCGCCGCGGCGTATGCACCCGCGTGTACACCACCACTCCGAAGAAGCCGAACTCCGCGCTTCGCAAGGTTGCCCGTGTCAAACTCAGCTCTGGTGTCGAAGTGACCGCCTACATTCCGGGTGAAGGTCACAACCTGCAGGAGCACTCCATTGTGCTTGTCCGCGGCGGCCGCGTCAAGGATCTCCCGGGTGTGCGCTACCACATCGTGCGTGGCGCGCTCGATACCCAGGGTGTTAAGGATCGTAAGCAGAGTCGTTCCCTCTACGGAGCAAAGAAGGCTAAGTAATGTCTCGTAAAGGACCAGCAAAAAAGCACATCGTTCAGCCTGACCCGATTTACGGTTCCACCGTCGTCGCGCAGTTGATTAACAAAATCCTCCTCGACGGCAAGAAGTCCGTCGCGGAGAGAATCGTCTACTCCGCTCTTGATATAGTCAAGGCTAAGACCGATCAGGAGCCTGTGGCCGTCCTCAAGCGCGCTCTGGACAATATCCGTCCGACCCTCGAGGTTCGTTCCCGCCGCGTCGGTGGCGCAACTTACCAGGTCCCGGTCGAGGTTCGTCCGGCTCGCGCAAACACGTTGTCCCTGCGGTGGCTAACCGATTACAGCCGCCTGCGCCGCGAGAAGACAATGGCCGAGCGTCTCGCCAACGAGATTCTCGACGCTTCCAACGGTCTGGGCGCCGCTGTCAAGCGCCGTGAGGACACCCACAAGATGGCGGAAGCTAACCGCGCCTTCGCTCATTACCGCTGGTAATCTTCCAAGGACTAAGGGTTCTAGAAATGGCAGTTGATACGCTTTCGGATCTGACCAAGATCCGCAACATCGGCATTATGGCTCACATCGATGCCGGCAAGACTACGACGACCGAGCGCATTCTCTTCTACACCGGCGTCAACTACAAGATTGGTGAGACCCATGATGGCGATTCCACCATGGATTGGATGGATCAAGAGAAGGAGCGCGGCATCACCATCACCTCCGCCGCCATTACCTGCTTCTGGAACCGTCAGTCCCACGATCCGGAGGACCGGTACCAAATCAACATCATCGATACGCCAGGCCATGTTGACTTCACCGCCGAGGTGGAGCGTTCCCTGCGTGTACTCGATGGTGCCGTCGCTGTTTTCGACGCGAAGGAAGGCGTGGAACCGCAGTCCGAGACCGTGTGGCGTCAAGCCGATAAGTACGATGTGCCGCGTATCTGCTTCATCAACAAGATGGACAAGCTCGGCGCGGACTTCTTTTACTCCGTCGACACCATCAAGGACAAGCTCGGCGCTAGGCCGATTGTCATGCAGATACCGATCGGCGCTGAAAACGACTTTACCGGTGTCGTCGATTTGGTGACCATGAAAGCCTACGTCTGGCAAGGTGACGTCAAGAAGTCTGATCAAGGTGCCCACTACGACGTCACTGACATCCCGGAGGACCTCAAGGAAACTGCGGATAAGTATCGTACGGAGCTCCTCGAGACCGTCGCCGAGACGTCAGAGGATCTCATGAACAAGTACTTTGAGGAGGGTGACCTCTCCGAAGACGAGATCCGCCAAGGCGTCCGCCAGCTGACAATCACTTCCCAGGCATACCCGGTATTTTGCGGGTCCGCTTTCAAGGACAAGGGTGTACAGCCGATGATTGACGCGGTCGTCGACTACCTGCCGAGTCCGGAGGACGTTCCAGCCATCCGCGGCTACAAGCCGGGCGACGAATCCGTCGAAATTGACCGCAGGCCGGTTAGGGACGATCCGTTCTGCGCTTTGGCGTTCAAAATCGCTGTTCATCCGTTCTACGGCAAGCTCATCTACGTGCGTGTGTATTCCGGTTCCATCAAGCCGGGCGACACGATCCTCAACGCGAACAAGAACAAGCGTGAACGCGTCGGTAAGCTTTTCCAGATGCATTCGTCCAAGGAGATTCCAGTTGACGAAGCCTCCGCGGGTAACATCTACGCTTTCGTGGGCCTCAAGAACGTCAGCACTGGTGACACCCTCTGCGACGTGGCCGATCCGATTTGCCTCGATTCCATGACTTTCCCCGATCCGGTGATTCAGATTGCCGTAGAGCCGAAGTCCAAGGCCGATCAGGAAAAGATGGGCATCGCGCTATCCCGTCTGGCTGACGAGGATCCAACTTTCCAGGTCAAGACCGATCCGGAGTCTGGTCAGACCCTTATCTCCGGCATGGGCGAACTCCAGCTCGACATTATCGTCGACCGCATGCGCCGCGAGTTCCACGTCGAGTGTAACGTTGGCAAGCCGCAGGTCGCCTATCGCGAGACCATCCGCAAGCCCGTGATGGAGTACACCTACACCCACAAGAAACAGACCGGCGGTTCTGGCCAGTTCGCAAAGGTAGAGATGAACTTCATGCCAACTGACAAGTCCAACCCGGAGGAGGCCGGTCAGGATCTCGTCTTCGAAGATAAGATCACTGGCGGCGCCATCTCCAGCGAGTTCATCCCGTCCGTCGAGGCGGGCGTCAAGGAAGCCATGGCTTCCGGCATTCTCGCTGGTTTCCCGATGGTGGGCGTCAAAGCCCAGCTCATCGATGGCCAGATGCATCCGGTTGATTCCTCCGAGATGGCCTTCAAAGTTGCCGGATCCATGGCTTTTAAGGAAGCCGCAGCCAAGGCGGATCCAGTCATCCTCGAGCCAATCATGGCTGTCCAAGTCCGTACTCCGGAGGAGTACATGGGAGATGTCATCGGTGATCTGAACTCCCGCCGCGGCAGCATCGAGTCCATGACTGACGCCACTGGCGTTAAGGTCATCGAGGCGAAGGTTCCGCTGGCCGAAATGTTTGGTTATATCGGCGATCTACGTTCTAAGACTCAGGGCCGCGCTGTGTACAGCATGCAGATGGATTCCTACGCGGAAGTCCCGAAGTCCGTGTCCGACGAGATCGTCAAAGAGCATCGCGGCGAGTGACATCTTTCGAACGGCCAGATCCCTGATACCTTATCGCACGCAGGTCTGCGGTCATCGATAGGATTGCTATCGTTAACCGCAGACCGGTACATGAAAAACACAACAAGAAGTACAAGAAGTAATAGAGTGTAGTTAGGGCTTCCATCGGGGAAGCAACTACGAATCGTCCAGGAGGACTGCACATGGCAAAGGCCAAGTATGAGCGCACCAAGCCGCACGTGAACGTCGGCACTATCGGTCATATCGATCACGGTAAGACTACCCTTACCGCAGCGATTTCTAAGGTCCTGCACGAGGAGTACCCAGATCTCAACCCAGAGTACGAATTTGATCAGATTGATGCGGCTCCGGAAGAGAAGCAGCGCGGCATCACCATCAACATTGCGCACATTGAGTATGAGACCGGCAAGCGTCACTACGCGCACATCGATGCCCCGGGCCACGCTGATTACGTCAAGAACATGATTA
>JAFNPO010000076.1 GCA_017386585.1 Aeriscardovia sp.
AAACCTGGGTGATGGTTGGCAGCGTGTGACCGGTCGCATCGTTGGTAAAGGTTCTAGGACTCTTTCCGGGTTCGGTTTTCAGCAGCCTAGCGCACCGGTCGTGTACGCGGGACTCTCCATTAGCGGTGGTCTTCAAGGGACGGGGGCTATCAGTATCCCGGTCCCTGTCAATGATGGCGTGGCACCGGCGGTTCTGGTAGCGAATCTAGGCGAATATGGGGCTATTAGCGGCACCGCTACTCTAAACACCTCTATCGGCTCTCAGCCTGTTTTTGAGGGCAATACGGTCGCCTGGAAGCCTAACGCGCAAATAACCATGACCCCCGCGTCTCTGGCGGACGGGTTCAGCCTGTTTTCTACGGATCTTTCTGCCTGGTTCAGCGTGCTACAACCGACCGTGTGGTTGGAAAACGCTTGGCTCTGGTCTGACGGTTCGACTTTGCATGAGGGTAAGCCGTTAGCCGCGTGGCGGGATGTGGAATGGACACCCCTCCTGGTTGGACAGCAGCTTCAGTCGGGCACGTATCGTTTCCCGTATCCGGTGCTTGCCTCCTATTTGAAGATAGAAGTGACGCAACTTCAACCGGTGCGCATGACCGGGTGGGCGCGAAACTGTTACCTCTACCCGGTGTCTACGAAGGCTCGGTGTTTGGCTACTTATCAGACGCGCGACCATCATCTCACGCCGGATAATACGGCGACCGTGTCTCCTAGTGTGGTGTCCGCGTCTAGGGTTCTTACTGAGGCTCTGAGTATGGCGACGCCGACGCAACGCTGGCAGATACTCGGCCAACTGTATGCGACACCGAATCTGCAGGTACGCTCCTACAGTACCCCGTGGAAGCCTTTGGACACGTCTCTAGCGAAAGAAACAACGTCCACGGCTCTTTATACGGGGGATACTGGCTCCCGCTCTAAGCAGACGGAAAACACGACGATAGCGCAAACAGATACGAATGATCCGCTCTGGCATGGGAGTGTTGCTACGTCTCAACAGATACCGGATATGCGCATGAGCGGCGTGGTCGGTAATACGTTCGTGTTCCCCGGTCAGGCGGCGAGTATGCCTCTCAGCGAGTTTCAAACATTAGCTCCGAACATGCGGACCGTATCCTTGAGTCCCTACCAGACGCCTTCCACGTTGCCGGATTGGGGTAGTGGTGCGGAACCCTCTAGGGGTATGGTGTGGTGGCCGGATAAAAGCAGGCACCAATACCAGCAGGCTCTGATAGAACCGGCGAACGGGGTTATGTATCATGCCGCCTTAAGTGATATTCAACTAGTACGGTTTGCCGCTCCTACAGTGTTGCCGGATGTTCCCTGGACGTGGAGCGCGCCGGATTCTACAGACGGCTTGCAATGGGCGGAAGGCGGTTATGAAACCTCTTCTAAGGGCACCGCCTCATGGAATCAAGTCACCTGGCAGAATATGTTTCAAGCGTTCCACATTCAAGGAAGCGGATTCAGAAACCTCATGGACACCATCTATCTGCCTGTGGGTGGTTCTACATTCCAAAACGCCGGGTATTGGGACCTACACCCAACACTGGATGCGGTATGGTCGGATACCTCTGTTTCTTGGGCAGATGCGGACAAAGCCTGGGGCTTGGAATCCTGGCAGGCACCAAACAATAGTCACGTGTCGAAAGCCGTGTATCAAGGAGAACAAGTAGACACCTGGACTCTCGGCAGTCTTGATTCTGGAAGTTTCCTGTGCGGTTCCGTGAACATTGGTGTTGCGGGCATGATAGGCGGGTCCGTCAGTCTCTATTTGCAATCGGGACAAACAGCGACCGCACGGCTGGTTGTTTTAGATGACCAGGGAAACGAGTTGTTGTCGTCTGGTTCGCGTCGCCTGGCTCCGGGAGCCTGGACCACTTTGAATATTCCTCTCCAAGAAACGGGTGCGGATGGGACAGTCGGCCTGGGAGTGGAACTGTCTAACGCAGCCGGTGCCGTGATCTATACGCGGGATATGCAAGTGCGCACGGGGAGCGTCCGCGTGTTTGCTCTCTCAGGAACAAGAAAGTGGGATGTGACCCCCGCTTTGGAGTCTGGCGCGCTCTGGAGTTTGGACGTTCCCGTCTCATCTCTCAGTTTCCAAGCGACCGTGCTGGCTGGCGGACAGGTGGGTAGTCTCACTATCACACCGGAGTGGAATCTGACGTCTGGAACAGCCCCAAGCGCGCCTACCGTGCTGACCGTGGATGATGTGACGCTAGCTCCTAACGGGATGGCTATGGCAACTGTAACAGCGGATGGGCAGCCGGTAGCAGGCCGCGCCTGTCAGTTTACTATCGCCAATCCTACTGTCGCCTGGGTGTCGCCCTATGGGATGGTTGAAGCGTTGAAACAAGGGGCCACTGCTCTCACGGTGTCCTACATGGGACTAAGCGCGACGGCAGCCATTAAAGTACAATAGAAGCTGTGTATGATAAGGAATTTCATTGTTGGCGTGCCGGTAGCCTCCAAGACCTGAAATGCCCTGTTTGCGGACACAAAGTCGTCGTAGGCTACCAAACATGCACCGACTGCGGGTGTGCCTTGAATGTAGAGCATATCCAAACACAAACCGACAACGAGTATCTTTTAACCGACGAGCGAAGGGATAGTAATGGTTTTCTCCTCAACTAGAAAAACGGAAATCAACGGCGTGTGGATTCCCAATGATGACATTTTGAACCCTGGAGACGATGTAGAAGGTCAGGGAATCATTTACGCGGTCAACACGTCGAAACACACTCTTGAACTGGTTCACGGCGACCAAACTATTACCTTAAAGGCCCCCGGCAAGCAGGGATGTGTGCAAGCCATCCCCCCAGTGTTTTTGGCGGAACCGGCTATCCTGGCTCTCTGGGAAAACCAGTGGATGAGAGTGTTCCGTTCTGCGAAACATATCAGCGAATTCACGTCCGGTTTCCGTGCCCGCTTGGACGAAATCGTAGACAAAGAGGAACGGGAAAAGCCGCGTATTGTGGAAATCGATGACGGCAACGGTATGAGCCTAGAGGACAAGCACACCATCGTTTTGAAGGGTGCGGAATTGGATAATCTTCAAAACGCCATCGATAATGCGATGAACGTGGAGCACTGATGAACAAGATAGGCTGGTGGCGGCGGAGTCGGAAAACCGCCGGTATCCACATGGCCTACACTCCCCCCGTCGAACAGCAAACCTATTTGAAAGAGGCGGGGCAGGAGGTAGACCTCAAGTCGGATGCTGGCTTGGCGGAAGTCAGGGACCGTATCCGCTCCTACTCCATGCACGACGACACTCTGAGTATTGTGGTCAACATGACGGCGATGTTTACGGCGAAAAACCCGGTCGTTGAATGCTCCAACCCGGAAAACCAGGAAACCTTACAGGCTCTGTTTGAGGGGATGGGTTTTCAGGAGGATCTTCAACGCATGGCGCGCGAGTTTCTTGTCGCTGGGGAGTGTACTACCTATTCCACGTGGGATGAGGATGAGCAGTGTTTCACCAGGGAAGAGTTTTTAGACCCAGACACGTTGAAAGTGGACCCCTCCCTAACGGGGGATGGGTGGCAGATTACGGTTCCTGTTCCCGATTCGGTGCAGGCTGCGTTGGGTGCGGACCCGGATGATGCGCAAGAATATTTGAAAGCCCACCCACAATGGGATACAGACGCTTCCGAAGTGGAACTCCCTTCCGACCAGGTGGTTCGCGTGGTGAATGAGGAGTCCCCGTGGACGCTTCGAGGCTACCCGTTTTTCACTCCCGCGTTGAGTGCTTTGGCTCAGAAGGAAACGTTGGATGCTGCCCTGTTTGAAGAGTTGAACATGTTGGCGACTCCGATGCTGGTTGCGCGCCTTGGTTATCCGGCGGGGACGATGGGGCCGAACACAGCTGGCTGGGAGCCAACACAGGCGCAACTTGACTCCTGGATGCAGGTTCTTCAACAGTTAATAGCGTCGAAGACCCGTGTGGCGGCGTTCCCGTATGGTATTGAGTTGAAGAATGCTTTTAACGATGCGCATGTTATCGAATTGTCGAAATATTATGACCGCTGCGAGTCGTCGATTCTTCGCGTGGTTGGCGCTGGTAAAGGCTTGATTGATGGTTCTTCGGGTGCCCCGTTCGCCTCTTCCGCGGTGAACCGTGATGTGTATACCTCGTTTATTGAGTCGTTGCGTGTGAAGATTATTCGCGCCTATCAGAAACGCCTGGATATGGCTGTCGAAAAGTTGGGTTTGGTGGCTTCTGACGTGCAGGATGGGGACCGCCTGGCTCCCCTGTTGGATGAGAATGGGGACCCTATTCCTGAAACTGCTGTTTTGACGTTCGATAATGAGGTGATGAAAGATTCTAACGACAAACTGAAGACTGCTCTCCAGTTGATGAAGGAGGGTGATGTTGAGGTTGCGAAGCAAAAGTTGATGGATTATTCGGGCTTGAAACTGGATTATGCGCAACAGTTGCGTGAAGTGTTGAAAGAGAAGAAACTGGAGACGGAACTGTCGAAGGAGGATGGTATCGACACCGCTTCAGACGGCGAAAAACCAGCCTCTGACGACACGAAACAGTCCGACCCTGATACTGACACGGATACTGATATAAACGCCGCGACAGAGGGCAAAGAAACAGTCTCAGAGGATACAGACGACACAGACAATGAGACGCCTAGCGATGATGACAGCGAGGAGGTGAAGAGTCCGAATGACCACCGCAACTACGAGTAACGTGGAAGACCCTGGACAGACAGACGTATTCCAAGACTGGGCGATAGATCGTATCACGGAAGCTCACCAGTATACGGAACAGTCTTTAGGGTTGCCATTCACCTGTAATGTCACCTTCCAAAACCTGGGTTTAGCTATAGCTCACAGTG
>JAFNPO010000077.1 GCA_017386585.1 Aeriscardovia sp.
AAGACGATACTGACGCACCATCTGCTCAGCAATATTCGGATTCATCGCCCTCTGCGGAAGAAACCGAGTAGGCACATCACGACCCGCCTCAATACTACCCAGCAGATTATCCTCCAACGCATCATCACGCAAAGACATCAACACCACCTCGTTGTAATTTAATTTCTCGTGGCTTCCGGGCAACAATGACGTCCCCTGAACCACCTTTCACGATCAGAACGTTATATCAGCTCCATTAGGTTGTAAATACCTTCCTTAACAGGCTTCCAATTTTATTGGTGTTTTCCTGGGATACTCATCTGGCTACATAAGTCTTCGGCACGGTATACAGCAAAAAACTAAAGAAAGCTAACAATCTATAGATCTATCACCGTCTTCAACACTATAATGATATAGCCTACGATAGGGTTATTATAAACCTATAAATCATAGGCCTATAAAGCATACAGTACGGCGACAGAGCTGTGTCCGCCTGAAAACAGAAAACAAAACTAAGTGAGGGTTGGTTATGGCCAATGCAGAGCAAACAAAGAAGTTAACGCTCTTCGCGTTCTTCTCATTGACAGCATCTATGGTGCTGACGGTATACGAGTATCCGAGCTTTGCAACATCGAAATTCGCGTGCGTGTTCTTCGTTCTTCTGGGAGGGATTTTCTGGTTCCTGCCCACAGCACTCATTTCCGCTGAAATGGCGTCTGTTGACGGCTGGTCGCAGGGCGGCGTGTTCGGCTGGGTTGGCAACGCCCTACAGTCCGAACGGCTGGGCTTCATGGCCCTATTCTTCCAATGGTTCCAAATCACCGTCGGCATGGTAACAATGAGCTACTTCATCATCGGCATGGTGTCCGACATTTTCGGATGGGCCGCGCTCAACAGCGTGCCGTGGGTTAAATTCCTCGGCGTGCTCGTTCTCTTTATTGCCATCACCCTCCTGCAGCTGGGTGGCACCAAGGCGACTGCGACGATTGCCAAGTGGGGCTTTATGATTGGCATCCTAGCAACGTCCGTCATCTTCTTCGTGTTTACCATCATGTATCTCGCGCAGGGCAACCCCGTGCAGATTCACTTTGGTGTCCGCGACTTCTTCCCCGACTTCTCCAAGGCTGGATCCTGGGCTATCTTTGCGACGTTCATCCTCGCGTTCGCCGGCGTCGAAGCATCTGGCTCGCACATCAACGAGCTGCAGAAGCCTGAACGCAACTACCCATTGGCGATGGGCATCCTCGTAGTAATCGCCATCGTCCTTGACGCTCTGGGTGGTATCGCTGTCGCCGCGGTTGTTCCACAGAAGGAATTGTCCCTCAATGCCGGTATCTTCCAGACGCTTCAACTACTCATGTACCACTTCAGCCCAACCTTGACCTGGCTGCTTGACATCACCAGCCTACTCATCGTCTTCGGCGTCGTTGCCGAGATCGGTTCCTGGATTGTCGGACCATCCGCTGGTCTGCAGACTGCGTCCGAGTACGGAGTCATGCCACGGTGGGTTCGTAAAACCAACAAGCACGGTGTGCCGACCAACATGATTGTCGCGCAAACCATCGTTGTCATCATGTGGGACGCCATTCTCACATTCGGTTCCGGCAACGCCGGTAATGTCTCCTTCCTTGTCGCCACGACACTTACCACGCTCATCTATCTGGTCTGCTACTTCCTGATGTACGCTAGCTACTTCCGACTTATCTTCACAGGCAAGAACCTGCACCGCACATACAATGTCCCCGGCGGTATCGTGGGCAAGACCATCGTCGCCGTGTGTGGCACAATCACCTCGATTATCGCGTTCGTCATGAGCTTTACTCCCTCGAGCGCACTGCCCAGCAACGAAACCGGCACCTACTTGGTACTTCTGGCGGTCTGCTTCATTATCGCCCTAATCATCCCACTCGTGATTTCCGCGTTCCACAAGAGCTACGTCAAAGGCCTCGATCCCTCGCAGATTAAGCAGCTACAGTACAAGAAAGATGCTGTCCGGGACTGAGAGCGGGCCACTTAACCAGTTCCCTGGCAGAAATAGCCCCGCTTCCGGCGACATAAAACGATTACGTCGGTTCGTCGACCGCAACGCGCATCCGTGCTCTCGCGACAGTCCGCAGCCGAAATGACCGCTAGGGGCAGCGGCATTAGGCCAGCCTTTAACTAAAGCTGGCGCGAACCACGCGGAGCATCGAATGCGCTTGAAAAAAGCACGCACAGGGGGTTTCCCTGCGCGTCATCGACCGTTGATATTCAAGTTCCTCGGCAATGTAATGTTTGCGAAGAAAAATGCCTTTGTAGACTCGGGCGTCCTGCTGCAAAAACCCGCTGCACTAACGCCCAGTCCGACATTGCTTCGCGTATATACAGAGAGATTCAAGGCCACGCATGTAGTCCTGGGTAGGGGGACTCGCTAACTGCGACGCCCCACCGCTTACCAGTGGTGGGGCGTCGCGATGATGGACGGGATTCCGAATTCTATCGGGACCGGATCCGAGGCTCCAACGCGTCGCGATCACGTGCAGCGAGGCGCGAGAGCCGAAGATCGGATTCCCCTCCCCTAGTTCTCCGCGCCCACGGATTCCTCCAGTTCGCTCGTCTGGGTAGGCATGGTCTCAGGATTCTTGTCGACGACGGTTTTGTCAGCCAGCGTGATTTCGAGGATATGGTCACCCTCGTCTGGTTTGGCGATGGTCACGCCCTGAGTCGTGCGGCCCGTGCGGTTAATCTCATCCACATTGAAGCGGATGACCTTGCCGGACTTCATGATGGCCATGACCTGGTCCTCGCTAGAGACCACGAGCGCGCCGACAAGCGCGCCGCGGTCCTTGGCCGTGGCAATGGCTTTGACACCATAGCCGTTACGGCTTTGGAGACGATATTCGCTCAGTGCGGTCCTTTTGCCGAAACCCTCAGTGGTAACGACGAGCAGATCCTTGTCGGAGTTTGCCGGGACCACGTTCATGCTCATTAGCTCGTCACCTTTACGGAACTTCATGCCTTGGACACCTGCGGTCTGTCGGCCCATCGGGCGTAGCTGCTGATCGTTGGCCGTGAACTTGACCGACAGACCCTGGCGGGACACGAGGATGATGTCATCCGTGTCGTTGCACAGCGCAGCTCCTACGACCTCGTCCATTGGAACGGAGGGTGCTGCAGACTCGCCGTCGGCCGTCACGACCGTGGTGGCGAAATCGGGTGCGTTCGCCGCGGACTCGTCGTCCAACTCGTTGAGCCGGATGGCGATGAGACCGCCCTGGCGTGGGGAATCGTATTCGGGAAGCCGGGTTTTCTTGACGCGGCCGGTTTTTGTGGCGAGCACAAGGTATTGGGCCTGGTCATAGTCGTGGAGGGAGAGGACGCGCTGAATCTGCTCACCGGGACGGAACTGCAGTAGGTTTGCCACGTGCTGACCTTTGGAGTCGCGGGAACCTTCGGGCACCTCGTAGCCCTTGATGCGATAAACACGGCCCATGTTGGTGAAGAAAAGCAGCCAGTCGTGGTTGGACGCGGTGAGGAAATGCTCTACCACATCATCCTTGCGCAGGCGAGCGCCTTTGATGCCCTTGCCGCCGCGGTGCTGACTGCGGTAGTCGGAGGCGAGCGTGGATTTGATGTAGCCGGAGCGCGTGATGGTGTAAACCATGGTGCGGTCGGCGATGAGGTCCTCGTCGGAAACGTCGCCAGAATACGGCAGGATCTTCGTGCGGCGCCCGTCACCGTACTTGGCGACGATCTCGTCGAGCTCGTCGCCCACGATTTGGCGCTGGCGGACAGGCGAGTCAATGACGGCCTGATAGTCGCGGATTTGGGCAAGTAACTGGTTATGTTCGTCGAGGATTTTCTGTCGCTCGAGAGCGGCCAAGCGACGCAACTGCATAGCGAGGATAGCGTCCGCCTGCATCTGGTCCACATCGAGCAACCCTATGAGGCCTTCGCGAGCAATGTCGACCGTTCGGGAGGAGCGAATGAGGCGGATGACCTCGTCGATGGCGTTAATGGCTTTGAGGTAGCCCTGCAGGATATGATCACGCTCCTCAGCCTCACGCTTGAGATACTTGGCGCGACGCAGTACGACCTGCAGCTCGTGGTCAATCCAGTGACGTACAAGACCGTCGAGACTCAGGGTGCGCGGCACACCATCGACGAGGGCGAGCATGTTTACGCCGAACGTGGTCTGCAGCTGGGTGTGCTTATACAGGTTGTTAAGCACGACTTTCGGGATTGCATCCTTCTTGAGAACAAGCACGAGACGCTGACCGGTACGGCCGGAAGTCTCGTCGCGCATGTCAGCAATTCCCTTGATTTTTCCGTCCCGCACGGCGTCACGGATAGAGGTGGCGAGCTTGTCAGGATTAACCTGATACGGCAGCTCAGTGACTACCAGGCATAGACGCCCATTAATCTCCTCAGTGTTAACCACGGCGCGCATGGTGATGATACCGCGACCGGTGCGGTATGCCTGCTCGATACCCTTGTGACCCAAGATGGTCGCAGCGGTCGGGAAATCCGGCCCCTTGATGATTTTGATAAGCGCGTCGAGCAGCTTCTCACGACTGGCACCTGGATGGTCAAGTGCCCAGTGCACACCGTCAGCAACCTCACGCAAGTTGTGCGGCGGAATGTTGGTGGCCATACCCACAGCGATGCCGGAGGAACCGTTAACCAAGAGGTTGGGGAAACGAGCCGGCAGCACCGTCGGCTCCTTTTCCTTACCATCATAATTGGGTACGAAATCGACGGTGTCCTTGTCGATGTCGCGTACCATCTCCATGGAGATTGGGGCCAGGCGACACTCGGTGTAACGCATAGCAGCCGCCGGATCGTTACCCGGAGAGCCAAAGTTGCCCTGACCATCGACAAGCGGGTAGCGCATGCTCCACGGTTGAGCCAAGCGCACGAGGGTGTCATAAATGGCGGAATCGCCATGCGGATGATATTTGCCCATGACGTCACCAACGACACGAGAGCACTTGCTGTAGCCGCGGTCCGGGCGATAACCGCCGTCGTACATCGCGTAGATAACACGGCGGTGTACCGGTTTGAGGCCATCACGCACATCCGGCAAAGCGCGCTCGACTATGACAGAGATGGCGTACGCCAGGTAGGACTCGCGCATCTCGTTGCCAAGATCAATCTGCTTAATGCGGGTCTCGTCCAGCCCCTCGAGCACCTCTTCGTTAGACTGCGAGCCGAAGTTGTTGTCGAAGCCGGAAGCGTTCGCTTCTCCCGGCTGCTTGTCGTTTTTGTTTTCATCAGCCATGATTCAGTCTTTCTCACTTTTCGACGTCACGCGTCGATGAACTTAACGTTCTTGGCATTACGCTGGATGAACAGACGGCGTGGCAGCACGTCGTCACCCATAAGCATGGAAAGGGTGGCGTCGGCAGCTTCGGCGTCTTCGAGGTGCATCTGCTTGAGAATGCGGCGGCTCGGGTCCATGGTGGTCTCCCACAGCTCCTGGTACGTCATCTCGCCCAGGCCCTTGTATCGCTGAATGCCTTCGCCTTTGGGCAGCTGACGGCCAGCGGCCTTGCCTTTAGCGAGCATCTCGTCACGTTCCCTGTCGGTGTAGACGAAGTCGTGTGAACCTTTGGTCCATTTGAGTCGGTAAAGCGGTGGCATGGCGACGTAGACGTAGCCCTTGTAAATCATGTCGCGCATATAGCGGAAGAACAGCGTGAGGATGAGGGTAGCGATATGAGCGCCATCCACGTCGGCGTCAGCCATGATGATAATTTTGTGGTAGCGGGCCTTTTCGACGTCAAAGTCCGCCCCATAACCGGCACCAACGGCGGTGATGAGGGCTTCAATAGTTTCGGAGCGTATCATACGGTCGAGGGAGGCGCGTTCAGTGTTGAGGATCTTGCCGCGCAACGGCAGGATTGCTTGTGTCATCGGGTCACGACCCTGGATAGCGGAGCCGCCTGCGGAGTCACCCTCGACGATAAAGAGCTCGCATTCCTCCGGATTGTTGGATTGACAGTCCTTGAGCTTGTCGGGCATGCCGGCGGACTCGAAGAGTGACTTGCGGCGCGTTGTCTCGCGAGCTTTCTTGGCGGCAAGGCGCGCGCGGGACGCGGACACCCCCTTCTCGACGATAGCCTTAGCGTCGGCTGGATGCGCGTCGAACCAGTCGCGCAGACGGTCGGTGATGATGCGTTGGATGAAAGTTTTAGCCTCCGGGTTGCCAAGCTTAGTCTTGGTCTGGCCTTCGAACTGCGGGTTCGTCAATTTAACAGAAAGTACGGCGACGAGGCCTTCGCGCACGTCTTCGCCGGAAAGGTTGTCGTCTTTGTCGCGTAGGATACCCTTTTCGCGCGCATAACGGTTGATGAGACTGGTGAGAGCGGCTTTGAATCCTTCCTCGTGTGCGCCACCTTCGGTGGTGGTAATGGTGTTAGCGAAGGTGCGTAACGTCTCGGTGTAGGCGTTGGTCCACTGCAGGGCCACGTCCGCGGAGATACCAAGCTTCTCATCTTCTGCAGCAAAGTTGATGATTTCACCGCTGATCGGTGTGGCACGTTTGGCGGATACCAAGTGCTTAACGTAGTCCTTGATACCATTGTTGTATTGGTAGACGGCTTTGCGTTCGGTTTCTTCGGCACCAACTTCGCTGTCCTTCTCGTTGGCGGCGACGTCGGCAGCCTCATCGGAAAGGTCGGACGGCTCGCGCTCGTCAGTCAGACTAATCTTGAGGCCTTTATTGAGGAACGCGGTCTGCTGGAAGCGGGTGCGCAGAGTCTCGAAGTTGTAGACGGTGGTCTGAAAAATTTGCGGGTCCGGCCAGAACGTAACGGATGTGCCAGTGGACTCGTTCTCGTCTAGGCGCCGACCGCGAGCCAGAGGGGCGGTCGGACGCTGATTGAGGTAGGTTTGTGTCCACTCGTAGCCGTCACGTTTGACGACAACCTCCATACGGGTGGAGAGGGCGTTGACCACGGAAATGCCCACACCGTGCAAGCCACCGGAGACGGTGTAGCCGCCGCCGCCGAACTTGCCACCCGCGTGGAGTTTCGTCATGACGACCTCGACACCAGACTTGCCTTCGCCGGGGACAATGTCGACCGGGATACCACGGCCGTTGTCGACGACGCGGATACCGTTGTCCGGCAGGATCGTGACTTCGATGTGCGTGGCATAGCCCGCGAGTGCCTCGTCGACGGAGTTGTCGACGATTTCGTAGACGAGGTGGTGGAGGCCGCGTGGACCGGTGGAACCGATGTACATGCCTGGGCGTAGGCGGACGGCCTCCAGGCCTTCTAGGACGCGCAGGTCTTTGGCTCCGTAGTGCTCCGGGGCCATGGTGGATTTCAGTTCTCCTTCTTTGAGGTCTTCTTGGTGGATGAGGTTCTCGTTGCCTTCGACGCTGTATTCGGACGGCTTGTTTTCGTCGTCCATGATGGGGCCGTCAGCGTTGTTCACGTTGTCGCTCACTCGAGTTTCCTTCCTGTGAGAGCCGCGGGCGGGTACGGGCCGGTTATCGCTCGGACGCTGGTGCCGAGAGGTCCGGATGACGATTGATTTGGCGATTCCCCGAGGGGTCTATGCCGTTAGAAGCCACGAAATCACGCCGTGTACGGCTTTAACTGTTTTTTATTGTAGTCGGCCAGGGGGACCTTTCAGGCCGTTAGAGCGCGTTTTCGCGGGAAGGTGATGCTGCCATTGGGGGGCTGATGGTCCTGGCTTTAACGGTCACTGGGCTGTGGCGGGGAGGAAGGCTGAGGGATTCCCGTGAGGGTGTACCAGGATAGTGCTTCGGTAGTTGTTGTTATTGAGGAAGAGGGGAGGGTTGCGCTATTTTTTTCACGGAATGGTTGACTCTCTTAGTAGGCGATGTTGTTGCTTTATAAACGCCTTAGCAACTGCAGCGAGCTGCGGCATGGGGTCTATGGCTTCACACTGGTGTCTTTCGCCCTGTCTCCAGCCGTCCTCGCTTCGTCAGATTCGGCAATCGTCTTGCTGAGGTGAGTTGGTGGGGGAGTAGGGCTGCAAGTTATTCTGCGTGCCTAACAAGTCGTTCCGAAAGACAATGCCGGAGCTGACTGCAATGAGCTTGAATGATGTCAGACTGATGAAATAAATACTGGCGCCCGATGGCCTGCACGGGCAGCCAGATCGTGGGGAATGGTGCTGCTGGGCACGCTGCGTCCGCAGTGAGGGAAACGGTCGGTGCCGAGTCGCACGCGGAGTTGGAGGGAGCGTTCACTAAAACCGATGTGCGGATCAACCGGCCATTCGAACAGCAAGAGGCGGTGTAAACCCATCAAATCGGGGAAAATTAATCAACGTTGACACGTGAGGGGGAGAGCAAAAATAGCTTCCGGGGAGAATCACGCTTGGACTCGGCGGCGGGGGGAAAAATGGCCCTCTACGTTCACAGTGTACCGGCTCGTGGGTTGACAACGGACGAAAAACCTTCGTTTTCCCTCATTGAACGCGAAAATAGCTGGGTATAGTGGTGTGATGCGTTTTCTTCTGCTTGCCTTTGTCGGCCTTCTGGTCGGTACGTTCGTTGTCGCGCTCGGCAGCGGCGGAGGCTCGGTGTACGTAGCCGTCCTCTCGTCTCTATTTGGCCTGAATCCGTCCGCCGCAACGACGTCCTCGCTGGTGGCTGCTGCGCCGAGCGTCGCTATCGGAACCTGGCAGTACAAACAGACTAACGCCATTGACTACCGCAAGGCGAACCGGATGCTGCTGGCCACCATTCCGTGGGCCATCATGTTCTCCTTGTGCTCATTCCTTATCCCTAAAAAGACCTACTCCTGGATTCTGGCCGCCATCCTCGTCATCGTGGGAGTGGTTATCGTCGTTAAGGCGTTCCGCGACGATAAAGGAAAAAAGAGACCGGAGGACAAGAAACCGAAGCACGTCTTCGGGATCTACTTCGTCTCCGGACTACTCGGCGGCATCATGATCGGCATCGGCGGCATGAGTGGGGGCGAACCTGTCCTCGCTGGCTTCCTGCTCCTAGGAGACAATGCGTTCGAGACTATCGCCAGCTCCTCCTGGGTGGTGTTCTGGACAGGACTGTTCGGCATCGCCGCGCACCTCCTCGGTGGCGGAGCACAGTGGGACGTTGTCCTGCCACTCGTCCTCGGTGACAGCATTGGCGCGTTCTTCGCTCCGCGAGTAGCCCGTTTCATGACGTGCGGAGGCCGTCAAAAGTGGCTCATGTCAGGCCTCGGCCTACTGCTTATCGCCATGGCCGTTAAGACCGCACTGTAAGAGCAGGACGAGCGACAAGTGCACATCCAACAAGGTGCACTTCCTGGCATGTTTCTTCTCACCAGCAGGCCCAGACTTGCTCGCACGTCTAGGCCTGCTTTGTTTTTTACGCTCAGCGGCGTGCGACCTCGCCGTCGAACCACTCGGGCTTATCCTGCTTATACTTGTTGCCCTTGACACGAGCCGCAAGTGCCTTCTTACGAGTCTTGGTCCGATGAGCCTGCTTCCGCTTCTTCTCGTCTTTCCACGTTCCGCTCATGAAAGCTCCTTCCGTCGGCGCGGGCGTCGGGCCCGCAGACCGGCCGCCAGTACGCGGCCGGTCTACTACCTACATTAAAGGATGCGGCTTATCGGCGCGCGTTACACCTCTCAAGCGCATACATCTTTTATGCGCCGCCGTTCGCCCTCAGGCCCAACTATGTGAACCGGCAGCGTATGGGCGTGTACTCTCGAAGAAAGACATCCAATTTCCCGCGCCATGAGACGAATAAGCGCTTCCAAGACAAGGACATCATGACAGCACACGGAACTACCGCGACCACGCCGAACGCATCGGCATCCAGTACCAGCGTTCCGGTTTCCTCGGGTCAAACACCCGATCCGAACGCGCCGGTTTCCAATTCAACCGCTCTCAACACCCCGGGACTAGGTCATCCCAGTACGGGCGGCCAGAAACCGACCATTGGTTTTCTCGGTCTTGTCGCCCTCATCGTCAGCTCAGCCATCGGCACAGGTATCTTCGGGGTCATGAGTCAGCTCGCACAAGTCGCTTCACCCGGGCCGGCGTTCATCGCCTGGATCTTCACCGACATCGGCTTCGCGGCCCTCATCATTGCCTCGAACAACCTAGCCCGCAAACGCCCAGACCTTACTTCAGGTATGTTCAGCTACGCGGGTGAGTCTTTCGGCCGCTTCGGCGAGTTCCTTTCCGGCTGGGGTTACTGGGTGTCGGACTGGTTGACGAACATCGCTTTTTGCACGATGCTCATGAGCGCGGTTGGCACGTTCATTCCTGCGTTCACCGGCGGCCAGAATTTGCCATCCATCCTCGCATCAGCTGTGCTTATTTGGGTATTAACACTGCTTATCGCCAGGGGCGTGGAAAGCGCATCCGTTGTCAACACAATCGTCACCATCTGCAAACTTACACCGATCCTCGTGTTCGGCATAGCTGCCGTGCTCGGCTTCAAGGCAGGCATCTTTACCTCGCAGTTCTGGGCTACGCTGTCGAACAACGCGGTAACCGCTGCACATACGCCCATTAGCGCCGGAGCGGTGTTCAGTCAGGCGAAGAACAGCCTGCTGGTGACAGTCTGGCTCATGCTGGGCATCGAGGGTGCGTTCGTCATGTCGAACAGGGCGCGACGTAAGTCAGACGCTATCCACGCGACAGTGACCGCGTTCGTCTGCCTCGTGCTTGTCTACCTGTTTATCTCCCTGCTACCATACGGCGTGATGAGCCGCGCGCAGCTTGCCAATCTCGGCCAGCCCGCAATGGGCGCCGTCATGGACAAGCTCGTCGGCGGGTGGGGAGAGGCGTTCATCAATATCGCACTCATTATCTCTTGTCTAGGCGGTCTACTGTCCTGGACTATCCTGCCAACAGAGGCTACTACTCTCATGGCCCACGACCACGTTATGCCCGCATACTGGGGGCGTCTCAACGCTCGTCGTTCGCCGCAGACCTCGCTCGTCATCACTGCTGCTATCGAGACCGTGTTTTTACTGACGTTCCTTGTAACAGCCGATGCTTACAATTTCTGCTCCGAGCTTGACGTCTCAGCGTCGCTGGTGTGCTACCTATTCATTTGCGTCTATCAGATTCAGTACTCCGCGCGCCATCACGAGGGCTGGCAGCTGGTCATCGGCATCGTTGCAGCGGCGTTCCAGCTGTTCGCACTTATCCTGGCTGGCTGGCAGTACACGCTTCTCATCACGATTCTCTATACTGCGGGCTTTGGCTTCTATATCGCCGCGAGCCGAGGGAGCAAGCGACGTATTAGCGTCGGAGAATGGATTGCGATGGGCATCATTGCCGCGCTGGCGATCATCGCTATCGTGCTGACCTGTCGAGGTGTCATTAGTGTCTGAGCGCAAATCCTGTGGCATTGTTCCACAATGTCCGTTTCACGGGAAACATACCATGAAAATCTCAGCAATGAAGTACTCCCATCGGCTAATCCCGACCACCATTATTCCAATGACAACAACCCTGATGGCAAAGCCGCTCGCCGCCTATCAGCATATGGCCCCGGCGGACGCTCGATGAAAGGAAGCACGATATGACCGATATGAGCCGCCAGCCCAACGAGGCTGCTTTACGTCACCGCACTATTCGACACTTCAAGCCGGTACCTATCGATGTTAAAACCCTCGAGAACGCAGCCCGCGCGACCGCCAGCAGCGAGTATTTGCAGTCCTTCACGCTAATCCATGTCACTGACCCGAACCTGCGGCACGCTATCGCCGCTATCAGTGGCAGCCAGGTACTCCAGCAGGAGAACGGCGAACTGTTTATCTTCGTGGTTGACACGAACCGTGACATCCGTATCGCGCGTCGTGCTTTAGCGAAGCAGGCTGCCGCTACCAGCAAGAGGCATGCGGACACGAGGGTCACTTATGCCAAGACAACTGGTTCCACCAAATCTACCAACGCCTTCAGGGATGCCATTCGGAATATTCCACGTGAAACCATACTCGCTGATGCGCTCTCTAATGCACCCATGCACACTTTCACAAACTGGAACGCTTTCCTCGCCGGCGTCTTCGACGCAACTTTAGCTGCGCAGAATATGCTCGGTTACGCGGAGGCCAACGGTCTGGGGGGCTGCTACTTGGGTAGCATCCTCAACGACCCGCGCCAGCTCATCAATCTGCTACACCTACCGAAGTACACTTTCCCGATTCTGGGCCTCATCCTCGGCGTACCGGCCGACGAACCCAAACAGAAGCCACGCCTGCCGTCGTTGCTGACTGTGGGTGAGAACGGTTACCCATCCGTCAACGAAAAGGAGTGGAACGAGGCCGTCGATACCTACGACCGCACCGTCGCCGCATACTACGACAGCCGCGACCCCAACCCCCGCGCTGAGACCTTCAGCGCCCTCGTCGTACGCCATCTAACCGCCGACCAGCACCACCGTGACGACATCGGAACCATCCTGCGCGAGCAAGGCTTCGAACTAGAGTAAGCAGCACAGAACTCCCGAAGGAGGCTCGCGCGAGTGGACGATCCTCTGCCCCTCCTCGCGCAAGCCTAGCGGTGCAAGACTGGATGCGTGATTTTTCACACCTGTTCACAGGTTGCGCCCATTGTAAAAAACAGCTATGAAAGTCTTCGTTGTTATCGACAAGCAAAACGATTTCATCAGATTGAAGTCGGGCGGCACAGAGCAGTACCAAATGGGGAGCATCTAAGTTGACGCTAAACAGAGGATAACCGTTTGACTGGAATAAAAGGCGTCAGTCCCTTAACATAGTTGACTCAATGTCCACCTCAACGGGTCCGGTGAGCGCGATCGTTCAGTCTTGAGGATCCCCCGGCTGAGCTTGCTAGAGCAAAAAGGGACGGCCTACTGGGGCAACGTGCTCAGATTTCTGGCGACACGTGTCAGGGAGGGTGCCGACATCAAGCCTGTTGGCTGCGGCTGCGTGCACGATGATCATAACATGACAACCAGCGCCCGTGACATTGACGCGGATGACGTCAGCGCTTGCGGTTTCCCCTCGAGTGGGTCTATGGCTTTTAGGCTAGCCTACCGTCACCCTGCGTGCGGAAATCGGGGGCGTAGAGTTCATCCTCGATGATGTCTTGGCAGGCAGCAATGGCTTTTGCGCGCACGATTTTCAGGCTCGGTGTCAGCGTGCCTTCGTCCAACGAAAAGTCGGAAGGGCGGACGGCGAATTTGCGAACGGATTCGGCACGGGACACCGTTGCGTTTGCCTGGTCGACGTATTCCTGGATGCATTCACGCACGGCACCATTGTGGCTAGCTTCCTCGCAAGTCATCTCAGGGTCGAGGCCATGCGAGGCACACCAGACATGCAACATATCCGGCTCGAGCGTCACAATAGCTGAAACGAACGGCTTGCGATCACCAACAACAAGCACGTGGGACACGATTGGACAGGCGCCGATGGTGTCTTCGGCTGGTTCCGGAGCAACGTTTTTACCTCCGGCGGTAACCAGCAGGTTTTTGCGCCTGCCGGTAATGTACACGAAACCATCGTCGTCGATAGTTGCTAAATCACCTGTTTTGAACCAGCCGTCAGCGGTGAAGGCCTCACGGGTGGCGGCAAAGTCATGGTAGTAACCGACAAATACGCTCGGCCCGTGGATTTGCAGCTCGCCGTCGTCAGCCACGCGGAAGGCGATGCCCGGACCCGGTTTGCCCACGCTACCGACTCGGTTAGCGTCCTCGAAGTTGACGCAGCAAGGCCCGGCCGTTTCCGTTAGTCCATAGCCTTGAATGAAAGTCACGCCGTCCAGACCATTGAAGAAATGAGCCAGGTCCATGTTCATAGGCGCTGCGCCGCAGCCAAGCCACTGCAGGGAGCCTCCCATCGCCGCACGGAGAACCGATCCGACGGTTTTCTCATAAAATCGGTGCAGCGTGTACTGGGAAAAGTCGTGCTTGTGGCCGCCCTGCTCGGTTTTCGACCAGTCGACGAAGTGTTGTTTGGCGCGGGCGAACAAGCGGCCACGGAATCCGGCTCCGGCTTTCTGGCTGGCAGCGTTGTAGATCTTCTCATAAACACGCGGAACACCGAAGATATACGTCGGCTGGAATGTCCTGAGATCAGAGAGCAAATGCTTAGCGGTGGGCATGTAGCCGAGGGTGCCACGCGAGCCGATGGCTAGGTACTGTGCGTAGCGTGCGAAGCAGTGAGCGAGCGGCAGGAAGAGCAGCAGACGGCTCGAGGTGAAGCACATCGTAGGGAGAATCTCCCAGCCAGCGCGAACCACATGGATGAAGTTGCGGTACGTCAGCTCCACGCCCTTAGGCGCGCCCGTCGAACCGGAGGTGAAGACAATGGTGGCGACATCATCAGCCTTCACCGCAGCGATGCGAGCGTCGAGCTGCCCGTCGGTGACGCCCCAACCATGGCTGACTACGGCGTCAAGGCCATCGTTGAGCACGTTGAAGACAAGCGCCAACGGATCTGGCGTAGACAAGTGGGCCACGTCGCTAGTGTCGCATGTGGCTTCATATTCAGTGGCCATCTCGGTTTTGAGTTCTTGGTGCACGCGCTCGAGCGTCTGTACCCGTTCAGTAGTATCGACGAATGCAATCGTCGGTTTCGTCAGGTTTACAATATGTTTGATCTGCGCGGATGAATCCGTTTCATATACGGGTACGATTACCGCTCCAAGCGCCGAGCAAGCGAAGTCAAGCACGCCCCACTGATAGCGCGTCGCTGCCCAGATCAGCACAGTATTTCCGGGTTCCACGCCCAGCGCAATCAGTCCTTTCGCTGTCTTGCGGACGGTTTGGAGCATCTCTGCAGCGGTTACGGCCGTCCACTCCGTTGCATCGTCGTCCATTTTGTATTTCACGGCTATGTCGTGGGGAAAGAATTCCGCCCGTTGAGATAGGAGCCTGTAGAAAGTGTCGTTATCACCGGTCAGCGGATACCGCAGAGGCGTGGTGTATTCGCACAGCATACGCTCATGCTACGGCCACGGAAACCGTGTTCGGTGACACAGCAAATAAAAGTTACGATATCGTAACATTCGGTACCGTAACAATGACAAAATCCACCAACAAGGGAATCGGAGGCGCTAGCTACGCTTCTTGGCGTCATCCCCACGTATCCCGCGGACCACGGCCCGGTACTGTGCGTCGACCATGTTTGAAGGTATACTGATTCGGGCCGCGCAGGGAGATTTTCATGACCGGCACGGGTGTCAGATAATCCCGGATAACTTTTTCCAACTGCGGCAACATATACTGCATGGAGACAAGCCACGCCGTCGTAAACACGCGGATGACGATCTCGCCATTACGAAAAGATTCAACCCGCGAGTTATCGGCCATCGCCGATCCCACGATATCCACCCAGTGGGTGGAGAGTCCCGCTGTTTTCAGATGCGACACCCAGTCCTGGCTGACGGCCAGCGACCCGAGGACTGAACCAGCCGAGCGAGGATCACGACCAGGACTACCAAAGTTTTCATAGGCTTTCTGCGCGCGTTTACTCCGCTCCGACCGAGACATCTGCAGGCCATGAACATATCGCCCAGAAACCTGCGCTGGCAGTTTCGTTGGGCTAATGTTGAGCAGTTCGGCGGGAGGACGGTGAGGGGCACCGGGGTGTGGCGAATGAGCTATTTTAGGAGACGTCATGCTAGTGCTCCGCGTATTTTTCCACATTAATGCCGTGCCAAGCAGATCCCGAGGGCACGTCGCCTTTTGCAGCCACTGTCAAAAACACTTGCCCTTGGTGCTCGGCGAAGTCAAGAATCCGCTCTCGCCGGAATTCGTCCAGTTGGGCGAAAACATCGTCAAGCACGAGAATTGGATAGTTGCTCTCACCGTGGGGTGGGGTAATGAAATTATCAACGTCATCGGCAGTGCCAGAGTTAGGTTTTCGGAGATCCTGTTTTCGGAGATCCTTTTGAGAATCGGCTAGCCTCCTTTCGGTCTGTTGTGTTCCGTTACGCGCACTACCAGGCGGCTGCAGAGGCGTGCCATTCGCAGCTATCGGTTTAAAAATTGGGGTGCTGGCAGTGTCAGTAGGGGCATCCACAGACACAGTTTCTCGTGAAACATTTCCCGATAAATATTGAAATTGTGCCAGTCGCATGGCGAGACCGATCGCCCACAGTTCGCCGTTTGAAGCAAATTCTCGCGCTGGTTCGCCGTCCAGAACGATGAGCATTTCGTCACGCTGTGGCCCAATCAGATTCGTTTCACGTGAAACCTCACCAGGGTAGATACGCTGGAAATGCTGCGCAATCCGCTGCTTTGCTTCACCCGAATCTGACTCCAACACCTCGGTAAACGATGGCTGGTACTTCAACCGCGCATCCGCGTGAGCGCCTCTGCTATCCACCGAGCCACTAGGCGCAACGCCTCCGGCAAAGTCCGCGTAGGTTTGGGCGAACAGCCCGTTGAACCGATCCACCACGGCCGCACGCATCCGCGTGAGCGCCATACCCGCATCGATGAACTGCGATGTCCACGCTTCCAGCTCCGCCGCAGCCATGCGCCGCCTGACCGACTCTACTCCAGCGGAGCCGCTGCTAGCACTCCTCAAATCGCCCGCAAAACCCAGCCCGGATTCGCCGAAACTGTGCAGCACGGCCGCTCGCTGGCGAGCGATTTGGTGGAATCGCTGCAACGTGGCGTAGTATTCAGGAAACATCAGCGTCGCGCTCTGGTCGAGAAACCGGCGACGGCCGGCCGGATCTCCAGCCGCCAGCTGTTGGTCCTGCGGGCCGAAAGCGACCACGCGCACCATCCCAGCGATGTCGTGAAAGTACTTCGAGGAACCCGAATCGACGCGCGATCGCACAGCTCCACGCACCGGAATAGTCACCTGCAGGGTATGCTCCCAAACGCTGGCACCCCCCAAATCAGCGCCATCAATACTTGTAGATTCGCTGCCGAAACCGCGACCGCTGATGCCCACGCCCGCAAAACCACACACGCAACCACCTCGCGTTTTTGTCGCATTGGCACGGATGACAGCGTTCGTCTGCCCGTGCTGGACTAGGTATTTGGCCGCCGACGCTCGCGGCGACGAGCCGACTGACAGAAATTCTAGGGCCTCGACGAGGTTCGTCTTGCCAATACCGTTGCGACCATAGAGCACGTTGACTCCCGGCTCGAAATCAACAACAATCTGCGACCAGGAGCGGAACCGGTCCAGCGCTAGGCGCGACACAACGTCGCTCATCGCGCACTCCATCTCGCCAGCAGTATCGGCCATGACTGCATTCCAGCCTGGCTCTGTTCTCCTATCTCCAAGGGTCTCAACCAATGAAGCGCATTGGCACGAGGAGGTAGCGGTAAGCCAGGGATGGCTCACCGCTTTTGTCCTTCTGCCCGTTGAACTCGACGGCTTTGATAGCAGTCGTCATCTTCATACGCACGTACTTTTCCGAGATGGCCCCTAAGCCAGAG
The DNA here is from genome assembly GCA_017386585.1 of Aeriscardovia sp. Lineage (GTDB taxonomy): Bacteria > Actinomycetota > Actinomycetes > Actinomycetales > Bifidobacteriaceae > RGIG7107. The sequence goes on from JAFNPO010000077.1 coordinate 17,334, forward strand.
AGCAGGTACATCGGGTTGAAGGCTACAGTAAGCGGCTCACCCTCAAGATCTGCGGCGAGGATTTCGCTAGCCTGAGACTCGTCGGCGGTGCCGGCGGAGAGACGTACTGCGTCGCCGGTGAACTCCATGCGGATCGGAGCTTCACGTTCAGCCACGAGAGAGACGCGGTGCAGCGCATCGACAAGACTTTGCTTTTCAATAACGGCGTGAATCGGGTATTCATCGGCGAACAGACGATCCACGTTCGGGAACTCGCCGTCAATGAGCTGGGAGGTTTTAACACGGCCAGCGTTATCGAAGCTCAACAGGTTCGCCTCGACATCGTCATAACCAATGACAACGTTCTGCGCAGTATCGATAGAGCTAGCAATGTCCTTAAGTACGCTCCCAGGAATGATAAGTGAGGCCTGGATATTCGGTTGGACTGGGTTCCAGTCGACGGTCACGCGCGTCAAGCGGAAACGGTCCGTGGCGCAGAAGACAAGCTGACCGCCGTCCAAGGTGACACGCACGCCGGTGAGCACCGGACGGCTTTCGCTGCGTGCCACAGCAACGATAGCCTGGCTGACCGCATCAGCGAAGAGTCTGCCGTCGATGCTGCCGATGGGCTGCGGAATAGCAGGCAGCTGGGGGTAATCAGTTTCATTCATCAGCTGCAAGTTAAAGATGGACTTGCCGGACTTAATGGCCAAGCGGGAACCTTCGGTAACAAGGTAGGTTTTGTCAGTCGGCAACATACGAGCGATCTCCGCCAAAAGTTTACCTTGGACAACGATAGTACCTTCTTCGTCAACACCAGCATCAATCTGGTAGCGGGCGGACTGTTCATAGTTGAAAGTCGACAGCAGCAGCAGGCCTTCCTGTGCACGGATTTTGATGCCCGCAAGAACCGGAACAGTTGGACGAGCTGAAATGATGCGGCTGGCCCATTCGGTAGCATCCGCGAAAGCACGTGAATTAACTTCGACTTTCATAAGTCCTCCTTTGGTAATAGGTCCAGTGTGACAGAAGAGGGTTACATTCTGTTCGAAAACAGAAACCTTGTGCGGCGCTCATTTTCCGATTGCTCTAAAGAGAGTTATAAGAATAGTAGTAATAACGTCGGTGGATTTGTGGATAACTCACTGAAAGCCCTGTAATACCACAGTTTGTGTTCTACAGGGATGTGCATAACATAGTGGATAATTGTGAATAAGTGCAGTAGTTATCCACAGGCTCGCAAAACATCAAACTTTATCCACAGCTAACACGACTTTATACCCAAATAATCCACAGATTATTAACAAATTCTTCCATGTTATCCACAGAGAAATTGCGAATTTGTGGATAACATTGGGGATAACTCGTTTTTTACTGTTTTTAGTATCAAAGCGCTGCGTACCGTGCTGAAACTCATTAATCTAGCAAGCCTGTTTTTCAAAATATCCATAGTTATGCATCAACTGGTATGCAAAACCGCCGTTAGAGAGCCACTAATCCGCAAAAATGGTTATTTCTTTTTCTTGAGTTTGTTCGTTAACTCGCTGACGTAGTTGTAAACTTCGCGTTTCTCAGTCATTTCCATGCTGATCTTCTGATAAGCGTGGATAACTGTCGTGTGATCGCGACCCCCGAAAATCTCGCCAATATTCGTCAAAGACAAGCCAGTCATCTCACGGCAGATATACATGGCAATCTGGCGTGCCATAGCGATTTTTTTCTGTCTTCTCGAAGAGACGATATCGTCAAAAGACAACTGGAAATATGCTGCCGTTCGGGTGATGATGTCCGCTGGCGTCACATCAACGTTCTGGACGAAGTAATCCTGCAACGTTTGCTGAGCTAGCTGCGTGGTCACCGGCTGGCGATTGAGTGTGGCCACAGCCATGACGCGGTTAAGAGCACCTTCCAGCTCACGAACACTGTTAGTCACCTGATCGGCGATAAGGTCGATAACCTCAGGCGGAATGACAACCTTAGTCTTGAAGCTAGCAATCTTCATACGCAGGATCGCGATGCGAGTCTCTTTCTCCGGCGGCTGGACATCCACGGACAAACCGGCATCGAAGCGAGTAACGAGGCGTTCTTGCAGGCCCTGCAAGAGCCGGGGAGCAACATCAGACGCGATGACAATCTGCTTGTGCATGCGCTGCAGCGCATTAAAAGTGTTGAAGAAAGCTTCCTGCGTCTCGACGCGGTTACCCATGCCCAGGAACTGAATATCATCGACGAGCAGTACGTCGTAAGAGCGATATTTGCGGTTGAACTCTTGGGCATGCTCGGTATCGTTGCCAGTGGGATGAACTGCATTGATGTAGTCGTTCGTGAACTCTTCTGCGGTCGTGTAGTAGACGCGCTTAGCAACATCGTTCATCCGGACTTCGTTGCCGATGGCGTTGAGCAGATGTGTCTTACCCAGACCGGATCCGCCATAGATGAACAACGGGTTGTAGACCTCGCCTGGCTGTTCAGCAACCGCCTGAGCAGCTGCGTTCGCTAGGTTAGTGGCCGGGCCGGTAACGAAGTTTTCAAAGTTATCGTCCGGATTGAGATGCGTTTCCTCGTCGCGCGGATGAACGTTGCGACTACGCGTGCGCTTTTCCTCCTGCGTGCTGCGGACGTCCGCGGCGGACCTCACAGCCGGTTCGTACGAGTTCGTCAACCGTGCACCAGATGTGGAAACACGGACCTGTGTTGGCGGGATATCCAACGCGGGTTGACGCGCTATCCCAGAGGGCAGAGTCCTCTCGAAGGCTGCGTTGAAGGACGACAGACCGCGGCGCTGGGCTGTGGGCGTTTGCAGCAGTGGCTGTCGTTTTACTGTTCGTTGCCGCGTCCCAGGTTGGTGCTGCTGGTTCTGTGGGAAAACCCTCTCCCCGCGTGCGGGGCGACGCAAAGAGATGAGATAGCCCATTGGATGATGCGCGGCTTGCGAAAGCGCGGCCGTCAGTGGTTCGTCGATGTTATTCTCGATGCCAACACGGATACCATCAGTGGAGACTGTCAGGATGGCGCGCGACCCGAAAACGGTGTCGGGTTCAATGTCATGGACGTAGCTAAGTTCGAGAGGGGTCAACGTCGGGTTCGTCAGGAGAATGTTTCGCGCGGCGTCCCATAAAGAACGAGCATCCTGCACAGGTTCCGGCATGCTTCTCTCCTTCTCGGCGGCCGGCCCGATGCCGGAATCCACGAAGACCTATTCTGTGCACCCCCTATGACAACTTATCCACAGTATTGTGCACCACGAAATTCAGAGTTATAAACCTCATCTGAATGTTTTGTGAACAGCCTGTTGCGATCTTCGCTGTTGAGAATGCCACGCAATCCCAGCAACAGAAACGGTAAAGCATACTCCAAGTCGGCGTATGGCGAAAGGAAAGGCACCTGTAGAAAAGGCAACACAAAGATTTACCACCGGATGAGGATTTCACAACAGCGTTTTTGACTGTCCCGCGGTGAGCGTGTAGCTTGGTATAGCTTATGCCATGAGCAGGTTCATGGTTCACCATGGTCATGAGGAGCGTTTGACATGAAGAGGACATTCCAGCCGAACAACCACCGTCGCCACATGAAGCACGGCTTCCGCGAACGGATGCGCACCCGTTCCGGCCGCGCGGTCATCAACCGTCGCCGCGCCAAGGGCCGCAAGGTTCTCAGCGCCTGACAGCAGCGTTTGACGCCATTTTCGACACCTTCAGCACCAGGGACTCGGTAGCAGCGTGAAACGTCTTGCGAATCATTCTGATTTCATCAGTGTTTTGCGGATACGCCATCGGGTCTCAACCGCTGACATCGTCGCACATTACGCAATGCGTTCACAAGAGCGCAATTGTCATGCGCAGGACTCCGAACCACGATTAGGTCTAGCCGTGTCCAATTCAGTGGGTAAAGCTGTTGTTCGCAATCGAATCAAGCGGCGTTTCCGCACCCTCGGCCGCGAATACAGCGACCTGATTCCCCCTCAGTGCGATGTCGTCCTGCGCGCCAAGAAGGGCGCAGCGCAGGCGACTTTTTCATCGTTGGAGAAGCAGATCTGTTCGCTCTTCTACCGCATCCAAGAGCGAACGGGGCGACAAAGCTCGCACATCGAAGGCGAAAGCAACTGAGATGGACCAACTATCCCTGTTGGCTCGAACAGCGCTCACGGCGATTCGATGGTACCAGAGGCGTATCTCGGCCAACCGACTGCCCCGCTGCAAATATTATCCTAGCTGCTCGCAGTACGCGCAGATAGCGGTCGAACGTTTCGGCTTCTGGCGCGGAGGGCTTCTGGGCATGCTACGCCTACTACGCTGCCGACCCTGGTCCGATGGCGGTATCGACGACGTACCGCAGCGGTACTCGCTTTTCTATCGTTTTTCCTGGTCGAAGGCCCATGAGGAGCCAACGACGGAACCTATCATCGCGCTCGCTGAACAGCGTCGGGCGCACGACACCGCAGCTCATCGCAAGGGGAACATCGCATGAACAATTTTTTCTATACCATCTTTTGGCCACTCGAATGGCTGATTTCATGGATTATGTGGTGCTTCCATAAACTATTCGTCCTGTGCGGTATGCCTGATGGGTCCGGTTTTGCTTGGGTGCTCAGTATCATCTTCTTGACGCTGTTCGTGCGCGCTTGCATCTTCCCGCTGTATACCAAGCAAATGCGTTCAATGGCTAGCATGCAGGCCATGCAGCCCAAGCTGCAGAAAATCCGGAACAAGTACAAGGGCAAGCGCGATCCGGCATCTCAGGAAGCCATGCAACGCGAGACTATGGCGCTCTACAAAGAGCACGGTGCTAATCCGATGGGATCCTGTTTACCAGTCATTGTGCAGGCGCCGATTTTTCTGGCCTTGTATAACGTGCTCTATAGCCTATCGCGCATCGCTACCGGCGCGGCGTCGCCAATCGGCGGGTTCTCCCGTTCCATCGCGCGCCAGATCGAGGACACGGTCTTCATCAACGTCAAGCTGTCCGCGTTGTTTAACACTACTACCGGCCTAGGCAAGTGGACGATTGGTATCTTCGTCGCTCTTATGTGCCTGACCATGTTCTATATGACCTTCTTCAACATGCAGCACAACACACCGCGAGAGCAGATGACGGGTAAGAACCGCAAGACACAGTGGGGAATGGCTGTAGGCATGCCTCTGCTATACATCTTCTCCGGTGCGGTTGCCCCGTTCGGCGTGCTCGTCTACTGGCTGACCAGTAACGTGTGGTCCATCCTGCAGACCGTGTATCAGGTGCACCGCTATCCGACACCGGGTTCCCCGGCTTTCGAGAAGAAGGAAGAACGTGAACACGCCAAGGAAGTGCGCCGCCGTGAGCGCGAAGGCTTGCCAACATTGGAGGAGGAGGAACTCGCTAAGGCGCAGGAGGAGATCGCGTCCCGATCCCAACGAGGTTTCCAGCGCCAGCAGCCGGTGCGACGCAAGTCCAAGAAGAAAGGTAAGTAACGTTGCTCGACGCGCGCTGGGCGCACGTGACGCGTGGACTGAGTTTGATCCGGGTGAACTGCGGTCGTGGTTCCGGATTATTCGAGAGGGCGGTGAGATGATAACAGCAAGTCTGGTATCCCTCGCCGTCGTTCTTTTTCTCGCATTTGTTCTGCCATTGCTCGTCCGGTGCATTCCTGGCAGGCCGTTTCCTGAGGTAGTTGTCCTACTAGTCGCGGGAGCTGTATTTGGTCCCCATCTGTTGGGTTGGATTACGGTAACACCGGCTGTAAACATGCTCAGCGAACTGGGTTTGGCGTTCCTCTTTTTGCTAGCGGGTTACGATGTTAATCCGGCCATGATCCGCGGTCACCAGGGGAAGATTGGGCTGGTGACGTGGGTTGTCACCTTCGTTATCGCCATTGTGTGCGTAGGTGTGTTCCCGTTCTTCGGCCGATGGAATCTGACGGGGGTGTCCGCCTCAATTATTTTGACGACAACCGCCTTGGGTACCCTCATGCCAATCCTCGCGGAGAAAGGTCTGACGGATACGCCCGTGGGTGACGCCACGATCGCGTATGGCCTGTGGGGTGAGCTGGCACCAGTTATTGCCATGGCTGTTCTGCTATCAACAAGGCGCAAATGGCAGACCATCCTCGTGCTTGTTGGGTTCGCGGCCGTGTGTGTGCTTGTGGCCTCGCTGCCGCGTTTTTTCCGACGCTTGGGACGGCGTCTGACGTTGTTGCTGGACTCGTCGTCCGGTTCAGGCATGGGATTAAGTCCGCAGCTGATGGTCCGCGGAACAGTGCTGTTGCTTGTCGGACTCGTCGCGCTTTCGGAGGCATTTCGTCTTGACGCGGTCATTGGCGCGTTCGGCGCTGGCTTTATTCTACGCTACGTGATCCCCGACGGTGACGAGATGCTCGACGCCAAGATTGACGGAATTGCCAACGGTTTTCTCGTGCCTGTGTTCTTTGTCGTTTCCGGCTGTGGTATTGACATGAAGGCTGTGGGCGCAGCTCCGGGGCTGCTCATCGGCTTTGTCGTGATGCTCCTGATTGTGCGCGCTTTGCCGGTGTACGTTGCGTTGAGCCTTGACAAGCCGACCCGCTCACTTAGTCAGCACAGTCGTCTGGCTGTCGCGTCATACTGTGCGACGGCGCTGCCGGTCATCGTTGCTGTTACGAACGTCGCTGTTGCCGCTAGGACCATGAGTCGGGACGTAGCTTCCGCACTGGTGGCCGCCGGTGCCGTCACCGTGCTCGTTATGCCGCTGCTGTCCCAGTTACTGATGAAGGCCGCTGACGAGCATCCAGTCGTCGCGGTCGAAGAAATCGTCAAGCATCCGCGTGAGGCTAAAACTATTATCAAACAGCATGCGCAAGCCGCGAGAGTATTGAGTCGGGAGGGGTGGCTTGAACGGCACGCACCATGGGTCCGGACCCTAGCCGAGGATGGCGTGTTCGACGGAGCCACGCATGCTGGCATTATCGTCCCGTCCGCGGCGGACGCCCGCCGTTTCGCCGACGCGCTGGACGACGACGAATTCCGTCGGGACGCGCAGGCCTGGATCGTCAAGGCCCTCGCCGAACGCAGCCAACGCCTGGAGGAGATGGGACTCGACGCGCGCGCCGTCCAGGACGCCGTGCGCGACACCCCTCGCACCATCCGAGCAAGCCATGGCGGCCGCAAGCCAGCGCGGCACGCGCGCCGTCCATGACACGGGGCCGAAGGCTCCGCGGAGAGCGGACGCGTTCGCCGCCCCGGCAAGGGTATCCGGGTTTTCGCGTCGCCGCGCGCGGCGACGCTTCTTTCAACGGAACACCGATTCAACGCGAGGAAGTGTCCGCGGCTTTGAGGAAAACGATGGAACCATCCGGGTCCGCGAAGCCCATGGACCGCCAGGACACGCCGACACGCGGTGAGCCGCGCGCCGCGGGCGCCGTTTTCCACGACCGAAGGGACCGGCACAACCATCGAGGAGATGGCATACGATATGAACCGGTCACGGCTGATCGAAGAGGCTATCGCGGCGTTCTTGGGGCCGGACAAGCGAAAAGTCCATGACTCCGCAAGTCATGGACGAGGAGGGCATATGACGGACATGACACGCGACCAGCAGAGGGCGGAGCTGCATCGCTCCATCTGGAGCATCGCCGACAGGGTGCGAAACAGCGTCGACGCATGGGACTTCAAACAGTACGTGCTCATCACGCTGTTCTACCGTTACATTTCCGAAGACCTGGAACGTTTCGTCAACGACTGGGAGCGGGACAACGGCATCCCGGATCCCGACTACGCGCGGATGACGGACACGGCCGCCGAAGCAGGGCGAGCAAAGATCATCAACGCCCGCGGATACTATATTCCGCCGTCGATGTTGTTCAAAAACGTCCTCGCCCGAGCCGAGAAAGACAAGGACCTCAACGAGACGCTCGAACGCGTCTTCAAGTCCATCGAGGCCTCCACGGTCGGCCACAAATCCGAGAAGGACTTCCATGGGCTTTTCGCCGACTTCGACCCCAACTCCAACCGTCTGGGCGGTTCGGTCCCCGCGCGAAACCGCCGGATGGTCGAAGTGCTTCGCGGGATCGCTTCGATGAGGCTGGGCGACCTCGCCGACAACAAGATCGACCTGTTCGGCGACGCCTACGAGTACCTGATGACGATGTACGCGGCGGGAGCGGGAAAGTCCGGCGGCGAGTTTTTCACTCCCCCGGAGGTCTCCCGCTTGCTGGCGCTCATCGCCACCGAGGGCAGGAGCGAGGTCGACAAGGTCTACGATCCCTGCTGCGGGTCGGCCGGTCTGCTCCTGCAGACGGCCAAGATCCTCGGCGACGACAAGGTGCGTCTCGGCTACTATGGCCAGGAGATCAATCCCACGACCTACAACCTCGCGCGCATCAACATGTTCCTCCACGGTATCGAGTACGGGAAATTCGATATCGCGTGCGGCGACACGCTGTTCGACCCGCAGCACTGGGACGAGGAACCCTTCGACGTCATCGTGTCCAACCCGCCCTACTCCGTGAAGTGGACCGGACCCGACAGCCCCACGACCATCAACGACCAGCGTTTCGCGCCCGCGGGCGTCCTCGCCCCCAAAAGCCGCGCCGACTGGGCGTTCCTCATGCACATCCTCGCGTGGCTTTCCGAGCAGGGCACGGCCGCCGTGGTCGTGTTCCCCGGCATCCTCTACCGAGGCGGCGCCGAAGGCAAGATCCGCCGGTACATGGTGGACCATAATTTCGTCGACGCCGTCATCCAACTGCCCGCGAACCTGTTCTTCGGCACGACCATCCAGACCTGCGTCATGGTGCTCAAGAAGAACAAGCCAGACACCGACATCCTGTTCATCAACGCCGAGCATGGCTTCGGCCACGAGGGCAACAAGAACAAGCTCCGCGAGGAGGACATCCAGCGGATCGTGGCCTGGCACGAGGCGCGCCGGAACGTTGACTACACGGTCCGCCTGGCCACCTACGATGAGGTCCGCGGGAACGACTACGTGCTCTCCGTGGGCAGCTACGTGCAGCCCGAAGACACACGCGGGAAGATCGACATCGCCGAACTCAATCGGCGGATCTCCGGCATCGTGGCACGGGAGAACGAGCTTCGTGCTCAAATCGACGCCATCGTCGCGGATTTGGAAAACTGAGGTGATGGGCTCATGAGCAGACTGAGTGAGCTGATAGCAGAGTTGTGCCCTGATGGGGTGAAGTACATGAGGTTTGATGAGGCCTGTACTTTGAAGGCCCGCATCGGCTGGCAGAGACTCACAAAGAGCGAGCAGATGCCGACTGGTGAATACATGCTTATTACCGGGACAGATTTTACCGACAAACATACTATCGACTTTGACCATTGCTGTTATGTGAGCAAAGATCGCTTCGACCAAGACTTGAATATTCAAGTGCGGAATGGTGACTTGCTTGTGACTAAGGATGGCACGCTTGGAAAGGTGGCAATTGTAGAGGGTTTGGATATGCCTGCGACCTTGAACGGTGGAGTCTTTGTTGTTCGCGACAAAACGGGACTATTCGACCATCGCTTTATAATGCATTATCTTCTCTCGGATCATTTCCGTCGATTGATGCTCATGCAGAGCACTGGAAGCACCATCTCTCACCTGACGCAGAAACTGTTCTCCCGACTCAAGTTGCCCGTTCCTCCGTTGCCAGTGCAAGAGGAGATTGTTCGGATTCTGGATTCATTCAGCTCGCTG
>JAFNPO010000078.1 GCA_017386585.1 Aeriscardovia sp.
GCGGCGGTCGATGACGATGACGCGCACGTCCGTGCTGGCGATCTGGTCCGCTGCCCGCTGGTATTCCTCGTGGTGCTTTTCGATTTCCGCGTCGAGATCGATGCAGAAATCCTTTTCCACCATGTCGTCGGCGGCCGGGTCGATGCCTGTTTCGGCCAGGAACGTCGTCACGTCGAGCAATGCCTTGAACTCGTTGCGCGGCTTGTTGTGGATGCGTTGTACAGGAATGGACTCGTAGGCGTGGCGAATCTCGGCCATTTCCTCCTTGGAAAAGGAGCTGTAGCAGTCGATTTCCGCTTCCCGTTTGGCCTGTTCGCGCATCTGCTTGTCTGTCATCGGTTCGGGCAAGCGCGGCTTGCGGCTGACCTGCTCGTCCGTCAGTGTCGGTTCCGTCTGTCCGATAGAGGATTCGCCGCCGGGTTCCTGGCTGTCCGTCGTGCAGATCGGAGCTATGCCCGTGTTGGAATCGGAGGCAATCGGGATACCGGCGGCGATGCCCAGCGAATCCTGCCGCGTTTTCATCGCTTCGGTTTTTTTGGTTTTCTCGGCGCGATACGCTTCGCGTCGGCGCAGTCGGTTTGCTTCCTCCTCTTGCCGGAGCTGTTTGTATTTCCTTTCTTCGAGCAGTTTCATTTCCTGCGCGTCGAGCGCGGCCGGGGCCTGCGTCGGCACAGCGTTGACGATGATTTCTTTAGCGCAGGTTCCACCGAATTCGTCTTTTTTGCCGGTCAGGTAGTCGACGACGCTCTGAGCCGCTTGCGGGTCGAAGTCCGGCAGGTAGCAGAACGCGGAATTGAGCAACGGTTCGGCGTCGACGCGCCGGGCCAGAGGAGTGCGGACCATGCGTCCGATCAGCTGAGCGATGTACGTGGGGTCGGTGCGATGCCGTTCCGAATAGATGACTTCCGCTCGCGGGCAGTCCCAACCATTGGAAATCGCTTCCTTGGCGAACAGGACGCGGACCTGCGAATGCGATTGGACTGTTTCCGGTTCCATGTACGGGATGATGTAGCCGCCGCCCGCGTCGATGGTCTGATGCTCGCCGAATACGTTGGCGAAGGACGTGCTTTTCCTCAGATGCAATCCCCGCGTACCCCGCGTAGCGTCGATAACCTGTTCGCACAGGTCGTGGAGACGGCTTGCGCTAGTACCGTCCTTGACTTGCACGACCATTAGTGGACGGACAGGTTGGATTCTCTGTTCGCTGCAATAGTCCTCCCACATCCGGCAGGATGCGGCGAACTTACGGCACGCTTCGCCCAGGTACAGGTGTTCGACGGCGGTTTCCCCGTCCTCCGGCACGCGTAGCACAATGGTGTCCTTGAGCAGGCCGGAGTCCTGCACTGCTTTGGGATCGACGGCGACAAGCGGCAGGCACGTGCGTCCCAGCTTCCCCATGGCCGCGATGAACCTGTCGGGCGTGGCAGAGACGCCCACGACCATCGGCATCGGGCTGTGCTGTCCGTCAACGCCGGACACGAGCTTCTGGTAAATGGTTGCGACGGCGCTTGGCCTACTTGTTTTGCCGCCGAAACCGCGGTGCGCCTCGTCGATGAACAGAACCAGGTGCCGGTCGGCGGAAACGGTGTTCTCGAGGACGTCCCAGAACAGGCGTCCGCCGTTCTTCTCGTTCGGTGTAACCAGGCTATTGCCGGTGCTTAACATCTGCTGATTGAGGAAATAGACTCGCCTCGGTTCCAGCTGCGCGTGGTCGGCGCAAAAGTCAGGGCCGATGGTTTCCAAATACTGATCGCCGAACGGCGACAGTTCGTCGGACGCTTCCTCGAACCTCGTTTTCGTCTGCTCGTTGAGCGTGGGCGAATCCGACAGCCACAGGACCATTGCTTCGGGGTCCGGCTCGCAGTCGAAAACATCGCTGCCGTAGAACAACGCCTCGATGACGGCCGCGGACATGACGGTTTTGCCTGATCCTGTCGGCGCGCTCAAGCAGGCAGAGGGAAGCATCCCCGCCTCGCGCATCGCGCGCATCCTGCCGAAATCGTCCAACAGCTGGCCGACTGCTTCCTCCTGGAAATCCTTCAATTCGAACCTCATTAGTCCACCGCCCCTTCGCTTGCGATTTTGAACGATTCCAGGTACGACCTGTACAGTCGGATCACGTTACGGTCCGGAAGCATTCCGCAGAGCCGCGTGTATTGCGTCGGGTCGTCCGTCACCACGTACACGGTCCTGGCTTCCGGTTGTTCTTCCAGTCGCTTGATGAAAGCGTTGACGGCGGACCAGCGGAACAGGACGGCGTATGTGTCGGCGATCGCGTATGTGTCGTTCTCTTTGCGGATGATCGGGCCGCGGCATCCGGCACGCATCCACAGAAGGGGCGCGATCGCCTGGAAACCGCGTCTCAGTTCCACTTGATACGGGTCCTGATATGTCAGGTCGAAGAACACAGCGTTCTCGTCGAACCCGTCGGCCATGGGGAACGGGTCGGTGAACCGGTAGTCGCCTTTAATCGGCTGGTTTTGCGGTGTTCTTCCGGTGATGGCCGCGCGTATGCGTGGTTCGGTCACGTGACGGCAGATTCCGTGTTTCTCCCAGTCCGCGTCCCCATGGCGCAATCCGGCTGCCGTCAATTCCCGTTCCTCGGCGGCGGACACCTCGTTGTTCGTGACGCTGATGGAAATCCTACGTCCCCCGTCCTCATGGTTGAGGCGCATGACCGCGTGCGCGGTCGTGCCCGAACCGGCGAAGAAATCAAGGACTATAGCATTCGGCTTGCCCCCGATGAAGAAACGGAGCGCATCCTCGACAGCATACAGGGACTTCGGGTAAGGAAAACGCTTGCGGCCAAGCAGGTTTCCCAGCAGAGTCGATCCGTGCGCCGAAGCGTCGTGGCTGGTGATATTCCATTGCGTCCCCGGGACGAACTTCGGCCTGTATGCGGAGTCATCAACGATGATCGAACCGTCGGAGCGATGCCCGGTAATCGGAAATAAACCTTTCTCGACCTTCTCCCTTTCTCCTTTCCTGAGGAAGGAAACAGCCATTCCGCCGTGAGCGTTAGTTTTCCCGAGTTTGACGAATCCGGAAGCACACGCTTTTTCCAAAGCCGGTTGCGACAATTGCCAACGCCCTTCCGAACCATCGGAATGAATGGGCCACAGCGTATGACATCCGGGCATATCGGGAATCGTATGATAATCAGCGTCTTTCGCCAGGGAGGGGCCAGCGGAGACGATCCGCGGTTCGTCATCGGACACGTATATCGGGTAGAACAGACGAGGCCTGTCCTGCCGCGCGCTGCCGGCACCGGATCGCATCAAGCTAGTCCACTGGAGACCTGTTCTTGTGGTTTTCCGTTCACTGACGCCGAGCCATTCGCCGGATAGTTCCAGTGCGATCGGTTGAGCATCACCCAGCATTATGAAATACAGGTATTCGTTGGTGCGGTAGAATTCGTTTCCTCGAGATGATCCTTTGCGGCTGATGATGCTGCTCACCATTTGTATCCGCGCTTCTGGGAATGTTTGCTCCAACAGCAACCCTAGGCGCAGGTATTCTTTCTCGTCGATGGTGCAAACGAGCACGGAGTTTTTCGGGTTCAACAGTGTTTTCGCGAGTTTGAGGCGGCGTTCCATCCAAGCGAGCCATTTGCTGTGACGATAAGCGTCGTCGGCGCCAACGTAATCGTTGTTGTACTTCCAGTCCTTGGCTCCTGTGTTGTACGGCGGGTCGATGTAAACGCAGTCCACCTTGCCCGCATAGCCGAATCCCAGGGCTTCAAGCGCGTGATAGTTTTCGGCGTTGATGACCACGTGATACGGTTTGCCGCCCGGGTCGCCGAGA
>JAFNPO010000079.1 GCA_017386585.1 Aeriscardovia sp.
AGGGATGATGCGCCGTGTGACCATTGTCCACAACTGATTGGTATGCCCACGGATGAGGGTCCGGTGCATGATGTTTTAGGAAAGATAAGGTTTACGGAGATTAGTTTTGTGTTCGACCCTGCCGAACCTACCGCGCTGATTTGGGACGTGTTGGATGATTGACCTCAAGTTGACGGATGGGGATTGGAGTTTCCCTGGAGACGGCACCGGACTGTTGGTAGAAGGGTCGAACCTCCTATTGCAGGGTTTTAGGGAGTGGCTGATTGAGCGTCTTGGAATAGACTCACTGCACCCGGAGTATGGTTCCCGGTTGTGGCAGATGATCGGGGGGCGCTCGCAGTCTTTCAGTTTGGAGGAGGAGGTGCGTAGGGTTTCTCTCGAATATGTGCGTCACTGTCAAGCCTTATATAATGTGCACCCGACCTGGTTTCAGTCTTCAGAGGTGCCTGTAAGACTGTTGGGAGTGTCCGCAAACACTCAAGGCTCCAATGGGACCGTGCTCGTTATGGTGCAAACTTTGGATGGGCAGACACGGAGCGTGACCGTATGATAACCCGGCCCGGACGTAACAATGGTTCATGGTTTTCCAAGTGGACGATGGACGCGTTGGATTGGATGGGGGAACGGTGCCTCTGGTTGGGACTCTACAATCCTCAGAACGCGGGGGATACTCCACACTGCTCCTACTGTTGGAATGCGACCTATGAGGAGTCGGACACTTCACTCGGTATTTGTACGCACTGCCTGGGTACCGGCTATCAGAATGGTATTCGTGAGGCTGTGTGGCTGCCTTGCCTGTTCAACAAGACGGAACCTCAAGTGGACATGCAGCAAAAGAGAGGCACTCTGGAAACAGTGAAAACCACGGTGAGTTTACCTTCCTGTGTTCGTCCTATGCGCAACGATATTGTGGTTCGTTGTAACGGCTGGACCATCACAAAAACGGGTGTGGCTCCTTTGGCGGTTCAATGCTGGCGGTTAACCTCGATTCCTCAACCAATGATGGTGAAAGACGGTTTCCAACGGTTGAGCATGGATCGTGTGATGGGGTGGACGGCGGACACGGTAGTAGATGAAACGTGCCCCGCCGCTTCTCTCATGTTTACTGGGCTTAGTGTGTCCCCGTCCCATTCGGGCGGCTATCCTGTTTTGGAACCAGCCACGAAAACGGATATTGTGTTCCCTTATTCCAAGGGGGAAATGATTTTAGGAGGATTGAATTTATGACGACTACGACGACTGCGAGCGCAACGGTTCGGGATGATACTCAATCGTTGCAACAGTTGATAAACCAGTGCTCCACGAGCCTGGTGTATATTCCGGCGGGTATTTGGCATATTTCCGCGCCTCTCCTGTTCCCGTATGATACGGTGAACCCTTACACGGTTTCTTTGGACCCGGCGACCGTATTGATTGCCACTCAGCCGATGGATACGATGCTGAGTCTGGGCGGCGGCAACTCCCTCAACGGCGACTATAGTGGCCTCTACACGTTGACGGGCGGGAAACTGATTTTGAACGGCAACGCTCAAACGGGTGTGACCGTTTCCTCAAACATTAGTAATCTGATTATTCGCGGCTGTAGCATGGTTCTCGGTGAAAACGAAACCGGGATTGTGAGTCCTGTTCGTTCGATTATTGCGGACTGTCAGTTTCAAGGCAACCAGTCGGGCACGGCTGTCTCTTTGAGTGCGGCGGATTCGATTGTGACCGACTGCCAGTTCACCTCACTACAAAACTCTGTAACCTCTACACAACCGGGTCAGGTGACGGACTGTCAGTTTTTGAACGCGGGCTACACGTGCGCTGTCACCCTCCCGTGGGGTGCGGTAAGGGGTTGCCGGTTCCAAGCCACCAACAATGCTATTAGTTTCACTGGTACGGGTGGATTGTGTTCTGTTTCCGGGTGTGCTTTTAATTTGTCCACAACCGACTATAAAGCACAATGGCAGTCCATCAAGGCGGGCGACACGGTGGATTTGGTGGTGTCTGACTGTGATTGGAACACGCCGGACGGGTGGGCGAACGGCGTGCAATACGCGTTCACTCCCATACAGTCCTATAGCGACCCTGGAACGTGGAATACTCCAGCAACCACGACGATTACCGGGTCGCGCAGGGTGACAGGCTCTTATTGTGCGATGGATGATCTGGATGGTCTTGCCCTGGTGTCTGATTTTTGGATTCGTGGTATGAGTGATGTGCTGGTGGCGGGCACGACTCAAACTCTCGCTGAAGACTGGTGGACGACGATCGGCTGGGTGACTGGAACCGGAAGCGAAATGATCCGGTTGAGTTTGGGACCTTCCCTGTTGGCTGACGTGCTGTTCCAATGGGACGCTGACAGTGGTTCTCTTCAGGGCACGACAGCGA
>JAFNPO010000080.1 GCA_017386585.1 Aeriscardovia sp.
CAAACCCGTCCCCAAGCACAGTATCTGGATGGCGCTGGTCGTCATCGCCATGGCGATCTCCATCATCATCATGGACGGCACCATTGTCGACGTCGCCCTGCCGAAGATCATGGTGGACCTCAAGCTGAGCTTCACGTCCGCCGAGTGGATCGTCACGCTCTATTCGCTCGTCTTCGCGTCCCTGCTCATCACTTTCGGGCGCATCGCCGACCACATCGGCCGCAAGAAAATGATGATCGCCGGCGTGACCGTGTTCGCCATCGGCGCCATCATCTCAGCCTTCGCCAACGGCCTGTGGCCCATGCTGGCCGGCCGCTTCGTCCAGGGCGCCGGCGGAGCGATGATCATGCCGACCACCGTCAGCTCCATCAACGCGCTCTTCAAGGGCAAGAAACGCATCATCGCCTTCGCCACCTACGGCACGGCCATCTCCGTGGCGGCCGCGGCGGCACCGGTCATCGGCGGCCTTTTCACCACGTACTCCACCTGGCGTTGGATCTTCTGGTTCGACGTCATCTGGACCGTCCTCGTCGCCGCGCTCGGCCTGCCGTTCCTGCCGGAGACGTTCGGCGAGAAGATCAACGGCCGTTTCGACTTCTGGGGCTTCATCCTCTCCGTCATCGCGTTCTCCTGCATTGTCTACGGACTCATCGACGGCAAGAACTACGGCTGGTGGCATGCCGACGCGGGCACGAGATCCTGGTGGGGCATGTCGCGCATCTTCTG
This sequence comes from Aeriscardovia sp., assembly GCA_017386585.1. GTDB lineage: Bacteria > Actinomycetota > Actinomycetes > Actinomycetales > Bifidobacteriaceae > RGIG7107. The sequence goes on from JAFNPO010000080.1 coordinate 727, forward strand.
GATCCTGCTCGTCGGCGTCATCGCGCTCATCGGCCTCATTTGGCTGGAGCTAGCCCTGGCCCGCAGCGGCAAGTCCCGTCTCATGTCCCTCGAGCTCTTCAAGTACCGCAGCTTTTGGCTGGGCGACGTCATGGACGCCATCGGCATGATCGGCGAGTACGGCCTCGTTTTCCTGTTGCCGCTCTACCTGCAGAACGTGCTGGGCCTCTCGGCCCTGCAGACCGGCGTCATCCTCTGCGTCATGGGCGGAGGCGCGTTCTTCTCCGGCGGTTCGGCGACCCCCTTCGTCAAGGCCACCAACGCCAAGACCGTTGTCTTCACCGGCTTTCTGATCGAAGCCATCTCCATGGGCGGCTTCTTCTTCACGATCCGCCCGGATAGCAGCCACACCGGCCTTATCTACCTGTGGCTGGCGCTCTACGGCGTGGGTCTCGGCTTCGCGTCCGCGCAGCTGACTTCCGTCGTCATGGTCGACATCCCCGACAGCAAGGCCGGCCAGGCGTCCTCCATGATGTCGACCGTCGGCCAGTTGGGCAGCGCCTTGGCCATCGCCGTCATCGGCACCTGCCTCGTGTCCTTCCTGTGGGGCGCGCTGCCGGCCAAGCTCGACGGCCTGGGCCTGCCGGAGCAGGCTACCCACGGCATTTCGACGGCCGTCATCAACAGCGCCGGCTCCGCCATTCCCGAGCTGAAGGCGTCGCCGGAGCTGAATCGCATGCCGCGCGGCTACCGCGCCGCCTTCGGCGCAAAACTCGACGAGGGCTTCACCGCCGGCGTGACCGACACCATCGGCGTGGCGTCCTGCATTCTGCTGGCCGGCGCGGTCTGCGCGCTGTTCCTGCCGGCCGAGAAGAAACGGAAGGAGACGGAGGAGCAAGCCATCGAATCCACGGCGGTCGGGGAGCAGTCCGAGGCCTGACGCTGCCGACCGCGCTTCGTCGCCGTTCGCGTCGTCTTGTTCTCGTCTGAGCCACTCATGTTGTTGCCGGCGGCGCGGCGATGCCTGTCACTCGGCGGAATCGGCCGGAACAGCGGCCCCCGTTCCATCCGTCGTGGCCGCGCCCGCCGCCCCGTCTGCCGTTGTTTCCCTCTTCGCCGCCGGTTTCGCCGGTCTCCGGCGCAGCGTCTTGAGGGTGTAGGCGATCATCTTGATGACCTCGCGCTGGAGGTACTCCTCGTGTCCTTCGCGGATGAGCTGCTCTATGTCTTCCAGGGAATTGACCATCCCGCCAATGGCAAAGTGCAGCACCATGCGCTGGCCGGCGTTGAGCTGGTTCGGCGACAGACCCAGGCTGGAAAGCCAGATGTGGGCGATGCGGCCGCGCAGAATCTTC
>JAFNPO010000081.1 GCA_017386585.1 Aeriscardovia sp.
AACCGGAAACATTATCGCCCCACTCCCGGATATTCCCGGCTATCCTTATGGTGGCCCGTTCCGGTTCTTCAGTCACCTGGTGACGCTGATACGTCCGGGTTGGGATACGCGGAACGTGAAAACCGTGTGGACGTTTGATATTAGCGTGCATTTGAAGTCGGGCGGTTCGGCAAAGCTGACGAACGATGATTTTCATATTCCCGGCACCGCTACCATGGAGGAATTGAAACAGGCGGTCGAAACTCTGACGGTTGAAGAGATCGCCGCGAAATTCCAGGAGAAGGGCTACCAGCCGGTTACAGAATGATTCATAGCCCTATAGAAACGTCGGATAAAAGAAAAACAGAAGGGAGAATACATGCGTCGTAAAAGAGTTTTCAAACGTGATTGGGATGATGCGTATTTGAAAAAATATTATGAGGCACCCCTCCCGTTTGATATTCCAGGTTACAAGATTAACCGTGCAAAGTCTAAGATAGCTGTCACCCAGGCCACTCCCCTTCAAAGTAAGGGGTCCTATGGTTTCACTTTCGATATTGCGGGACTTCCCGACTTTTTGCTTGAAAATGTGACCTTATGGAATACGGATTTTGATATCCCGGATGGTGATACAGGGGAGGAGATGAAACAGGCTATGGAGGCTGTCACCCCTGAGATGATTGCGAAGGTGCTTTTAACCTGTGGTTACGAGCCGGTTGGAGAATAACCTTATCCTTCGGCGTGTCGTTTCACCTGACAGGCTATACTGAAACTAAGAAAACAACAAAAGGAAACAAACATGACAAACACTATTAAACTAGCTTGGGAACATGTTGGCAACGAATACGAGTCCCAACTGAGTTTTAATATTCCCGGCTACACTTTCGACCATACCCATTCCAAGATGATAACCCACCGTCCTGCGGAATACTGCATCGGTAAGGGAGTGGTTTTCAAGGACGAGTGGACTTGCTGCTTTTATTTTGAGCTTGAGAAGGACGGGCATACTTGTTTGGCATTGTTGACCAACGAGGATTTTAATATTTCAAACACTGTGACTGCTGAGGAGATGATGCAGGCTGTTGGGAAGCTGACGCCGGAGGATATTGCTGCGGCGTTACAGAAGGAAGGCTACCGGTGGGTTGCAGAATAACCTCCAGCACCACTTTCGTATGCTTCGGCGTGTCGTTGTAATAAACAGGCTACAATAAAACTGTAAACAAAAGAAAAACAAGGAGAAAAACAAAATGACGAACACTCTTAATCTGGATTGGAAGCACGACGACGACATTTACTGGGACTTGTATTTTGCTTCTATGCCGGAGATTCCAGGCCACCCTGGCCTTTTGTATAAGATACTGGTTCGGCAATACGATCATCCATGGCGATGGTACAAGTGGGAGTTCGCGTTGCCATTGTGGCTTAGCCCGACAGCCACTAGCGCGCCTCATCTGTATAATGAGGATTTCGATATTCCGGCTACCAGTACGGCGGAGGCAATGATGACTGCTGTTGATAATCTTACTGTTGATGATATTGTGCGAGTGTTGACCGCTAAAGGTTATATCAAGTAAAAAAATGAGGGGACGTGTCGCGCGTCCCCTCTCTGCTATCTATACTGTTTTATTCTGATAGTTGTGTGTAGGATACTCCCAGCGTATGGCTGAACAATCCGTATGCGCCGGACACGATGGTGGCGATTACCGTCCATGCGGCGGGAATCAGTTTCGCGGAGGCCAAACCGACGAGGATGGCGGCGGCAATGAACACTCCGATGCCCACCCAGTAAACAATGTTCAGAAACGTTTTATTCACCCGGCTTTTAATACCGGTCGCTGCTTTCGTAATGGTCTGGTCGATGACCGGCTGCTCTTTCTCCAGAGTGTCGGCCGCTTTTTCGATGGTCTGTTCAGTCACTTGTTTATCCTCCTTCAAGGAATCGTTTTGTGCGCCCTCTGACGCTGGTTTCGTATCGGTCTTAGTGTCTGTACCGGTTTGCGCTTTTGGGCTGTCTGTGGTTGGTTTTTTCACGTCTGAGGGCATAGTATCAGTGTCGGCAGGCGTCGTATCTGGTTCTGGCTTAGGCGTAGGGTCTACCGTGTCTACGATAAACCAGCTGTTCTCTCCATTCTGGTCCCAACCAATCAGTTTCGACCCATTGGCAGGGATACCACCCTCCACACAGAGGGTAAACCACGGGTTCAACCGGCTACGGAACGCCACCCTATTATTCGACGCCCTCGAGAGCAACCACTGCTGGTTCAAAGAACCGGTACCAGTTTCAACCGTGACCGGACTGTAATAGTTTGGTTGCGCTCCACCCATCGTCAACCACAACATATCTTGGTTTTGGAATGCCCAGGACCCATCCGGCTTCACATAAGCAGTAAACTCCATGGGTTCATCACCGCACACAACCATGTCCCCGTCAGTGGTGAGACCTAAACCGTTGGGACAGGTGAGTCGAACATGCTGCCCGTTCGTCAACACATTCCTGGACAGGTTGAGTCCCTGCTTCCACTCGTCCGCAGACACGGTCTGAGTGAAATACCATTTCTGATTATCGTTCCCCAACACCGGCCACACTTGGAGGAGCTTGTCTTGCCCGTCCACATCGCCCGGCAAGTCCAACACCAGCACAGGGTTCACAAAGGAGCGAAGCCGATAAGACCCTTCACCCGTGCCTTGAACAATCCAATCCTGAGACGTGGACCCATCCCCCGGTTTCACCGAAACACGACTACCCTGTGCCGTCGTGTCGATCGTCAACCAGTTACCGGTCGCCAGGTTTTGGAAACTGTAGGTGTGATTCCACTCGTTATGTTGCAAATACCAGGCCTGGTTCAAAGCACCGTCCCGTGATTCCATGTCCGACAGGGCAGCCGAATCATCCGTAATCACGTACTCTTGAGAGGCAATATTGTTGATGATATAGTAGCCTTCCGGCAAAGTACCCCAGCACTCATCCACCAGCTGTTGCCTGTTCACTGAGGGTGCGGGTGCGGCAGGGGTTTCTGTAACCATGGCATACTCTTTCCACTGTTGCGCATCAATATACGCCTTATCCAAATCCAAGGCGCGCGCATAACCAGACAGGCGTCCGTTAGACGAATACTGGAACAGGATCATTCCATACTCGTTTTCATGCCACGGGTTGTTTTGATAGCCGGTCGGGTTCATGGAAGCGTAATCCGCCACCCACATACCACAGTTCAGTTCACGTGCCACCGGGGCGACAGTATTGTAGGCGCTCGCTGGGGTGTACACTACAGGGTTCACGCCGGACAGGGTTTTGACTCGGCGAATCAATGAGGCCAAATAGTCGGTGTTGCCCCACTGTTTGTTGCCGCCGGACTCCCAGTCTAGGGCGAGAATACCTTGATGAATGTAGCCGCGAATATTGTTGATGAAATAGTCGGCTTCACCCTCAGCTCCGGTGCAGTAATGATACACCCCCCACGGCTTGCCTTCCGCTTTCAAAGCGGACACGAAACCGTTGCAGGAGTGGTCTACGAACGTGGTGCCGTAGGTGGCTAAAACGAGAGTGAAGTCGTGTGGTACGGCAGACAGGTTCATGCCCGTCTGATAGTTGCTAATGTCGATTCCTTGCATAAAACCTCTCAGAATTTCAGAGCCTGTCCGGGGCGCAGCACCACCGGCTCCATGAGCATGTTCATGTCGATGAGATGCCGCGGATTGGTTCCGGTTTTTTCTGCGATTGTTTGTAAAGTGTCGCCGGGTTGCACCGTCACAGTATGAGGCTCTGGTTTCACGTCCTCAGAGGCCGTAGACGGCTCTGTGACAGTGTTTCCCCCTGTCTTAGTGTCAGTAGTAGGGGTAGAGGTTTTCGTGCCGTCAGAGGCCGGTTTTGGCATGTTAGCGACCGTGTCTTCGGTCATGCCGAGAAGAGCTTTAATCTCCTCCAACGTGCCCGCATTCGTATCATTCTCCGCCACCTTGAGGAGAGCCTCTTTCACGTTTTGAAGCTCATCCGTATAAACCTTCGCCTGAGCGGCCAAATCCTCTTTGCTGTAGCAAACATAAGTAACAGATTCCATTGAAACTCCTTTCAAAAAGGTTCACCACTATTTTACCCAGCGAGTGCGACGTTCATCGAACCGGTCATCACCACACCCGAATTCAACGTCATCCCATTATTATCCGGCTGCCAGCTGAAAGTTGTGGCCCCGTCCGCATAATTGCATGTCCACTGTCCAAACACATTATTAAGAGTTGCAGAGGTGGCGGCCTGCTGGTTTTGAACACAATTATCAAAAACACTATCCAACGTCACCAAAGTGTAGTGCTGCCAGGCTCCCAGGTTGACTGTCGCCGACGGTATCCAATACACGGACAAACAGGCCATGACCGGCTTATTGTTGATGCTGAAAACCA
>JAFNPO010000013.1 GCA_017386585.1 Aeriscardovia sp.
GGGGTGTCTCGTCAGACGAGCTTTTCGCGAACTGATGAGTGTATTTACTGCGTGATGATTGGCTCTGCTTCCCCAGCCGCGTTGCGTTTGCCTGACGAGTGGTTGGGTGGAGTAAAGGGCACCAGCAGAACAAAGCTCCATTGGGATTCTTTGATGAGGACGGGCACGAATAGTATGCGTGCCGACAGCCCAAATCTTTTCTACCCTGTTTTTGTCACTGAGGATGGGTCCAAATTTGTAGGCGCTGGTGAGTCTTTAGCCTTGTCAGTAGATCGGACGACGATCCGACCACCCCATGGCGCTAAGGCGATTTTCCCGATACATTTGGACGGATCTGAGGGACGTTGGCAGGTTGGACGGCGGACCCTCTTGGATTTGCAGCAAAACCATTGTGTAAAGCTTGGTAAGTTCACACCTCGCGGGATGGCAATAACGTATTTGAAGGCTGGCCAGAGGGAGAAGGTGGAGTCGGGAGAGTTCAACGTCACGGGGTTTGCGCCTGACGGGTCATATGTAGTCGATAACGATGGGTATAGACCTGCTTATCGACCCGGCACACAATGGATGATTTCTTCTCATGACGCCGCTCGATATGGCAGCGGATTATTGCGTCGTATTTTTGGGGATAAACGATTCGACTTTCCGAAGTCCCTGTATGCTGTCGAGGATACGCTTCGTTTCTTCATCGGCGGCAAGCCGAATGCGCTGGTTCTTGATTTCTTCGCCGGTTCCGGCACGACCGCGCACGCGGTCATGCGCCTCAACCATGAGGACGGGGGACGCAGGATCTCCATCAGCGTCACGAACAACGAGGTGTCCGCCGCCGAGGAACGGGAATTGACGGCAGCCGGATTGCGCCAGGGGGACGCCGGCTGGGAGAAACATGGAATCTGCCGTGACGTGACCATACCGCGCATCCGCGCGGCCATCACCGGAAGAACCCCGCAAAACCAGCCGATTAAAGGCGACTACCGGTTCACCGACTCGTTCCCCATGGCCGATGGGTTCGACGAGAACGCCGTGTTCTTTGACCTGACATACCAGGACCCGTATCAAGTGGAACTGAGGCGCGGTTTCCAGGCGATCGCGCCCCTCCTGTGGATGCGCGCCGGATGCCGCGGCCTGATCATCCGCAAGGAAAACGACGCATACGCGATCGCCGACACATACGCCGTCCTGTTCCATTGGTCCGTCGTCAACGCTTTCATCAGGCGGCTGGAAGAACACTCGGAAGTCAGGACCGTGTACGTGGTGACGGACGACCCGACGCAATACACGCGGCTCTGCGGAATGCTCCCGGACCGTGACGTGATCCGACTGTACAGGTCGTACCTGGAATCATTCAAAATCGCAAGCGAAGGAGCGGTGGACTAATGAGCAGTAAACCCTCTCAGGCGACACGCACCGCAGTGTTGGAACGTGACCGGTATCGGTGTGTGCGCTGCGGACAATCCATTCGCAACAGCCAGTACAGTATCCACCACAGGAGGCTCCGCAGCCACCCATACCCTGGCCTGCACGAAACACATAATCTCATCACCTTGTGTGGGAGTGGCACCACCGGATGCCACGGTTGGGTACATGGCCACCCTCATGAAGCGTATGAGCATGGTTGGATGGTGCATGGTTGGCAGAACCCGGAAGAAATGCCGGTTACCTATTGGGATGGTCGGGAAAGAAAAATCTGATGAAAGAATATAAAACGGATATTGATGTTGGCAAGTTGGGCGAACAGCTTGGAACCGTTTACAGGAAGCTACGCCCTCAAGTTGAGGA
>JAFNPO010000082.1 GCA_017386585.1 Aeriscardovia sp.
ACGGCCTTCGGTGTCGGATCGATGATATCGATGAGGCGCTTGTGGGTCCTCATCTCGAACTGCTCGCGGGAATCCTTATACTTGTGCGGAGAACGGATAACACAGTATACGTTCTTCTCTGTCGGCAGCGGAACCGGGCCGACAACCGCCGCGCCCGCGTTCGTCACCGCTTCGACGATCTTCTTCGCCGATTGGTCGATGACCTCGTGGTCATAGGACTTAAGCCTGATGCGGATTTTCTGTCCCGCCATTGCCATACGCCCTTCCTTAATCGTTTTTCTCTGACAGCCTGTGGCACTTCATGGGCGCAACGAGCGACACTGGCCGCTCGGGACACATCATCAGTGCGTGCCCCTGTGGACTACCAAACCCACGGGCACGCTCGCTCTCCATAACACAAAACGCGAGCCATAAAAACAGGCAACTTACCCATGAAACCACAGGGATTCACCTGGCACAAACCGGGCGTGTCGAATACGAAAAAGCTTCCCGCCATTGGCAGGAAGCTTTCAAAAACCGAGAAAACCAGGCTTAGCGCTTGGAGTACTGCGGAGCGCGACGAGCCTTATGCAGACCCGCCTTCTTACGCTCGACGACGCGCGCGTCGCGGGTCAAGAAGCCGTGCTTCTTAAGAGCCGCACGGTTAGAATCACGGTCGACTGCGTTCAACGCCCGAGCCACGCCTAGACGGATTGCCCCGGCCTGCCCAGAGATGCCGCCGCCGTCAACACGAACGATGACGTCGAACTTGCCCTCAAGCTTGAGGAGGACAATTGGAGCGTTCACCTCGCGCTGGAAGAGCTTGCCCGGGAAGTATTGCTCGAGCGTGCGGCCGTTAATGGTCCACTTGCCAGTACCCGGAATAAGCCGGACGCGAGCAACGGCCTCCTTGCGACGGCCGGTGCCGTAGCTAGGGGCGATGATGGACGTGCCGGTGCCAGCACCGGAATTCGTCTCGGACGTGTAAGAAGCCTGCTCCTGCTGATCCTCAACCGCGGAAAAATTGGTATTTTCTGCCATGTCTGTCACTCTTTCCTCGACCTGAATCACTTGCCCTGGGAGATCTTGGAGATCTCGATAGTCTGCGGCTTCTGTGCTGCGTACGGATGCTCTGTGCCAGCGAAGACACGCAGGCGAGTGATCTGTTTGCGAGACAACTTGTTCTTCGGCATCATGCCCCAGACAGCAGCCTTGAACATGCGTTCCGGATCCTGTGCGCGCAGCTCAGCGTAAGACGTGGGACGGAGGCCACCCGGGTAACCGGAGTGATGATAGAGGACCTTCGTGTCCTTTTTGCCGGTCGTCATGACTTTTTCTGCGTTGACGACGACGACGAAATCACCGAGATCAGCGTTGGGAGCGTAAGTCGGCTTGTGTTTACCGCGGAGGATGTCCGCGATCTGGCTTGCGAGACGGCCTAGGACGACGCCACTGGCATCAATGACATACCAGTTATGAGTTAAATCGCCCGGCTTCGGTGTGAAAGTCTTCACAGTTAACCTTTTCTCTTTATTGTGTTCCTGATCGTCCGACGGACCGCCGCGGTACGCCGCGCCAAACCATCGGAAAAACCTTTGTCTCGTGGGTTCCCTGAAAGTCCGCGCAGGCGAGTGGGAAAAGCGCTATCAGCTGGACCCGAGGGAAACACAACAGCCTCTGATTGTAAACGCACCTCCCTACGAATTCAAAACCCGGGGAAGCACTTTTCCGTCGCGGCGTAATTTAAACGTCCATAATCGTGCTCAGTAATCGGGCCTATAGTGCTACGGAACAAACCGCCTACTTACACGAGTGTACCCTTACCATCGTCCAGGGGGACGTGCCCTCTCATACTTGTTGCTCACGCCTCGTTTGTTCTAAACATATATTTTCCCATGGCGTCGATGATGGAGGCGCACAAAAGCTTCAACGGGACGTCTCCAACGCCTGGTCCGATGCTTCGACGATGTTGCGCACATGCTCCAACTCCTGCCACACATTATCGCGGCGTCCAGGCACCAAAGGTTGTCGCGTCATAACGCAGATCATGGCGTACTCGCGCTAGTCCTTTGGGTCCTGGCAGCACTCGCTGTCCTTCGAGAAGAACTTAATGATGCACCCCAGAGTCCCAACATAGACCGATACTGTAGCGCCGTCCTTACCCGAATACTGGCGCACCCGCGACGAAGGACTTGCGATTTGCCTCACACGTCCCCCCCCGCGGGTACTCCCACAGTTAGGTCGGACATCAGGCCGATGGGTATGCCCAATCCTGCGTGTGGCATACTGTGCGTCGATGCGCTGTGCTTTGGAAATTCATTGGACCATTCACAGAATTCGAGTGTGCCCAGGCAGGACGCGACCAACTCAGCAACCTCGGATAGGTTGACGGCGCAGTGGTTAATCCAGAATGTGGGGATACCGTCGGCTGGCCCGGGACATCGCGTACCACACGCTAAGCGGCGCGCCTAGTCAGTTCGCTTCCCCACTCCCCTGTGGTATTCGTCGAATCCGCGCTATTGATTGGGAGCGGAGAGACGTGAAGATGGCTCACGATGTCGGCATCTTCACCCCCTGACGTCGTGATTGAAGCCGTATCCGTTGGAATCCAGGTGTACTACGGATTTCCACAGGCACTAGACCTGTTGATGGGCGTTATCGTATTCTCCGATGTCCTCCAGACGGGAATATACATGGGGTTGGCGAATCAACGAGACTTAGGCAAATATGGCGATGCCGTCAGCGACGGCATCAATTCGGCGGCGTAAAATGGGTTGACCAGAAGGAATCGGCGTACGTCAACAGGCACGTGTCCTGAAGCATTTGCCATGGCTCGTGGAAATCACGATTCTCCGGGACTCCTTGAAACGGACGGAATTACAGCTGCGCCATCCGGTCTACTGCTAGCCGCGCTCCAATTCCAGCAGCAGAGGACAGACTGAGGTGCCGTGATGCGATGGGCGCTCCACTCACTAAGATGTGGAGCATGCTGGTACTCTGTCGGGATGCCAGTCGGGATGATTACCGACGACGTTACATAGTACCCATCGTCGCACGAGTAAGTCGAAGTGCCGCTCTCCTGATCCAACGGGATATGCACAAGTACTCCACGCTTCTTCCATGCAATACCGATAGATGGGATGTCTCCGTCAGTAGTTGCCGAGCATTGGCCAGCCACGCGAGCACGCCACAGCTTCCTGCACGTCGTTTGGATGACCGCGTTCGTTGGATGTACTCATGCCCTCCCAGAACACGGGTGATAATGCCCGTCGTTGATTTCGATGTCATCGTTCTGACTACCGTATGCTGTCGCCACACATATGTGTTGAGCAGGCAAATGAGTATCCGACCAAACCTGCCGTGGCTTCCCTGTTGCGTTTCCATGGTTCCCATCCAGTCGGGAATGGTGACCCCATTCACTCCTGCGGCATGCTCTGATCCCTACCCTGAGGGCCGGTTTTGATTGTGCCACGATTCCCATTCCAGCCATCGTTGGAGGCGCCCTCCTGGCTCTTGGCTGAGGCCGCCAACATGCCAATCCTCTTTCGTGCAGCATGTGCCACTTCCGGCGATGCGTCGGCCGCTAGATGGCGCGCGAGCTCTTCAGGCGAGGTTGGGTTGACAGCGACAGCTAGGCGCACCATCGAAGCAAGGACTGTCTCGGTGTCTTTAACGTTTATCTCGGATCCCAGACGCGACAAGAACTTCAGAGCTTCTACGCTGGAATCCGGATCTTCGGCGCCCTCCAGACGGATCTTCCAGGATGTCCTTGGGTTTAACAGAGCTGCCGTGCGGACAGCTTGGTCAGAGTCTTTGGCTAAACGACCAACCAGCCAGCTCTTGTCGGCCTCGTTGGCAGCCACCCTCCGGCGCACGGAAGGGTCCGGGTCTTCGCTGAGTTTGACGAGGATGTTCGGGTATGGCATTGTTTCGGCTAGGTATTGGCGGTCTTCCAGCGGCGTGGCTTGGTTGCCCCCCACAGCCTCGAGTAAAGACGTCGCGCGCGAAAATGCAGCGGCGTCGGCTTTGTCCGGCAAAGGTTCGCGCGCCAGGCGAGACAACTCCACGGAATCTGTTGAATGGCGCAGCCGTTCGTAGGCCTGCGTTAGCGTCTCCCGGACCGCTTCCAGCTGCACCTCCTTCTGTTCATCAGCCGTCGTACTCTTCTCTCCTCCATCTTCATCAGACATCCCTTCATCAAACATCCTTCGCACCTACTTCCTTTCTCGTTGTCCCTTCACCGCAGCAGACGGCCGATACCGCTCCGTGAAACGTGTCCCGTAGTAAGGATTCAAACAGCAGGCGCCGCGCCCGCGGAAGAACAATGTCGCTGGACACGTTTTCAGCGTACCGTCTGTCTTTCACCACTCCGCCAGTGCGGGCCACCAGTACGTCTAGAGCGGAAAGCTGGCCGTAGCCAACGGCCACGCGCAGGGTTACCGAAGGAATTAGGGCGGCGGAATCCGCCGCGTCGAGAACCTGGCTGGCAACTGTGGAGTACGCACGGATTAGACCGCCAGAACCCAGCAGAACGCCCCCAAAATACCGGACAACAGCGACGGCGCAATCGGTCAGCCATCGGCGCCGAAGTACTTCCAAAATCGGCTTGCCAGCCGTGCCGGACGGTTCGCCGCCATCGCTCATCCGCACGCAAGTTGGCCCCTCGCAACTAGAAGCCCTTTCGAAATCAGTTCGGTCCGTTTTGTCTGCGCTGTCCTGGTAGAGCGCCGCGAACGCGATATGACGTGCCCCTAGATGTTGGGCGCGCACGTCGTCAAGGAATGCTGACAACTCCGACGCTGATGAGCAGGCAATCGCCAGCCCGATGAACCGCGATTTCCTTTCAATAATTTCCGCGCACGCTGGATCCTTCCGTGTCTGCATCACCGTGAGATGCATGGCCGCCTCCTTCGCCACCGTCCTCTTTTCGCCTCCACCCTACAGTCGGAGCCACGGTTCCGACCGGCGAAATAACCATTCCGCTTCATGATGACACGCCAAAGAAATACTGTTATTGCAACGTCTTCATCCTTCAATTTTGCAAACTGCGAAAAGCGATGTATCCTGTCCAAGTGGTGGTTGCAGATGCAGCCCTGGCCCGATAGCTCAGTTGGTTAGAGCGCCGCCCTGTCACGGCGGAGGTCATCGGTTCAAGTCCGACTCGGGTCGCGAAGAGCAGTCTTTTCCTGGCTGTTTGATTGGCTCTGTAGCTCAGTTGGTAGAGCGTACGACTGAAAATCGTGAGGTCAACGGATCGATCCCGTTCGGAGCCACTGCGTTAGCTTATTGTCCGCTGCAGTGTGATAAAATTTTCGTTATCTGGGTTATCCCCTGTTATCCGAAACTTTACCGTCCGTTCCGCGTCCGCTCGGCTTCTTCTTCCCCTGTCGCACTCTCCTGATCCTACCGAAACGACAATGGAGGATCTGCCCCACTTAACGTTAGAACTACCATTTTTGAACCATCTCCTGAAAGTCCGCTGCACGGAAGATTCCCTACACTCGTGTATGAACATATCGCAGATACCGAAAACACGGAGAATCAGGATTCTGCTCTGAACGCTGCCACAAGCCACGCTCGACGAGACGCCACCGTCGTTTGACATCGTCGTCGCACAATATAGCCATGTCCGGTGCAAAGGCGTCAGCCTTTATGACCGTATCGATATCCGTCACCACCGCTTCGTCAGCCAGCGGCAGGAACTGACGATAGATGGAACCACCCCCGATGATCCAGATCTGTGCGCCCCCCGGACAGCGTGCCGCGAGCGCCAGAGCCTCGCGGCAGGAGCTTGTGACCCGTGCGCCTTCAGCCTGGTATCCTGCTTGGCGCGTCAGCACAATGTTCGTCCGTTTGGGCAGCGGCCGGTGCATGCCGAATGATTCCCAGGTGCTTCGGCCCATGACAATGGGATGTCCGGTTGTTAGATGGGCGAATCGGCGCATGTCCTCAGGGATATGCCACGGGATGCTCCCCTGTTGTCCGATGGCGCCGCGACGACCGTCGAGCGACCGTGCCTGCGCCCAGATGAGCGAGATTTTCATTATTTCCGACAGAACGTTTCCGGTCAAAATCTCCAATGCCATGCTTCAGAACGCCACTGGAGCCTTAATGGTATCGCCGTGCCGGTAGTCTAGCACGTGGAAGTCCTCGTAGCTGTATTCGAATAGTGACGAAGCCTTGTCGATGACTAGCTTCGGGTATGGGTACGGCGTGCGGGAGAGCTGTTCAAGGACCTGATCCACATGGTTGTCGTAGATGTGGCAGTCGCCGCCGGTCCATACAAACTCACCCGGTTCGAGGTTGCACTGCTGGGCGATCATCTCAGTGAGCAATGAGTAGGACGCGATGTTGAAGGGCACACCGAGGAACATGTCGCAGGAGCGCTGGTAAAGCTGGCAACTAAGCTTGCCGTCGCACACATAAAACTGGAACAGGGCATGGCACGGCGGGAGGGCCATGTCGCTAACTTCGGCCGGGTTCCATGCGGACACGATGAGGCGGCGTGAGGCGGGATTCGTTTTAATCTCTTCAACGACGCGCTCGATCTGGTCGATAGTGCGGTCGGGGTTGTTCGCTGTGGGAGCGGGCCAGCGACGCCACTGGACACCGTAGACCGGACCCAACTCACCGTTCTCGTCAGCCCATTCGTCCCAGATGTGGACTTTGTTCTCCTGCAGCCAGCGGATGTTGGACGAGCCTTTGAGAAACCATAGAAGTTCGTATGCCACGCCGCGGAACCACACGCGCTTGGTAGTGATCAGCGGGAAGCCCTTCGACAGGTCGAAGCGCATCTGCTGACCGAACAGGGAGATGGTGCCGGTGCCGGTACGGTCATCCTTGAGACTGCCTTCCATCAGAATTCTGCGAACCAGGTCCTCGTAAGGTATGGGGATATCTGTTTTCGGCCGTTCGGGAATCTTGGTTCTAATACCGTCAAGCTGTTCCTGTGTCAATGCCATGTTTTGAGTGTCGCACCGTCTATCGACGGGGTGGACTGGTAGCGACACGGCATCAGGGTGGAACGAGGTAGGAAGCTGTAGGGATGGCGCCGCTGAATGGCTCCACGTGGGACAATACCGGATCCCATGTCGCTAATCACCGGCAACTCGTAGACCGGAATCGGCTGATCAACGAGGGAGTTCGACTCTTGGTAGGTAGTAGCCAGATTCGAGGAATCAAGGGTGCAGTGATCTGACCAGAACTGGAAACTAGCTGGTGCGGACACGTCCGTCAGTATATAGGTGCCTCAGCTGTAGCTTGAAGTCTTTCCCTGCCAATAGCGCGACGCTGAATCTGTCAACATTGTACTGGTGTTGGGATTTCCCACGGAGAAACTAGTTGTACAGACTGCGATAATGTATGCGCTGCCCTGTGGGACGCCAAGTTTCTACACCAATCCACCCAACAATGAGCTACCCGGCGTACTTGTCAGCCTTTCTTCTGCTTGATTCGGATACCATAGACATCAGGTTCTCCTCGCCGTGACGAACAATGTTCAAAGCGCGGTTGGAGGGAGCTAATATTCCTTTTAAAAAGGATGGTCATCATGGCAAAGAGAATCTGGGTCGAACGCACCAGCGATACAACGTTCGAGGCACATAGCAGTACCGGTGCGAGCATCACCTTCGGCTACGGGGACGACCTCTTCAGCCCCGGCGACTTTGTTAAGATTGCCGCCGCCGGCTGCGCCGTGAGCAGCTCGCGTTTCCCGGTGGATCACACCGTCGGTTCCGACGCCCCACTGAGGGCCGACATTGACGCCACCTACGACAAGGATGAAGACCGTTTCACCGCTTTCTCCGAGAGCATCACTGTCGATGCCTCCAGTTCTGACCTCAGTGACGCCGACGCGGAGACCCTGGCCAAGCGCGTACGTGCCTATATCGAGAAACAATGCACTGTGGCTCACACCTACCGCCAGGCGACACCAGTGACCATTTCCATTATCGTCAAGCATTGAAACACGGACACGCTGACCACGCGCAAGAGACTATATGAAATCCGCAATAGCGGAAGCGCGTCCCCCGGCGATTCATACTGCGCGAACACATAGACTGGACACGCTTCCGCTATTTGCTTTTTCTGCGCTCCCCCTGCCCGACGTAGGCTTAAACCATCCGGTAGTAGGTGAACTGGGCCCAGTTTGTTGGACTGATGACTGTTCCCCGCTGCGGCGATGCTGCGTGGACCATCAGTCCGTTGCCTAGGTAAATACCGACGTGGGCGCCCCCGGCCTCCACCATCAGATCACCCGGCTGAGCCTGCGGCTGCGAGACCTGCACTCCATATGCGCCCTGCAAATGGCTCGAATGTGGCAAGCTGATGCCGAATTTCGCGAACACATACATGGTAAAACCACTACAATCCCAGCCAGCCGGAGTATCGCCCCCCCAAATGTACGGCACTTTCCCAGCAAAACTCGCCGCGTAGATCGCGACTGCAGAGCCGATGCCGCTGGCTGTCCGCAGAGACGATGCGGCCCTAGTTCTCGCTACTGCTACGCTCCCGGCAGCGGTGCCGTTTACATGGCTCGTGCTGTCCGTTCCGGCACCAGTACCTACACTGGCCGTCTGGAGCGTTGTCTCCCTGCCTTGCTGACTCGTTGCAGCGTACTGTGCTGCCGGGTTCTTCGACACGGATAACCCCGTCGCCGATGTGTTTGATGAAACGGACACCGGTTCGGCGACGTCAACGGCGGAGGGCGACAGACTCTCCAGTCCACCCCACTGTGCAGATTTGCCAACGCTCACAGACGTGGCCTCAGTGTAGAAGTTGACGCGTCCAGCAGCTTTCTGCGCCGGAAAGGAGCGTACTGCCGCCACAGGCTGATTGCCGCCTGACGTTGGCGCTGCGACAGCTGCGGGAACAATGCACGACACCCCCACCAGACAGCACGCCGCGGATAGGACAGCCATCATCCGCTTTTTTTCGTTCATCCGTTTCTTCTCGCTCATCGCCCATTAGCTTACTACCAACGCTGCCCAAAACATTTGTGGGGAAATCACTGGGCGGATAGGGGCTCGTCTCGATCCGTGCAGTGCTGAGGCGCTGCGCCTTCCTGGAAGCGTACTTGCTACGCACTTACTGCCAAACTCCGCTGCGATACCAGAGGCGCTAGGTAAACTGAATCTATGAAGATTGCGCCAATCTATGATCCAAAGAAACGGCGACGGGGGCCGAAACCAGCAAAAGTCGACCTGCATCGGGTCTTCGTTATCGGTTTGGTCATTTGGTGCGCCATCACGGTCATCGTGGTGGTCCTCTTCTTCGCGTTCCACATCCATGTCATCACAATGTCGCTGTACACCTGCTTGTTCGGCATTCTCATCGGCATCGGACTACTCGTCTGGGAGAAAATCAACCGCGACCACTATATGAATCTAGCTTTGGGCACGAGCGACGACACCGCTACCTATGCCACCGTTCACGCTGTAGCTGATACTCCGGTGGTGACAGCTCCCGCGAGTGCCGGCGTCAAGGGCACGGTGGTTTCGGACAGCCCATGTCCGAAACCACTCAACACCACAATCCGCAGCGGAGAGCAGCGTTAACCGTCCAGTTCAACCCCCACACCTCCGGGTGCCGCGCGAAACCGGCCTGAGCATAAGCGCCTGACCGCCGATTCCTTGTGGGAGCAACACTCAAGCACTTTGTTTCCCGGACTATATTTTCCGACCCGTCATTTCCCTTGATTGGCAACGGCCTTCGCACCAGCGGCAGCGGTTTCTGGATCGAGGTATTCGCCGCCACGGACGATTGGCTTGAGGTCGACGTTGAGCCGGTACACCAGCGGCATGGCTGTCGGTACGTTGACCTTGGCAATTTCCTCGTCGCTCAGGCCGTCTAGCATCTTGATAATGGCCCGCAGCGAGTTGCCGTGGGCGGCGATGAGCACGGTTTTATCGCTCTTCAGCTCGGGTACGATGTCGGACTGCCAATACGGTGTGACGCGCGCGACGACGTTCTTCAACGCCTCAGTCTCAGGCACCGGGATACCCGCGTAGCGTGGATCGTGGTTCTGCGCGAACTCGTCGTCCGGGTTAATCTCCGGCGGCGGCGTGGCATAGGAGCGACGCCAAATCATGAACTGCTTATCCCCGTACTGGCGATGGATGTCGGATTTGTTGCGTCCCTGCAACGCTCCGTAGTGACGCTCGTTCAGACGCCAGGATCGCTTCACTGGGATCCACAAACGGTCTGCCGCATCCAGCGAGTAAAAGGCCGTGCTAATGGAGCGGCGCAGCAGCGATGTGAAGACAATGTCGGGCAGCACGTTCTTCTCCCTCATTAGTCGTCCGCTGTTTTTCGCCTCTTCGATCCCTTGCGCAGTCAGTGGCACATCCACCCAGCCGGTGAACTGGTTCGATTTGTTCCACGCGCTCTGGCCATGCCGGAGCAGAATCAAGGTATATGTCATGACCTTAATTTTAAGCGACGCAGAAGACGGCAACGACACGGGAATAGCATGTGGACCACTCTGGGGAGGGGGTCATATCCGTCGAACCGGCATCGTCAGACAGCGATCCACAACACATCAAGGGCGGCAAAGACCAGGACTACAAGACTGGCAACCGCCAGAGCCGACTGGTAGTTACCCCGTTTGACGGAGACCAGCAGCCACGCCTGCAACGTCGGCAGCAGCATTCCCACAGGCAGCCCCCACCACCAGGCTTCGTACAACGCCACTTCGAAAGACATAATCGTCGCCACTGCACAAATGCCAATCAACAGGTTCCAGGATCGCAACCGTCCTAAGATGACTGTCAGCGTGCGCTTGCCGCCGGCACGATCGTCATTGACGTCCCGCAAATTGTTGACCATGAGAACGGCGACGGCATTGAGACCGACGACGGTTGCCGACAGCCATCCCAGCCAAGTCACTCCCCAGGACGCGGGAACGGTCGGTCCAAGGCTCGGCCACATGCTCAACATATAGGCGCGCGAAATCGGTACGACCAGCAGCGAACGCACCATCACCGTGCGGGCAATGACGTACTGGCTGCCGACCGTCGCCGCCAGCCCGAAAAACAGAAAGACGAAGATCTCGCCCCAGCCGTGGTATCCGTAGGGATGCTTGCCACCGACATAAAACCACCCCGCCAGCAGGAAGACGGGGCCGAGGGCGATCAGCCACCAGGCCTGCGACCAACACGCCGCTACTACACCGCACGCGCAGGCGACAACAGCGAACACGGCCGCGCATATCAGGACGTGGCTGGGAGTCATCAGACCGGACGCCACCATTCTCCGCGGCTTGCCGGTAGCTGACTCATCGCCCAAACGCGCCGCGTCCACTCCACGAATGCCATCGGAATAATCGTTAGTGAAGTTCACAGCAATCTGCAACCCTACGGAGACGCCGAGGCAAACCGCCATGGCAGCGAAAAACCAGCCCATCAGGAATGGCGCCGGCGCGCCCAGCACTCTGATTTCGCGCCACGCCGCGCACGCGCCAACGAGAACGGGCGCAATTCCCACTGGAATCGTCCGCAGACGCATTCCAGCGACGACAGCGTTCCTCATTGTGGCGCCTCCGAGGATCCGAACTCAGTGAATGGGCTTAACGAGCGGGAAGGTAATGGTGTCGCGGATCGTCGCGCCCGTCAGCGCGATGAGGAGGCGGTCTATACCCATGCCCATACCACCAGCCGGCGGCATGGCCTGGTCGAGTGCCTCGATAAAATCCTCATCAATGGCCATAGAGTTTTCGATGTCGCCGGCGAGCACCTGCTTGGCCTGCTGAACAAGTCTCTCACGCTGAACAACCGGGTCGTTGAGTTCGGAGTACGCCGTGCCCAGCTCGAAACCACGTACGTACAAATCCCACTTCTCGGTGACACCCTTCTTAAGGCGGTGAGACTTCGTCAGTGGCGACGTCTCGACAGGGAAGTCACGCACGAAGGTTGGTTCCCATAGCGTGTGCGAATCCTCAGTGTAAAAGTGATCCCACAGCTTCTCGACAAGCTTGCCATGGTTCTCCACGTCGTCCAGCTCCAGGCCCAGCTTCATGGCGGTGGCTTCGAGATACTCGAGGGTCGTGTCCGGAGTAATCTCCTCGCCCAGCTTCTCAGACAGGGACTCGTACATGGTGATTTGCCTCCACTCGCCACCCAGGTCGTACTTTTCACCGTCAGCGAGGGTCACTTCGGTGGAGCCGAATACGTCGATGGCAGCCTGCTGGATGAGGTTCTTCGTCAGTTCCGCCATAGTGTCGTAGCTGCCATAGGCTTCGTAAGCCTCCAGCGCGGTGAATTCCGGCGCATGAGTGCGGTCGACGCCTTCGTTGCGGAAATTGCGATTGATTTCGAAGACCTTGTCAATGCCACCGACGAGCAGACGCTTAAGGAATAGTTCCGGCGCGATGCGCAGATATAAATTCATGTCGAAAGCGTTGATGTGTGTTTTGAACGGACGGGCGGCCGCACCGCCGTGGATAGTCTGCAGAATCGGCGTCTCCGCCTCGAGATAGCCGCGACGCTCGAAATTATGCCGTAAGGAGGAGATAACAGCCGAACGGGAGCGAACCATACGACGCGCTTTATCGTCAACAATCATGGCCAGGTATGCTTGCGGGTGCGCAGGTCGTCGTTCAGCTCCTCGTGCAACGCAGGCAGCGGGCGAAGTGCTTTGGATGCAATGCGCCATTCACTGGCGAACACGGACAGCTCGCCGGTCTTTGAGGAAATAATACGGCCCTTGAGGAACAGCTGGTCACCCAGATCAACATACTTCTTGAAGGCGTCCAGGGACTCCTTGCCGATCTCCTTCTTGGAAATCATGCCTTGGAGATTCGTGCCGTCGCCCGCCTGAAGCTGGACGAAGCACAGGCCGCCGATGCTGCGCAGGAACATGACGCGCCCGGCCACTCCTACCACGTCCTGAGTTTCATCCCCGGGTGCCAGTTTTCCATCGTATTTGACACGGATTTCGGGGATAGTCGTCGTGACGCTCAAGACGACCGGATACGGGTTCACGCCGTCTTTAAGCATGGAGGCGCGCTTGGCGACGCGTACCTGCGTCTGCTCGGAATGGCTCTTCGAACCGAATTGCGCGGTGCTTTCGGCGACCGCTTGCTCAATGCTTTCCCCATCACCGATGCGCCGTGCCAAATCCTCATCTTGCGCGAGAAGCTTCTCTGCGCGCCTGACCGTCGCCAACTGTGCTTTGTCTTCCTCACTCACTTTCGTCATATTCTCTGCCATATCGGTTAGCGTACAGGCACGCCGGTACAGTCTTTCGATCCCGAAGCAGACATCGTTCTCCGTGCGATTCCTAGTGTCTGACGCTTTCCATCAAAGACACCGCTTTTATTAGGGTCCCTCTGTTTGCATCAGGCGTATGACTCGAAGAACGACATCCGTGGCCCGTAGCATGCCCCTGCCAGCCATCGTTAGCACTGTCAATCACTTATCAAAAACCGCCGCCATATGTTTTCCGATTCCTGTGAGCATTACCCCAACTCACCCCGGAACCATACCGCAATCGTGCTAGAACTACATCCGAAACATGGTGTTCGACATAACCACTTGCAAAATAGCAAGTGGTTATGTATGCTGGAAAAGCTTGTTTTTAGATTTTTAAGCAAGTATCGGGCTGTAGCGCAGCTTGGTAGCGCGCCTCGTTCGGGACGAGGAGGCCGCGGGTTCAAATCCCGCCAGCCCGACTTTTTGTGGGTTGTTTTTATTTTAGTTTTCGCATTGCTGCTTTCGCTATGTTTTATTGTGCGGCGCCACGAGATGTCCTGTCGCATCTGTCCCATCTTTGGCGCACGTCTCATTCAATGTTTCATCACAGATCAGGATTCTATGCGTCGCACCATGCTTCTATACATCAGGCGTCACCTCAATTTGTACCTCAGTTATCTCAACTTTCCCATGTGAGACTCGCGCCTTTATCCGTCATGTCCGTCATTTTCATCGCCGTCGCGGTTTATAAGCGCGTCTGCGGGATGTGTGCCGTTTGCCTTTCTGCCCAGAAAACACAGAGGAAGAAGCGCTGAACCACCTCGGGCTATCCTCGAGATGATGTGTCAGATGCCATGTCCCGCAATAGTTGCAGCAGTACACCGTCAATTCAACGCCTTGTTCGATGCCGCATTGTTCGGCTGCTGTCAATGCCTGTGTTTTGGTCTTGTACATAATCTTGTGCGATTGCTGGCACCTTCGCGGAACAAAATAATACATCGAAAACGACCTACTCCCTGCATCCATACGAAAACCATTACCCTACAGGTGTTAAACCATAACCTTAGAGCTAGCCGTGGTCTCCGAGGCGATAATGACGTTATTTCGTCCAACAAAATTAGAACCATGCATGGGAAAGAAAGAAATGGTTTTATCGACCATCACGCAGAATTTGGTGGTGGTGTTTTTGGGGTCAACCAAAACCACACACCCCACCACCACAAAAACAAAAAAAGGAGGGGAAGAAGAGAACCCCACAGGACCCTCAACTCCCCCTCCACCAAGGAACGCGGCGGCGTGCTACTCTCCCG